>CAMPGT010000043.1 GCA_946885665.1 uncultured Chitinophagaceae bacterium | reverse complement strand
TGTTCTTTAGCCACCATCTAAGGGATCGCCGCAGGCAATCCCTCTCTCTCCGCAATCTGCACGGCTGATAGGGATCGATAGTATCTATACCCAGGCGCACCAAAGAATAGTTGATGAAATTCTTTATCGCGATGGGACCCAGGTCCAATCCAATCCATTGACCATTGTAAAAGCTCAATTTACTTGCCTGTATGGCTCACCTGGCAGCCGGCATTCATTTTTTTATCGGCACATAATAAAGAATTACTGCACCGCCGCTAAAGGGTTTTGTTTTGATAAGCTTAAGAACAGGCTTGTCCTTAACATTTTTAAATAACGGCAAACCGCTCCCTGCTATAACCGGGTGAATACAGAGCTGCAATTCATCGATCAGCTCAAGATTCATCGAGGTTACAATTAATCCCGGACTGCCAATCAAAATATCTTTACCTGGCATTCGCTTCAGTTGTAAAATTTCTTCTTTAACATCCTTCGTTGCCAACCTTGCGGTGTCCCATCCGGTATCTTCCAGCGTTCGGGAAAAAACGACTTTCGGAATATTATCAATGGCTACCGCAAATTCGTCCATCGACTTATTGCCTGTTGGATTTGTTACTATAGGTTGCCAGTAGCGCATAAGCTCATATGTAATTCTGCCGTATAAAGTGATGCCTGCACTGCGTAACAGCTCCGTGTAATGTTGATGTATTTCGTCATCCGGGATCCCCGAGGTGTGATCGCAAAATCCGTCAATTGTCATATTGATTGCCGCAATTACTTTTCTCATCGTGCTTACATATAAAAGACGTTAAACTTATGTCCATCCGGGTCAGAAAAAACAAAACCGTAGTATCCTTCCCCAAACTCTTCTGGTTGCGAGATGATTTTTCCTCCTGCCTGGATAACCTTTTTCTCCCAATTGTCAACTTCATCTCTGCTTTCGGCGCCAAGCGTGAATATAATTTCGTTCCCTTTTTCCAAATCGGCTAGTTCGCCTTTTATAGCGTTTTTAAGTATGCCTTTTAGAAAAAAGTGGATCACGAACTCGTCCTCGCCAACAATAAAGCTGGTTAATTCGCTGGATGATCCATTGGGTTTAAATCCTATGCCTGTATAAAATTTTGTTGTGCGCGCCAGGTCGCTTACGGCAAGATTTGCCCATATTGATCTTGTCTTCATAATATTTGCTTTTTTGGTTTGTCTTTCGATTTCAAAAGTAGCCAACGAAAAAAAGTTTCTACAGGGTTCTTTGCGCCATTTTCAGGGTCATTTGCGGCGGTTAGCTTTCGGCTGGACGAATACGTGAAAATATTATAAATTTCAGGATGAAAGTAATTATCACGGGATCAACAGGAATGGCAGGGGAGGGAGTGTTGTTAGAGTGTTTGCAAAACGAGAACGTTTCATCAGTGTTGAGCATTTCCAGGAAGCCATGCGGCATTGAACATGCCCGGCTGAAGGAATTGATTGTGCCGGATTTTATGAAGCTGCAGGAATTTGAAACGGAGGTTGCCGGCTACGACGCCTGCTTTTATTGCGCGGGCATCAGTTCCGTCGGCATGAAAGAAACCCGTTATCATCACATCACTTATGATACCACCATTGCCTTTGCAAGCGTCTTATCAAAGGTGAACCCGAACATGGTATTCTGTTATATTACCGGCAGCGGCACCGACAGCACGGAGCGCGGCAGAATAATGTGGGCAAGAGTGAAGGGTAAAACAGAGAACGCCCTGATGAAAATGTCCTTTGCAAAAGCTTATAATTTTCGTCCCGCCGCCATGCTGCCCGTTGCGGATCAAAAAAATGTTATAAAGCTTTATGTTGTTATTGCAAAGCTGATAAAGTTCTTCGCACCCTCCGGCGTGCTTACCCTGCAAGAACTCGGTAAAGCAATGATACACGCGGTAACAAGACGTCCTTCAAAACAAATTCTTGAAGTGAAGGATATTAGGTCTCTTTCAAAATAGAATTATTTTCTCTGTAATAGAACGAGTCGCTATTGATGAAGGTTTACAGGTTATTGTATGATGAATTTTACCGAGGTGTCCATCGATTGTAACACGTATGTGCCTTTTGCGAAATGGCTCACATCAATCGAAGTGGTTCCTTCTTTAAATTGCTTTGCCCAAAGCAACCTGCCGTCGAAACTGTACAACGACAGGAATAGCGTTTTATTTACGCTGATGCGGAGCGACCCACCATTCACCGGATTTTCAAGAACGGCAAACGAGGCAGCAGGCGAAGCGAATTTTACGGATTGTATTTCACTGTAACTGATTGCGCCATCGCTGTCCCTTGATAAAATGCGATAGCTGTTGAGGCCCGGAGCCGGATGCTCATCAGTGTAACTGTACTGTAAAATTGTATTGCTGGTACCTGCGGCGCGCACAATGCTAATGTCGTTCCACCGAACCCCGCCATTACTTCGCTGAATGGTAAAGTTTTTTGTATTCAGTTCCAGTGATGTGCTCCAGCTGAGTAATACCTCTTCCTCTTTTTTTTGAACTTTGAAATTCAGCCACTGTAACGGCAAAACAACAAGATTAACATATTGAGTGGAATAGTTGGATAACGTACCGCTTAGCGAAAAATTTGTGAGCGTGCCGTAATTATCTGCTTTCCGGTCGATCAGCGTTGAAAGTCCGGCATTATCGCCATCGGGAATGCCCTGGTTAAATGTGTAATAGGCCACCAGACCAGTTTGCGTTGAAGGGTCGAGCTCATTTTGCATATTGTTTTGGATTTGCGCTTGTGTTCGCGCCACGTTCCACACACGGATCTCATCTGCTTTGCCGCCAAAATATTCAGCGTAACCCGGTTGATTCCCCAGCGCCAGCACATTATTGTTGACGCTGATGTTGCCGGTCTTCGGCATCGACGCCGCCAAGTTGCCGTCGATATACATTTTAATCGTGGCCCCATCATAAGTGGCAGCCAGGTGATGCCAGGCATTTAATGAAGGGTAGGGGGCCGACAATCGTTGCCATCCACCGATGTGCAGATATACCACGGCATCGGTCCAGCCGTTATCGGTACGCGGAAAAATGTAACCGGTGTTAACGGCCTGGCTCGATTTGCAAATTACGTTCTGAATGCCCGTGTTTTTCGTAGCGTAGCACCATGCCTCCAACGTTATTGCGTTGGAAATGTCGAGTGCAGCGTTGTCAGGAACGCTAATGTAATCGTTAGAACCATCGAACGCCATTCCGTTGGCCGTAAACTGCACCGGGCTTGCTGCCCACACCGGGTTGTTGAAAAGTGTACCATTGATTCCCGTAACATTTGTACAGGAGTTGTTGGCGGTAGTTGCATTACCCTCATTCATCCGGTAATACGCCACAAGTCCGCTTGCGTTATTGGCCAGGCTTTTATTGAACATGTTCGTCTTGACCTCATGCTGTGTTCTGGCTGTATTCCATATGCGCACCTCGTCAATCAATCCGTCGAAATTTTGAACGGCTGAGTTTGCACGCGAACCGATTCTTAGCGGTTGAGTATTTGCGGCGAGCACTGCCGGTTGCGCATTAAAAGTAGCCGGCGACTTACTATTAAGATACAGGGTAACCGTTGCGCCATTTTTGACCAGCGCCAGATGCGACCATTGGTTAAGCGGAGCAGTAAGACCTGAACTGGTCCACGCCCAGTCGGTGCCGCCACCATTGGCACTTAATGCGAACCTGATCGTGCCATCGGCGAATCGTGCTATTTCGTAAGTGTTTTCCTTGTTGATGATCATACCGCCTTCGGTGGCGTGCGAGCCGGGGCCGGTAGGGTAAACCCATGCTTCCAGTGTAAAAGCGCCGCTGACGTCGAGTGCAGCGTTATCGCTTACCTGTACATATTTGTTCGTGCTGTTGAACTGGAGTGCATAATTGCTCTGTGCATAATTGACCCGGTGGACAAATACCACCAGGGCAACAAACAAGAGGTTTCTCATTTATTTTGGTTTAGTTTAGGGGTGTGAGGGCACACGGTTATCGACGAAAATAGATAAAATACATGGACGCTGCCCTTCACTGAAACGTACTTAGGACTAATTTGACAAATGACAAGCAGACCGATTAAACCAATAGAATAACATGAGCGAGTGGTACCGGCAAAGCATTGAGGAGATATTCGAAACATTTAAGACGTCGGCGTCCGGACTCAATAACAACCGGATACCCGCACTGCAACAGGAATTTGGAAAGAACGAACTGCAGGAAACGAAACAAAAAACCAGGCTCGCCATTCTCTTCGGACAGTTTAAAGACGTGATGATCGTTATTCTGGTCATTGCGGCCGTCATCTCATTCAGCGTTGGCGAGCACACCGATGCATTCGTTATTCTCGCCATTATCATCGCAAATGCCTGGCTGGGATTTTCGCAGGAAAATAACGCGGAGCAATCGGTGAGAATGTTGAAGAAAATGACCACGCAACATGCCGTGGCGCTTCGCAACAACCAACCTTCAAAAATTGCGGTCTCCGAACTCGTTCCCGGCGATGTGATACTGGTGGAGGCAGGGGACATTGTGCCCGCCGACGCAAGGCTGATTTCCGTCAGCTCGCTTAAGACAGACGAAGCATCGTTAACCGGGGAAAGCAATACCATAGAAAAAATATCGGAACCGGTAGCGGGTGAAAAACTTGTTCCGGGCGATCAGCTCAATATGATCTTCAAGGGTACCATCGTTAGTAACGGCTCGGCGAAGGCGGTCGTTACAGACACCGGCATGCACACGGAGATCGGGAATATTGCCGGACTGATGGACACCGGTTATCAACAAACGCCGCTGCAAAAAAGACTGTCGGTGTTCAGTAAGCAGCTCGCGGTGATCGTCATCATCATCTGCATAATTGTTTTTGGATTGGGTTTACTGCGTGGCGAGCCGGCATTTCAGATGTTCCTCACTGCATTGTCGTTGGCAGTTGCCGCGCTTCCCGAAGCGCTTCCTGCCGTCATTACTATTGCCCTGGCTCGCGGCGCCAACAGGATGGTGAAGCAAAAGGCACTCATCAGGAAATTACCTGCAGTGGAAACGCTCGGCTCCGTTACTTACATCTGCACAGATAAAACGGGAACGCTTACGCAAAACGTGATGACCGTGGAAAAAGTAAACGCGGAAAAGGGTAAAGAGGAACTACTCACCAGCGCCATGCTGCTCGACAATGAAGTGCGGGTGGTGAAGGATGGAAGCCTGCTCGGCGACCCTACTGAAACCGCCCTCGTGAACTATGCCCTGGAGAAGGGCGCCTCGAAGGAAAGGACAGAACAGGATTTTCCGTTGCAGGATAAATTGCCATTCGATTCGGTGCGGATGCGCATGAGCACGCTGCATGGCTATGGCGATAAATACATTTTGTTCGTTAAGGGGGCGCCTGGAAAGATGCTCGCAGCCATTCGCGGCAAAGAGAGAGCCCAGGAATTGCTGAAGCTGAATGATGAATGGGCGTCGCAGGGAATGAGGGTGCTGTTTTTTGCTTACAGGATATTCGACGCAAGGCCGGGGAAGATAGACGAGTCGCTGGAAAAGGAACTAGATTTTCTGGGCATGACGGCAATGATCGATCCGCCGCGTGAAGAGGTAATCGATTCGGTGAAGCAATGCAAAACGGCAGGCATCAAAACGGTGATGATCACCGGCGACCAGCCGCTGACGGCCAGAGCCATTGCAGAGCGCCTGCATATTTTGGACGGCGAAAGCAGCGATGTAAAAACCGGCGCCGACCTGGAGAAGCTGGAGGAGAACCAGCTTGGAGAAAAAGTGAGGGACATATCCGTTTATGCGCGTGTGTCGCCGGCTCAAAAACTGAATATTGTGAAGGCGCTGCAGGACAATGGCGAATTTGTGGCGATGACGGGCGACGGTGTGAATGATGCGCCATCGCTGAAGCAGGCGGATATTGGATTGGCCATGGGAATTACCGGTACAGATGTGGCGAAAGAGGCTTCGGACATGATCCTGCTCGATGATAATTTCTCCACGATCGTGAAGGCGGTGCGGGAAGGAAGACGTATTTACGAAAACATCAAAAAGTTTATCCAGTATGTTTTGTCGTGTAACCTAAGTGAGATACTCACGATATTGCTTGCGCCGTTGCTGGGGTTTGCGGTGCCGTTGCTGCCCATTCACATTTTATGGATCAATTTGGTAACCGATGGGTTGCCTGGCATTGCGCTGGTAAGCGAACCTGCCGAAAAAGATATTATGAAAAGGCCGCCGCGGCCGCCCAAAGAAAACCTGTTTGCGGGCGGGCTGGTCAGGAAAATTGTATTATCAGGGATCATGATGACCGTGGCTTCGCTCTTTGTTCAATGGTGGGCAACGTTGCAGGGTTATGAAGTAAGAATGCAGCAGACGATGGTATTCGCTACGCTTTGCTTTGTGCAGCTTGGCAATGCACTTTCTTCACGCTCAACGCACCGGATGATATTTTCGCGTGGCATTTTTTCAAACAGGGGAATGTGGGGAGCGATCGTGCTAACGGTTTTGTTGCAGTTGCTGATCATTTATGTGCCGTTCCTCGATACGATTTTTAAGACGACTGTTTTACCATGGCAGGCGATAGGCGTGATCTGCGCCACGACAATTGTATGTGTTAGCGGGATTGAGCTGTTGAAGGTGGGACGGAAAGTTAAAAGTTAAAAGTTAAAAGTTAAAACTGATTCTATTGCCTATTGCCCATTGCCTATTGCCCATTGCCCGTTTCCCATTGCCCGTTTCCCGTCTTCCGTATCTTCGTATCAATGAAACACCTGCGTTCGCTAAATAAATACCTGTGGAAGTACCGTTTCCGGTTTTTCTTCGGCATCCTGTTCATTATCCTGTCGAATTACTTCGCCATACTGGCGCCGCAGATCACCGGTTTTATTTTCGACATGCTGCAGCAGCATCTCGGCGATCCTATCCAACCCAATCCCGCTTCTTTCGATCCGCTCGTTGCCGTGTTCAACGACCAACTCGCCAGCTACAACCTTTCGTTTGCCGGAAAAGTGGCAGCGTTCAGCGTCACCATTCTTGTGTTCGCATTGCTGTCCGGATTTTTCATGTTCCTGATGCGGCAAACTATCATCGTGATGAGCCGGCACATCGAATTCGACCAAAAAAATGAAGTCTTTAATCACTACTTGCAACTCGACCTCAACTTTTACAAAACGCACAGCACGGGCGACCTGATGAGCCGCATCTCCGAAGATGTGAGCCGCGTACGCATGTACACCGGTCCGGCGATCATGTACCTCGTCAACCTCGTGTTCCGCATCTCGTTTTGCCTGTTTTATATGATCCGCAAAGACTGGGAGCTGACGCTTTACGTGCTGTCGCCGTTGCCGATACTGGCCATCACCATTTACACGGTAAACACCGTCATCCACCGCAAAAGCGAAAAAATACAGGCGCTGCTGGCCAGCCTCACCACCAACGCACAGGAATCGTATTCCGGCATCAGGGTTATCAAATCGTTCGTGCAGGAAAAGGCGATGCTTCGCTTCTTCGACGTGAACAGTGAGGCCTACAAAAAGAATGCTATCGGACTTGCCAGGCTCGAGGCGGTATACTTCCCGTCGATGGCCTTGCTGATCGGGCTGAGTACGCTGCTAACGATCATGATCGGCGGACTCTACGCCATCAATGGCGCCCATGGCATGTCGGTGGGAACGATCGCGGAATTTGTGATGTACATCAATATGCTCACCTTTCCCGTAAGCGCCATCGGGTGGACGGCCAGCATGATCCAGCGCGCCGCCGCCTCGCAAAAAAGGGTGAACGAGTTCCTTCATACGGTGCCGGATATCCGCAATCCTCAAAACGCCCTGGAGAACCCCATCGAGGGGAACATTGCCTTCGAACAGATCAACTTTACCTACCCGAATACGGGCATTCACGCGCTGAAAGATTTTAATCTTCAGATTAAAAAAGGTGAGAAAGTGGCGCTTGTGGGGCACACCGGAAGTGGCAAGACGACCGTTGCACAGCTAATGCTCCGCTTGTTCGACGTGGATTCGGGGAGAATACTCATTGATGGCGCCGACATCCGGCACATCGATTTGGAACACCTGCGCAGGGAGATCAGCTATGTACCACAGGATGTTTTTCTCTTCAGCGACACCATCGCCAACAACATCTTGTTCGGCGTGAAGGATGCCTCGCCCGAGCTGGTTCAACAAGCCGCCCGCTATGCCAGCATTGAGAAGGAGATCCTTGCTTTTCATGACAAGTTTGAGACGATGGTGGGAGAGAGGGGCGTGACGTTGAGCGGCGGGCAAAAACAGCGTATTTCCATTGCCAGGGGACTCATAAAAAACCCGAGGCTGATCATCTTCGATGACTGCCTTAGCGCCGTTGATTCGAGAACGGAAAAGGACATCCTGGAAAATCTCACCAGGTTCCTCAACGACCGCACGGCCCTCGTGATCACTCACCGGATCCTGCCATTTTTTAAATTTGATAAGATACTGGTGCTCGAAGATGGACGCATCACTGAACAGGGCACCCACGAAGAGTTGCTCGCATTGAACGGTTATTATACCTATCTTTATGAACACCAGCAAACTGAGGAAGACGCGTCATAGATTAAATTTTGGAATGTATTTCAGATTAAAAATTAGGATTTAGCAATCAGGCGGTACTGTAAAAATTTTGTCAATACCAAAACAATATTATATTTGTAGAACTTACCCTAAACCAAAATTATAACTGTAAAAAAAATTGACTGTGGCGTACGACAACAACGAAAAAAGGATGGAAAGCGTTTATAGTAAACGTATTAGGGCCGGCAAAAGGAGAACTTATTTCTTCGATGTAAGGGCCACTCGTGGTAACGATTACTACATAACCATCACTGAATCCCGTAAGAAATTTAATGAAGATGGTTACGACAGGCACAAAATTTTCCTGTATAAGGAAGATTTCAACAAGTTCTTGAAAGCGCTTACAGAAGCTGTGGATTATGTGAAAACTGAGTTGATGCCCGACTTCGACTTCGATGCATACAATCATGACCAGGCTCCTGATCATGAGACAGATCACGAAGATGCTTCAGTTCCTGATGTTGCCCTCACCTCACCGGTGGGCACTATCCCCGTGGTACCGGTTAATACGGCGGGTCCCTCAGAGAGCGAGGAAGTAGATAAGTGGTAATAAATTTTTTTGTTAGAAAGCTTCATTCCTGTTAGTAACGGGGATGGAGCTTTTTTCGTTGGTCACGGTCCACCCCCGGGCGCTTCGCGCCACCCCCGCCAGCGGGGGATATAGTTGCCCTTCGGGCAAAACTTAAAAGTTAAAACTGAAACCAATTCTTTGCCGTTTGCCGATTGCCGTCTCCTCACTGCACCTTCACCGCGCCGCCTTTAATGCGCTTGCCATCTTTTCCGTAAGCAGAAATGAAATACATGCCCTCGCTTAAACCGCCAACATATATTGGCTCAACATGCTTCTTGCTCACAACGTTCACCTGTCTTTGCACCACCCGCTGCCCGTAAACATTGTGCAGCGAGATGCCATAGGTACCGGGGTTGTCGCTGGATATCTCTACATATATCCATGAAGTGGCAGGGTTGGGATATAACTTTAGCGTGAAGGGCTGGATCCCGCTGAGCGACACCACCCTCGAATATTCTATCATACCCGAGGAATTTTGCACGCGCAGCCGATAATAATTCACACCGGGCAGCGGCGACACATCGGAATACTCGCCGTTTTCCAGTTGGTCGCCGGTAATTTCTTCAAGTTGCTTGAACGTTACGCCATCGGCACTCCTTTCGAGGATCATACTCGTTGCCTCGAAATCGGGATCGGTGGTCCACGTAAGATGGTGATGATCGCCGATTACTTCGCCGGTTAGATCGGTAGAAAGGGATGGCAGCGCTTCACCGGCCAATACCATGTCGAAAACCGCCTTTGTGTTCTGGATCCCGTCTACCACCATGAGATAGGAAGTGTTGGGTGTTAGATTTGGAATCGCCTGTACAACGCCGTTGCCGGCAAATGTCCGGTAAGCTACCGGTGTAGGGTAGTTGCGGGCATCCGGGCACGATGCCACTCTGTATAATGCCACCCTTACCCCCGTCACATCAATGCCGGTGGAACCTATTGAGCAATCTGCTATTTCCCCGGGGCTGGTAATATAGTTCTGCACCTCAATGGAAAGGTCACCGCCCGATGGTCCGGTACGGATGGGGTAGTAGGCGTTGTTCGTAATGTTGACGCCGGCGCCGTTGGTGGTCATCTGGTTGTACGCAGGGTCAACTAATTTATTGCTTGTGGCATGTACCAGGTCGAAGTTGACGCTGGTAAAGACCGGTGTGGCTGTTTGGGGAAACGTATCGGGGCATTCGTCTTTCACTTCAAGCACTGGAGTGAGGGGCATCATTTCGGGCGAGCCGACAACGCAGGTGCCGTAGGTGTATGAATGTGGCGTTACCTGGTATTCGGCACCGGCTTTGGCCGCATAATCGAGACTGATCCGGCGCAGGTTGTAGGCCACAGAGTAGTGCATCACCTTGGCGGGGGTTGCTGTGCCCGGGCCAGATCCCTCCATCGGATCGACGATATGTCCGAGATTAAGGGCGTGCCCGAGTTCATGCAGCAGTACCGACTCAAGATCCACCACCGAGGTCGATTCGGAAAATGGCGGGCAGGGTCCCAGCGTAAACGCGGTGGAACCCGTTGAATACCCGGTATTGCGGATAACAATGTCGAACCCTGTTTTACGCGCCTGGTTAAGCTGGTGATTGTTCGTGCAAATGGTGATACCTGAAAAACAGGTGGCCAGCACACCGTCGCCAAGAGGACCGTCATCCAGCATTGTTCCTCCATTATCATACATCACCAGGTTCTCACCATCGTCGGGATCCACCTTCTGCAAACTGCTGTTGCCTGCCTCAACAAAATTGACACCCACGCTCTCTTTCCAGGTGGTGAGCGCGCGCTGGAAGGTCGCCTTGGCGGGGCTCGCATTGATGTTTATTCCGCTGTTGGCGGTGCTGGTGCTGTACTTGATGGAATAACCGCCGTTGCCGTTCATGTTGCCAAGGGTAAACTGCTTGATGCCATAGTCGGATTCAAAGTCGGCCGTGAGTATGCTAAACCGCACTTCGAGGCTTGACGACGAGGTAACGGTATTTCCTGCGTTGTCGCGAACCCTGAAAACACCTGTTCCGGCTTTGGTGGGTACCTTCACCCGTATCCTGGTACTCGTCCATGAAATGATGAGGCTGCTGTTGTATGGCACCTCTTCAAACTGTGAGCCCGCCGATGCGTCGGCATCCGAAAAAAGCACGGCAGCACTGCCGGAGGCCGTTCCGAAACCGCTGCCATTAATAGTAAGCTCATTGTTTTCAGCATCGAGCAGCGCGCCGGCGTTCACTATACCGGGATTGAAAGAAGTAATTACCGGCGCCAGCGTTGAGTTGCTGGGTTGCAATTTTTTTGATTCCTTCTGTATGCTGAAGGTGCTGTTCTTTAGTTCGAAGCTTCTGCCTGTTTTGGCCTGTATTTGAGGGTACAGCACTTTTTCTATGTCGCTGTATTCTGCATAGGGCGCATGTGCTGTGCGGCTGGTGAGATCATATTTCAAAAAACCCTGTGAACTGCTGTACACCCGGAACACGGGCAATGTGGAAGTGAATGATGTTTTGAGACGGGCGGGCTGTTCGCAAAAGAAAATGCCCACCTGGCCGGTTTTCAGGGTTAGCAGGTGACTGGCTTGGATGGCATAATTATCGACGGCGCCGCCAACGGTGATCACGTTAATCGTTTTCTTCTGCAGGCTGCCCTTAAACACTTTAAACACTTCTACTTCATTAGAAGTGTAGATCATGGTATGTGCGCGGTTCCAGAATGATTTCTTTCCAATGACTTTTCCTTCAACGATCAAAGAAGAGTTCCTGACCTTGTCATCAACAGAAACGGGGTATATTCCCTGCGACTGGGAAACAACAGCACAAAGAAGCAGGCATCCTAAAATAATTCCAGCCAGGCCGGTAGAACGTCTCATAGGTTTATGATGTTGAAATAAGCGAAAACGTCCAGACAAAAGTTTAATTGTTCGTCCTCATTATCTTAAACGTATTAATCAGGCCATTGGTTGAGCAGTCGTGAGTATCGACGGTTGCCGTGCTTTCAAGTTCCGGAAGGATCTTATTGGCCAGCGCCTTGCCCAGTTCCACTCCCCATTGGTCGAAGCTAAAGATATTCCATATTATACCTTGTACAAATATCTTATGCTCATATAAAGCAATTAATTGGCCAAGAGTGTAAGGGGTTATCTGTTTTACCAGGATGGAGTTGGTGGGCTTGTTGCCGGCAAAATATTTGTAAGGAGCGGATTTCGCATCTTTTTGCGCATCTTCTTCATTTTCATCGGTGGTTTTACCATTCATCAAAGCCTCGGTTTGGGCGAAGAAATTAGATAGCAGCTTCACGTGCTGGTCGCCGAGAGGATTGTGGCTGATAGCAGGGGCGATGAAATCGCAGGGTACCATCACGGTTCCCTGGTGCAGCAACTGGTAAAAGGCATGCTGTCCGTTGGTGCCGGGTTCGCCCCATATCACCGGACCCGTGGAATAGGTGACCTTTTCGCCGTTACGGTCAACCGACTTTCCGTTGCTTTCCATGTTTCCCTGCTGGAAGTAAGCGGGAAAGCGATGCAGGTATTGGTCGTATGGCAGGATGGCCTCTGTTTGCGTGCCAAAGAAATCGGTGTACCAGATACCGATGAGGGCCAGCATAACGGGTATGTTCTTTCTGAATGGCGTATGGCGAAAATGATTGTCGGTGGCATAGGCGCCGCGAAGCATCTGTTCATAGTTGTCGTATCCTATCGTCAGCACAATGGACAACCCGATGGCGCTCCACAAAGAATATCTTCCTCCCACCCAATCCCAGAATACAAACATGTTCTGTTTATCGATGCCGAATTTCGACACTTCTTTTTCATTGGTCGAAAGGGCCACGAAGTGTTTCGGAATGTCTTTTTCAGCACCGTAGTTGAGGAACCATTTTCTTGCGGCATGCGCGTTCGTCATCGTTTCCTGTGTGGTGAAAGTTTTGGAAGCGATGAGAAAAAGCGTCTCTTCGGCGTCCAGCTTCTTCAGTGTTTCGATAATTTGCGTGGCATCAACATTCGAAACGAAATACGTTTGGATACCTTCGATCCAATACGGCTTAAGGGCTTCTGTGACCATGTACGGACCGAGGTCACTTCCGCCGATACCGATGTTAACGATGTATTTTATTTTTTTGCCGGAGTATCCTTTCCATTCACCGCTATGAACTTTGTTCGCGAACGCTTTCATCTGCTTGTTCACAGCGTGCACCTCCGGCATTACATCTTCGCCGTTGGCGTACACCGGTTCGCCGGAAAAGTTGCGGAGGGCTGTGTGCAGAACCTGGCGTCCTTCGGCTTTATTGATCTTTTCGCCTTCGAACATGCTGTTGATGGCTTCCTTCACTTTACATTCATCGGCCAGTTGCAGCAGGATGTCGAGTGTTTCGTCGGTGATGATGTTTTTGGAGTAGTCGACGAGGATGTCGCCTTCTTTGATGGAGAATTTTTCGAAGCGTTTCGGATCGTCTTTAAACAATTGCCTGAGGTGCCATTGCTTCGCGGATTGATAATGAGCTTTTAGCTTATTCCAGGATACTGTTTGATCAGGCTTTATTGAAGGGAACATTTATGTGATATAAGTTAAAAAGTTAAAGTCTTTGCTGGTTGTCCACCCCCGGCGCTTCGCGCCACCCCCGCCAGCGGGGGACACGTCTCCCGTTTCCCGTCTCCCGTCTCCCGTTTCCCGTCTCCCGTTTCACGTTTCACGTTTCACGCAACCGCTTCCTTCTCATCTTTGAACGCTTCCCTGGGCTTCAATCCCAGCATGTCGAACATCTTCATATCATCATCAAAAGAAGGATTGGGCGTGGTGAGCAGTTTCTCTCCCGCAAATATTGAATTCGCACCGGCCATAAAACACAACGTCTGTTCGGCCACGCTCATTTCCGCACGGCCGGCACTCAACCGAACCATGGTGGCGGGCATCAGTATACGCGCAGTCGCGATCATCCTTACCATGTCCCACACATCCACTTTTGGCTGCTCGGCAAGCGGCGTTCCTTTAATCGCCACAAGCGCATTGATCGGAACACTTTCCGGATGTTCGGGAAGCGTTGCCAACGTGTGCAGCATCTTTATCCTGTCTTCGTGCTTTTCGCCGAGCCCGATAATGCCACCGCAACAAACGGTAACACCTGCCTTCCTCACATTATCGAGTGTGCGTAAACGGTCATCGTATGTACGCGTGGTGATAATTTCGTTGTAGTATTCCGGGGAAGTATCCAGGTTGTGATTGTAGGCATAAAGCCCCGCTTCGGCCAGCCTTTCGGCCTGCCCCTCATTCAGCATGCCCAAAGTGCAGCATACCTCCATTCCCATTTCGTTCACGCCTTTCACCATATCTATCACTTTGTCGAAGTCGCGGTTATCACGCACCTCCCTCCAGGCCGCACCCATGCAAAAACGCGTGGATCCGGCTTCTTTCGCCTTCCTGGCATACTCGAGCACTTCTTCTTTTTTCATGAGCGCCTGCACGTTTACCCCTGTGTTGTAGCGTGCGGCCTGCGGACAGTACGCACAATCTTCCGAGCACCCACCCGTCTTGATCGAGAGAAGCGTGCACACCTGCACTTCGCCTGTGTCGTTATATTGCCTGTGTACTCCGGCGGCGCGGAAAACCAGTTCCAGTAAGGGCTGATGATAAATTTCATTGATTTCTTCTATTGTCCAGTCGTTCCTTAGGCCTTGGGTCATACACAAATGTTTAGGGGCAAAAGTATTAAATATTACCTCTTTTCCATGAGGTATATGATGCGCGGCGTTGTACCCGCTTTTTCGCTTTTCACAATGTTGAAATATTCGGCAAAGGATTCCTCGAAGATGGTTAACGTGTAATCACCGAATACATCTTTACGGCTCGCCAGCATCTGCTGCACTTTCTCATCTTCACGTGGCACCCATTCAACAATCAGCCACCTTTCCGTTATCTCTCCCAAATAATTGGCAAGTGCCCGCAATGAAATGTTGCGGCCAATCACCAGGTGATGCACAACCGCCAGCGCCGCCACTAGTTCCGTCTTCACTCTTTCATGGAACGAGGCACGCTCCCGGTTCCTGAAACCGATGGCGGGAGTGGGATTGGCAGTATCAACAACAACTGGAAGTAAGTTAGCATAGGCATTGTTTTTTACGTTGTTATAAAGTTTGCTGATGCTTCTGCTGTCGCTATCGGCAGCGACAACGTTCATGCCTGCCTCCAGCATGATCTTCGAAAAATATCCATCGTTCGCGCCGAGATCGAGTGCGGTGGAGGCGGTAAAATGTTGAAGGAATTCGCGAAAAATTTGCTCCTTGGCTGCCAGGTAATCTTTCCCGATAATGGATGTTTCATAATAGTCGGACCATTCGGATTTTGCGGCGCGGCCATTCAGGTTCTGAATTGTTCCTTCAAGATGGCTGATGAGTTGCAGCAATTTTTTCCTGCTGAATTTTTCGGTGTCCCGGTTCGTTCGGGAATTTCTTGTTACTGTATTTTGAAGATAAACATGCAGCCACACCCCAAGGCTCAGGCTGCTTTTTAACGGCAGCAGCTTCGAGGTGATATCAACAGGAATGCCTTCGGGATAAGCGATCATTATTTTTTGAATGTCCGTTTTCAGGTAATATTCGAGGTACAGCGGAAATAAAAACAAATTGCAGAATTGCCTGTAAGCCACCCACGGTTTGGTTTCATCATATTTTTCAAAAGAAAGCGTGTCGATGAAGACGGGGCGCCCCTTGTGGAACTGAATGTTGAACGGCGTGGCATCCTTGATGACCATGCCGTGCTGCATTGCCGTGCGCTGCACATTTAGCGTGAGCAGTGCGGCATCCCTGAACTGACCGTAACACCATTCGTAAGGATAGGTGATGAAGGGTACCTGCTCGGGCTCGAGCGTCTTGTAAGCGTTTGCAGGGTCTGCTACCGGCTGGTTGACGTCCCGGTGCGGGATGAGCATCTGCTTTGCGGTGAGCGCTTCGTAAAGGCCGGAGTTCATCAGCAGGTCGTAATCGGCGGCGTAGCTGCGGTTCACCTGCCGGTAGTATCTGCCTTCATGCCGGAAGATAAACCCCGAAGGGTCCCTGAAAGAAGATGGATGGAAGAGATGAGATGGCATGTGAATGGGTAACGATGGGCAATGGGCAATGGGCAATAGGCAATAGGCAATCGGCAATCCGTATCCCCCGCTGGCGGGGGTGGCGCGAAGCGCCGGGGGTGGACCATCAGCAACCTTCACACGCTAAACCTCATCCCGCTTGTCCTTTTTCCGCGTAAAAAATGACCTTATCCTCCACCATGCCGACTTAAAATAAAATATCGCTCCCAATATCGCCGCAATGATCATCTGCACCAGGTAGCTTCCGCTGCCCGGATCAACATACAGCAATATGGTGCCTAAACTCATAGGTAGCTGAGATTGGTTTTTGGCGTAAGCGACAACAACGTTTCATACATAAGCTGTACGGTTTGCTCTATGTCTGTTCGATGGATCATCTCGACAGTGGTATGCATATAACGCAACGGAATCGAAATAAGTACCGAAGGACAGCCGTCATTTGCGTAGGCAAACGAATCAGTGTCGGTTCCGGTGCTTCGCGACACGGTGCGCATCTGCACGGGTATCTTCTTCTTCTCGGCAACATCCTGCACGAAAGCCAGCAATTTGTTGTGTACTGCCGGACCAAAAGCCAGGCTGGGCCCCTTTCCGCAAAGTACATCCCCCTCAATGGCCTTGCTGATCATCGGGGTGTGTGTATCATGGGTAACGTCGGTAATGATGGCCACATTCGGTTTTATGCGCCTCGCGATCATCTCTGCACCGCGTAATCCGATCTCTTCCTGCACGGCGTTTACCACATAGAGGCCAAATGGCAGCGTTTTTTTGTTTTCTTTTAGCAGGCGGGCTACCTCGGCGATCATGAAGCCCCCGATGCGGTTGTCGAATGCACGCCCGACCAAATGGTTGTAGGCCAGTTGCTCGAAGCCATCCGCGTAGGTTACCACCGACCCGATGTGAATGCCCAGGTCCTCCACTTCTTTTTTTGATCTCGCCCCGCAGTCGAGGAAAAGGTTGTCAACCTTCGGTTGCGTTTCCCTTGAATCCGGGCTGTTGATGCGCGTGTGAATCGCGGGCCATCCGAATACGGCCTTAACGGGCCCCTTCTTGCCATGCACAAATACGCGCTGGCTGGGCGCTATCTGGTGATCCACGCCGCCGTTTCTCTTCAGGTACATCAATCCTTCGTTGTTGATGTAGTTCACAAACCAACTGATTTCATCGGCATGTGCCTCGATCACCACTTTGAAATCGGCTTTGGGATTGTTGATACCTACCGCTGTTCCGTAAGGATCGACCATTGTGGTATCCACAAGCGGCTTAACGTAGTCGAGCCATAATTTCTGGCCACTGCTTTCGAACCCTACGGGTGACGGATTATTGATGTAGTTTTCTAAAAATTTAAGGGACTGATCAGTTAGCACCGACCGCGACTTTACCGTTTTAGCCATTACAAATTTTTTGCGAAAGTAGCGAAAATTAGGGCTTGCTCTGAACTACGATAGGTGTGGTGATGGTGTCGCTAACGTTACCTGCAACGTCCTGTACATAAATTTTAAATTCCATCGTGTCATTTCTGTCGGGGTCCTCCTGCAAAAATAAACCGGGAACCCTGATCTCCATTTCACCTGTGGAAGTTTTTGGAAATTCAGGCAACTGGGATCTTATCGTGTCGGCCTTATCGTTAGATGCAGCATCCTGTATCGGGATAATATTGAGCCGGTCGCGAACGTACGTGATGGTTCCGCCGCCGAGGTCGCCTTCCTTATCGTCGTATTCAATCGTCATCACCAGGTCGGGAATGAACTGGTTTATCGTGTCGAGCAGGAACTCATTTCCGTTCATTTGCTTTAACTCAATGGATGGTTTGCTTTCCAGCTTATTTTTGCTGCACGCTGCCGCTACGACGAGAAGTGAAAAGAACAGAAAATTTCTTTTTAGCATACAAAAACTTATAATACAAAAATAGCGGCTTAACACTGA
>CAMPGT010000042.1 GCA_946885665.1 uncultured Chitinophagaceae bacterium | reverse complement strand
GCTTTTTATGGTTGTAATGGCACAATTTCACCATCTCGCGGATGGTGCCGCGAACATAGATGATGAGCGTAATGGTGTCCATGTCCTTAATAATGCCCTCGGTTTTTCCTTTTTCAATAAAAGCGAGCCAGGGCTTGAGCTTTTCTTTGGCAAGAACGCGTGTTTCTTCAGGTATGAAGGGTGAATGGAAGCATTGTTCGAGCAGGACCATCTGCTCAAAATAGTTATAGGAATACTTAGCGACGTTCGTCCATACCGTCCGGAAGTTTTTCCGGTAGTCGCTTTTGGGGTTCACGTCTACGAAATAAGCCTGGGCGTAATTGTTGGCGCAAATATCAAACAACCTCGTGATAAGTTGCTCTTTGTTGGTAAAGTAAAGGTAAACTGTGCCTGTTGCCAGTTTAGCCTTCCTCGCTATCATGCTCATTGTGATCCCTGACAGCCCATAGTCCTTTACCAATGCCAGTGTCGCAGCAAATATCGCCTCGATCTTCTTGTCGTCTCTTGGTTTCACGGCCGCGAAATTAAATGAATTTTTATTCAGTTAAAAATAATCAGGGGAGTTTTTTTAGGTGTTGAGGAAAATAAATCTTTTTAACTTACAACGTTTTAAAAACCATTACTATGAGTGAGATCAGATTTGGCATCGAGTACATGCAGGAGCTCGAATCGGAAGCCAGCGCAACGCGCAATTGCCTGCAAAGCGTTCCGGAGTCGTTGTACCAGTGGAAACCGCATGAAAAGTCGATGAACATGGGATACCTCACTTTGCTGGTTGCGGATATTCCAAAATGGATCGCCGGGATCGTTAACGTTGGGGTGATAGACTTTGCCACTTACGAGCATTTTCAGCCGAAGACCACTGCCGAGCTGGTGGCTCATTTTGAGGAGAACCTCACGGCGGCAAAAGATGCGTTGCAGAAAGTGACGAATGAGGAGCTGGAAAAGGATTTTGAGTTGCGAAACAACGGTCATGTGTTGATCAGGTCGACGAAAAAAATAAATGTTTACAGTTCTATCAATCACATGGTCCACCACCGCGGACAGCTTACCGTGTATATGCGGTTGAATGACATACCGGTTCCTTCGATCTATGGCCCCTCGGCGGATGTGAAGACGTTTTAGGGGGAAAGGGCAAAGGTCCACCCCCGCGCTGCGCGCCACCCCCGCCAGCGGGGGATACGGGAGAGTGTTTTCAGTTTTAACTTTTAACTTTTAACTTTTAAGTTCTAACTTTTAAGCTTCGATTATACATCACCGACATGAAAAATATAGCTTTTCTATTCCTGACCTTCATGAGTATCACATTTCTTTCCTGTTCAGACAGTGACCAAACCGATGCCGGTCTCCTGGTAAAAACAGACAACGGCTGGATCGAGGGCGTTGTCGAAAAAAGCGGTAACCTGTCCTTTAAAGGCGTTCCCTATGCCGCTCCGCCGGTAGAAGCCATGCGATGGCGGGAACCCCAACCAGTGAAGAACTGGGCGGATACCCTGAAGGCCGATCATTTCGGTCCGCGCGCCATGCAACTGCCGATCTTCAGCGACATGAACTTTCGTTCGGACGGCATGAGCGAGGATTGCCTGTACCTGAATATATGGACGCCGCAAACCGCCGGCGCGAAGCTTCCCGTGCTCGTTTACTTTTACGGCGGCGGTTTTGTTGCCGGCGATGGCTCCGAGCCCCGCTACGAGGGCGACAGCATCGCGAAGTTTGGCATCGTGGCCGTTACGGTCAACTACCGCCTTGGCCTGTTCGGATTTTTCGCTCACCCTGAACTTACCAGCGAATCGCCAAACAAAGCTTCGGGCAATTATGGCGTGCTCGATCAGGCCGAAGCCTTGCAATGGGTGAAAAAAAATATTGCGGCGTTTGGCGGAGATCCCGGCAAGATCACCATCGCCGGTGAATCGGCCGGCTCTGTATCGGTGAGCGCACAAATGGCATCGCCGCTTGCACGCGATGTGATCGCAGGCGCCATTGGGGAAAGCGGCTCCCTGCTCGGCACGCTGCGTGCCGCACCATTAAAGAAAGCAGAAGAGAAAGGAACTGAATTTGCAAAAAGCGTCGGCGCGCGTTCGCTCAGCGACCTGCGCCTCATGAACGCAGACTCCCTCCTCGCGGCCACCGCCAAATTCCGGTTTCCGATGACTGTGGATGGGTACTTCTTCCCGAAAAGCCCGGACGAGATCTTCGAGGCCGGCGAACAGTCAAAAGTGCCACTGCTGGCAGGATGGAACAGCGAAGAAGGCAGCTCGCGTTCCATACTGGGAGACGAAGCGCCTACCGTTGAAAACTTCAGGAAAGCCGTACAAACATTATATCCCGACAACGCCGAGGAATTATTAAAGGTTTATAACCCCGCCTCCGACGAAGAAGTGGAAGCAGTGGCCCGCCATCTCGCTTCCGACCGCTTTACCGGTTTCAGCACCTGGAAGTGGATAGATATTCACGCCAACACCGGCGGCAAACCCGTTTTCAGGTACATGTATGAACGTCCGCGCCCCGAGGCACTCGACAAAAACGGCAACGTCATCGCGCCCGCATCGACAGGCGCCTCGCACTCCGCTGAAATCGAGTATGCGATGGGAAACCTTTCCACGAATAAAGTATTCGCATGGAAGAAAGAAGACTATGACGTGTCGAGGATCCTCCAGCAGTATTTCGTTAATTTCATCAAGAATGGCGATCCCAACGGTGAAGGAGTTCCTCAATGGCCAGCCATAAAGCCTAACGCCGATGCACAGGTGATGCACATTGATGTAAATACAAGAGTTGAAACAGAAAAAAACAGGAAACGCTATTTGCTTCTCGACAAGCTGGCAAATCAACATAGCAACCAATAAAACATTACTTATGAGCTCTCGCCGTGACTTTCTTCAAAAGATATCGTTTTCCGCATTGAGCGTTCCATTTCTGTCGGTGGCCGCGAAACCCGGAGGTAACCTTCAACCGCCTGAACCTTACCAGGGCCCGGTGCTGCGTGTAGCCATCATGGGATTAGGCAGCTATGGCACCCGTGTGGCGGAGGCCATGCAGTCGTGCACAAAGGCGAAACTCGTGGGCGTTATCAGCGGCACACCATCCAAGATAAAAAACTGGCAGAGCAAATACAACATCCCGGAGGCCAACTGCTACAATTATGAAAATTTTGACAACGTAAAAAACAACGATTCAATAGATGCGGTGTACGTCATTACGCCGAACGGACTGCATCACGACCAGGTGATCCGCGTGGCCAAAGCAGGCAAACACGTCATCTGCGAAAAGCCAATGGCGGTGAATGCCAGGGAAGCACAGGAGATGGTTGATGCCTGTAAAAAAGCGAACGTGAAATTGCTCGTGGGCTATCGCATACATTTCGAACCAAAAACGCTCGAGATCATCAGGATGAGAAACGAGGGCGAATTTGGCAAGGCCCTTTTCTTCCAGGGGTTGAGCGGCTTCACGATCGGCGACCCCAGTCAATGGCGCCTCAACAAAAAACTGGCCGGCGGCGGATCGCTGATGGACATCGGGATCTACGCGGTTAATGGTGCCCGTTATATGATCGGGGAGGAACCGGTGTGGGTCACTGCCCAGGAAACCAAGACCGATCCTGTCAAGTTCAGGGAAGGCGTAGATGAAACCATCCAGTTTCAATTCGGCTTTCCCAGCGGCGCAGTGGCGTCATGCCTTTCTACCTACAAGATGAACCACCTGGACCGTTTCTTTCTGAATGGCGAAAAAGGATATGCCGAACTGAACCCTTCAACCGGCTATGGGCCCATCGAGGGAAAGACGCATAAAGGACCGCTAACGCAACCGCACAAAACACATCAAACGGTGCAGATGGATGAAATGTCGGGCATCATCCTCGAAGGCAAAAAGCCGGTAGTGCCGGTTGACGGCGAAGAGGCTGTAAAAGACATGAAAATACTGGACGCCATTTACCAGGCAGCAAGAACAGGAAAGAAAGTTGCCCTGAAATTATAGACGGCTCATTCCGGAAAACTGTCGGTCCGGAAGGGTACTGCAGGCAATCCTTCCATGCTGAACAAATTGCCGATGATCGTATTTCCGAATCCATAGCGCACGTATTTCGGATCGCGCAGTTTTTTGTTCCACACCGTCACGTTATCTTTTTCGATGGTTACATTAGCGGGCAGCCACTGGCCATCTTCACCCGCCACAAAAAATCCTTCCACTTTTTTGCCTGTTGCCCTGAGCCCGGTAGGTGCGTTGTCGAAACTGAGTGTCATTTTACCTTTATTGAGAGCAACGTCTTTCAGCATCGGGCTTTTATAAGTGATTCCCGGTTTTTTGTAGGTTTCGGCGAGGGCCCACCCCGCAAGGCGGTTGCCCACCTCTCTCTTGTGCGACGGATGGATATTCGTAACGGAATCGATGAGATCGGTGGTTACAACCATGCCCACCTTCGGGTGCGTCATCGCCTTTGTTTGCGCCTCCTGCAGCAGTGCACCTTTATTACCTTCTCCATAATCAAATGGAGCAATTTGCACGTAGTAAAATGGCAACTCTTTTTTCCACGCGTCGCGCCACGCATCTATCATGGTGGTGAGCAGCCTTGTATAGGTGGCATAGGTGCCGGTGTTTGCCTCGCCTTGGTACCAAATCGCTCCGGCAATGTTGAACGACGTAAAAGGGGCTATCATGGCGTTGAATGTTTTGCCGGGAATGCTGGGCCATCCCTTATATGCTGATAGCCGGCCTGCAGCGGCGCTCAGCGCCGTATCTTTTTCAATATACGACGCGGGCGTCCATACCTCTGCGGGCGTTCCTCCCCAGCTTGTATGAATGAGGCCCACAGGAACATCAAGCTCCTTGTTCAGCCGCTTTCCAAAAAAATAAGCGACGGCGCTGAACGTCTTCAGCGTATTCGAATCACACAGCGTCCATTGCGCTTTCACATCATCCTGCGGAAAATCGGAAGTAGATTTGGGCACCTGGAAAAAGCGGATATTTTTATTGTATGCCGTAGCCAGCTCCTCACCTACATTTTTTTCGCCCCAACTGTAACTCATTTCCATGTTCGACTGACCCGAGCATACCCAAACTTCGCCGATCAATACGTCTTTCAAAACGATAGTGTCGTGGCTGGCGATTGTTATCTCATATGGACCGCCTGCTGCAGGGGTGGCCACTTTCAGCCGCCACCAGGCGCCATTATCGGTGGTTGCTGAATCGGTGCGGTTGTTCCAGCCCGTGGTAATATATACTTTAGAGCCGGGCGCCGACCAGCCCCATAGGTTAACGGAATCATTTCGCTGCAAAACCATGTTCGAAGAAATAACAGCAGGAAGGCGGAGCTGGGCGGATACGGTGAGCGAGCTGATAGCAATGACCAGCAGGGTGCAGATATGTTTCATTTACCCAATTGATTTTTTTGAGCAGCTAATCTATGCGTTTTTTCGGCCGGGAGGTAAAAACATTTGCTATTCGTCACGCAGGCTCATCGCCGGGTTCATTGTCGCAGCCCTAAGCGATTGAAAGCCAACAGCAGCCAATGTAATCGAAATCGCAAACATCGTCGTGTAAATAAAAATATCTGCGGTCATGTTTACGCGGTAGGCAAACTCGTTCAGCCATGCGTTCATCGTCCACCATACTAATGGAAAAGCGATTACGAGCGCCAGCAGCACCAGCTTAAGAAACTCACGCGAAAGCAAAAATGCAACGCTGAATGTCGAAGCGCCCACCACTTTCCGGATGCCAATTTCCTTCTGCCTTCTTTGAGCGGTGAATGTGGCAAGTCCAAAGAGGCCAAGGCAGGAGATAATAATTGCCAGCCCCGCAAAATACCTGGTAAGGATACTGACCTTAGCTTCGGAAGCATACAGTTTTTTGTAGTCGTCTTCCATAAATGTATAGTCGAAGGACATACCGGGGCTGAATACGGAGTAAATGTTGCTGATACGGGCGAGAACCTCCTCTTCACGCCCCGATTGTATGCGTACCATCACGTTCGGTAAAACCGGGTACACCTGCATAAAACAGGGTTTGACGGTATTGTAGAGCGATTCAAAATTAAAATCGGCGGCAACACCAACGATCTGCCGGTGATTGCCCCAAAATCTTATCGTTTTTCCGATGGGGTCCTTAAGGCCCATGGCTTTGATGGCTGTTTCATTGAAAATAATTTCGTTCGCCGCATTTTTACCCGGCGTAAAATCGCGCCCTTCTTTTATTTTAATGCCGGTGGTCTTCACAAATCCATATCCCACTTCCAGGTTAGAAAAGTCGATCGTCACGTTGGGATCTTTTCCGGGCCAGTCAAAATCTGAAATAGAGCCGTGGTCGCCGGTAAGGTTGTGATAGTAACTGGAAGCTGCCGTTACACCCGGGATATTTCTCACTTCGTCCAAAAAAGCGATGGCGGAACTTACTTGCGCGGAATCCATTTCAAGTGGGATCTCGAAGTGAATCACATGATCCCTGCTGTAACCCAAATTTTTTGATTGTATGAAATTGATCTGCCTGTAGATCACAAAAACAGACGCGATAAAAACCACGGAAATGACAAACTGAAATACAACGAGCCCCTTACGCGCCATCAATTCTGCAAGCGAGGTTTTCAGCGTACCCTTTAACACCATCACCGGTTTGAACGCTGATAAGTAAAACGCCGGATAACTTCCTGCGAGCAAACCAGTGACAACGGTTACGATCAATGCCATGCTTACCAGTGAGGCATTTGCCTCTAAATGAATGTTCTTCCCGGTGAGCTGGTTGAAAAAAGGAAGCAGCAATGCAACAATGACAAGGGAAAGCATCACAGCGATCAGCACCATCAAAACAGACTCGCACAGGTATTGGGCAATGATAGCGCCGCGGCGCGCCCCTACCACTTTCTGAATGCCCACTTCCCTGGCCCTGCGGGCGGCTCTTGCGGTGGCGAGATTCATAAAGTTGATGCAGGCAATAATAACAATGAACACAGCAATGACTAAAAATAGCTTTACATACACTATTCTTCCGCCCGATGGTTGGCCATTTTCATAATTTCCATGCAGGTATTTGTCCGAAAACTTCGCGACGAACAAATCAGCGCCTTCCTTTTTGTTCCTGTCCTTTACAAAATTCCGGATCTTATTGTTGAACAGGTTGATATCCGTTCCCTTTTTGACAATCAGAAAAGTTGAGGGGTCGCTATTTCCCCATTGCAAAAGATTCGGCCGTTTTTCCAGCACCAGGTCATAATTCAGCAACACATCGAATTGGTTGGTTGCGCTGACAGGATTTTTCTTGAAGACACCCGTAATAACATATGAACCGGTAAACTCCTGCTGCGACCAGTCAATTTTCTTTCCGATAATGCCATCTGTAGTATGAAAGAGCTTTTTGGCCAGCACATCGCTAATAGCTACGGAATTTTTATCCGTCAGCACCTTGCTTTTATCGCCTTCAATAAAAGGGCACGTGAAAACATTAAAGTAATCTTTACCGATGTACTGACCACCGGCTTTCATCTTCCGCTCTCCGGCCGTAACGATACCTTTGAAAGGGAACCACGATGCGGGCAGTACAGAAACCGCCGACTCGATTTCGGGTAGCGCCGCTTTTAACGTCGTTGCCAGGATGCCTGGCGTACCTTCGATGGTGATGATTCCACCGTTCGATTCCAGGTTCGACATCACCTGGTAAAGCTGCTTGTCCTTTTCGTTGTACTTATCCACCTTCAACTCGTCATTCACCCATAGCCAGATAAAAAAGGCGCTTGCCAGTCCTGCCGACAGGCCGATAAGATTCAACAGTGCAAACTGGCGTTCCTTTAGCAGGTTGCGCCAGGCGATTTTAAAAAAGTTGCTGATCATTGGTAGATAGATGATTCGATTCTTATTTTCCAAGAGAAGTGCCATAAAGATTAGCCACTCATAATCACGCATTTACATGAAAAAGCCGCGTGAGCGGATGTTCAGTTTTGATACAACTGTTCACTTTTCGGCTTTTGAAATAAACCGGGCAACCAAACGGTGTATTATTGCATTTATACAGCTATCAGCTCATACATGGACACATCTTATCTGGTAAAAGAGGCGAAACAGGGAAGCGCGGCCGCACAAAAATGCATTTTTGACCAATGGGCGGCGAAGATGCTGATCATTTGCAGGCGATACGTGAAAAGCGTCGAAGATGCAGAAGAGCTGATGCTCGACGGTTTCTGCAAGTTCTTTAGAAAACTCGACAGCTTTGATTACCAGGGAGAGGCTGCGCTGTTCGGATGGCTCAAAAAGATCATGATCAATGAGTGCCTGATGTTCATGCGCAGGAAGAACGTGTTTATGCTGGTTTCAGACAGTATGCCGGAAGATGTGCACCTAGAAGAAGACGCGTTGAACAGAATGACCGCCGCCGAAATCTTTAACCTCATCGTTCAACTGCCGGCAGGCTATCGCACCGTGTTCAACCTCTATGAAATAGAAGGCATGAACCATCGCGAAATCGCGGAACTGCTGGGTATATCGGAAGGCACCTCTAAATCACAACTGAGTAAGGCAAAAGCGGCCCTTCAAAAAATGCTGATGCAAAATGAATCGGACTATGCAAAAAGAAATTCCAAATAATCAACCAGACTGGAAACAGCGGCTGAGCCAGCTTGACGAACTTCCGGCCGATTCGCCGGTTAGTTTATCGGCCAGTTGGGAAAAGCTGCACGACAAGCTCGGCACTAAAAAGAAGAACAGAAAAAGGATAGGCTGGTATGCCGCAGCAGCTTGCGTGATCCTCGCCTTCCTCACCTTGATGGTTCACGACAAGCCAACGGAGAGTTATACGAACAGTGATATGCCGGCAATAAAAAAATCCGATTCATCTTCTTCAATCGCCATCAAAACGCCACCGCCGCCACGGCTTAAGGCCGATAAAACACCGGTAGTTTTGGAAAACAGGAAACCCGTTCATCTTAAAACTCCCCGCCTCCCTAAAATTGAAAAACAACCGGCAATTGTTCAACAGGAAATTTATCCTGTCGAAGCGCCCGTTATCATCGATGTACCCGACACGCCTGCGGCAGCTCAGAACAACGTTGCATCAGCGCCGGTAAAGAAAAAACTGCGGGTGGTGCATATCAATGAGTTGATGACCACCAGTGCGCCGCCGGAACTGATCGCAAAAAAAGGAAGGATAAGGCCTATTAATGCGAACAATGAAAACATTGCCAGGGCCTATGTGAACAACGGCTCTTCCGAAAACATAATTAAAATAAGACTTACTCCCTCCAACTAAAACATAACTTAATGAAGCAGATCATTTGTTTGCTGATGCTGTGCGCAGCCTTCAGCCAGGTAACCTTTGCGCAAAACAAAACGAACACAGAAAAGACGTTCGAGCTGTCGGACGATTTCGCGCATAGAAAATTCTTAATTGATCTTGGTAAAGGAAACAAAATGCAAATTGAACTGACAGAAATCGAGGACCTCAGCTATGTACTCAATGTCGACTCCCTGCTTCGTGTGTTCATTGCCGATATTACGCCATTTAAAGATTCGCTGTCGGATGAGCTCACTTCCAAGCGAATTGATTACCGGATAGACACTTCAGGCGTCAAAAAGATGCGCATCCAACAATTTGCTCCAAAAGGCCTCAGCTACGCCATCACCGGGGGCGAGCCCGCAGCTTTAAAGCTGGAACAGGACACCGTAAATTTCAGCGGCACCGTATATTTTGTTGCCGACTATACTTTGCGGAAACCGTTCAACGCGTCCAGGAATTACCGGCTCAGTTTCTTTGTGAACGACGTGAACGACCTGCAGGATTTCATAGGCACCGGGTTGAATGAAAAGCTTAAGGTTCTTCGCAAAAACTACGGCGGTCGCTGGTCATTTATTTCTCAGAACAATTACAAGCTGAATGCAGACCCGGAGATTACTGCAAATCATCCGCATGGATTTGCGGCAGGCGATGACTTCCTGCAGGGAACGGCATCGGTAAACGTGCAAAACTACAAGGCGTATTTCGTTCCGTCCTTCACGCTTTCTTTGGGGCTCATCATCAGCAGTCATGGATTTTACAAACGCGAATTTCACGTGGGTTGGGAGCCCCATTTCTTCTTTGACCGGACCGCCGAAGGCAAGCTGCGCACCTACCGCAACGATTTCCTCTCATTAACACTGTCGCAGGGAATGATCAGGGATAAGGACCCGAGAAAGACGGCGCAATTCGAAACGATTGTTAACCTCGGATACCTTATCCATAGAAGCGGTGAATATTTTGAGAAAAACACCTGGCGGTTCGGCGCCGGCAGGCTCTCCCTGTTCGAAGGGAAAACTAAAATAGCCCCTGTCATCTATTTCAATAATTTCTTTAAAGGCGTTACGCCGGGCCTTCGCTGGATTCAACGGTTTTGATGGCCAACTGATTACAATGCTGAAGGTTTGAGCGACGACATATCCCAAACCTTCAGCTCTTCAACGTTCGCCTGACCACCGCTCGCAAATAAAGACAACCCTGATGCTCCTTCACCGGGGAACACTAATGTTGTCAAAACTTCTTCCCCATCGTTCACAAATATTTCAAGCGATGAATTGTCAACGAGTATTTCGAACCTGATTTCGTTTCCGCTGCCAATAACATTTACTTCTTGTTTCTCCCTCCCTTCCCTGATCTCGCCGTTAGGACTTTTACTGCGGTCAACTACAAGTTTGCGAAGCGACCGGTCATAAGTGATGACCGTTTCATCATCTTTTTTATTGGAGGCGACCTTCAATCCAAATTCAGCAGCCGTTCCCATGTCGATTGCCGCTTCGAGCCAATAGGCGTTTTGGTTCCGTTGTCCGGGCTTTCGAATGTTGATTTCCCTGTCTGCCACTTTTATATTTTTCCTAAGCAACGGCTTCTGCCTAACAAGCTGTCCGAGCGAATTTTTGATCACAGCAGCAGGAGTTTGAATAAGCTTTATTCCAGCAGAAGTTGTTTTTAATGAGAGATCTCTCGGAATTGACATCTGGCCCTTCCAGGGATGTGTTTGCTGCGGACCCGGCACCAACCAGCCGATAAAAGTTTTGTTATCGCCGGGCAAACCGTTCCATGGGATAGCAGCATAAAAAGAATCGCCATAATCCACAAACGACATCGTATCGGTTGAATGATCGGAAGTAAATTTCTCCCCGTCGAAATTTCCCACAAAGTATTGCATGGAAGGTCCTCCTTTTGGTCCACCCGTAGAAAGCACCAGCACCCATTTCATGTTGTCGTCGCTGCCATCTACAGGAAGCCTGATCAGAAATGGACATTCCCATACATTCTTCGCATATCCTTCCGGCCCAAAGTCACTCAGGTGTGTCCAATCTTTCAGATCCGAAGATCTGTAAAAGCTTATTTTATGCTCCGTTGGCAGCGCCACCGTCATCAACCAATACTTTCCCTTTTCATACCAGAACACCGAGGGATCCCTGAAGTCTTTTTTGTTCAGGTCTATAACAGGATTTTTATCGTAAAAGGTAAACGTTCTGCCCGTATCGTTGCTGTAACTGATGTACTGCTTTTCTTTCCGCAAACTGTGGTTGCCGGTGAATATGGCGATCATGCATCCTTCCGCTTTGCAGAGGCCGCTGGAATTATTATGATCCCACACTGCCGAGCCGGAAAAAATGGAAATGGTATCCGGCGTTACAATTTCCTCCATCGCAACGGGCAGGTGTCGCCAATGCAGCAGATCCTTGCTGGTAGCGTGGCCCCAGCTCATGTGCCCCCACTTGTTTTCGAAGGGATTGTACTGGTGATATAAATGATAGGTGCCGTCAATATACAGCAACCCGTTCGGGTCATTCGTCCAGTTCTTCAATGGCGTGAAGTGATACACCGGCCGCCATTGCGGTGTGGGAACGGTGTCTGTTTGTCCGAACGAGGGAAATAATACATGCGCCAGGAACAATACGGCAATGAATCGCTTTATCATAATCAATTAGTATTCGCTAGGCATTCGCGAGCGCCCTGTCGAGATGTACATACCCTCCGTCAACATGTATGATCTGGCCCGTGGTATGACTCGACTGGTCGGACAGGAGAAGACAAGCCATACTGGCAATTTCCGCGGTGGTCGTCATCCTGTTTTCGAGCGGAATGTTTGCCGTTATCTTCTTCTTCATCTCTTCGGCGTTGTCAAAGTTTTCTATCCAGTTGGCATATTGCGGTGTCCAGCACTCGGCCACTACAATAGCATTTACACGAATGCGGTATTTCAGCAGTTCCACTGCCCACTCACGGGTCAAAGCATTCCTCCCCCCATTGGCAGCGGCATATCCCGACGTATTGCCCTGACCGGTTTCTCCGGTCTTCGACGAAATATTAACGATGGGCCCGCTTACTTTTTTTAGTTCCGGAAGCGCGTAATGAACCACCAAATAATAATGTACAAGGTTACGATGCAGGCTCAGCACGAATTTTTCGTAGTCGCCATTTTCCAGGCCCACGCCATCATTATACCCGGCATTGTTCACCACCCCGTCAATACGGTTAAACCGGTCGATCACCTGCTGTACGGCGCCCTTGCAGGCCGGTGCATCATTCAACTCGGCCACTACATGTTCGGCGGTCAAGCCTTCTTTTTTTAAGTCCGCCACCAACCGCTCATTGTCTTGTTGATTACGACCGAATATCACAGGCACTGCGCCTTCGGCAGCGAGCATCCGCACGATGCCTTCTCCTATTCCCTTGGCCCCGCCTGTTACGATGATAATTTTACCTTGCAGATGTAGATCCATTGTTACGGGTTAATTGTTGTTTTATAAGCTCACGCCTCTCTTCCACGGTATGAAATCATCTTGTCCCAGTTGTACGGCTTTCGGAATCACTTCGCCGCTGGCCGCCCTGATGCAATACTCCAGGATTTGTTCGCCCATTTGCTGCAAACTTACTTCGCCAGTAACCACACTGCCGCAATCGATGTCAATAATGTCGCCCATTCTGCGCGCCAGCGCCGTGTTGGTTGCCAGCTTGACAGTGGGCGCAACGGCATTGCCGGTAGGTGTGCCCAATCCCGTCGTAAACAATATAAGCGTGGCTCCGCTCGCGGCCTTTCCTGTGGTGGCTTCAACATCGTTGCCCGGCGTGCATACGAGATGCAATCCGGGCTTTGTTGCCGGCTCCGTATAATCCAATACATCTGCAATTGGCGCCGTTCCCCCTTTCCGGGCCGCACCCGCCGATTTGATGGCATCGGTGATGAGCCCATCCCTGATATTGCCCGGCGAAGGGTTCATATAGAAGCCACTCCCCACCGACCGCGCCTGCTGATCATAGGCTTTCATCAATGTGGTGAACTTTTCTGCGGCCTCATAACTGTCGCATCTGTCCACCAGTTCCTGCTCAACGCCGTACAGTTCCGGAAATTCTGCGAGCAGTACCTGTCCGCCGAGCGCCACCACCAGGTCTGAACATACACCTACCGACGGGTTGGCGGAGATCCCTGAAAAACCATCACTGCCGCCGCATTTGACGCCGATGCTTAATTTGCTTAGCGGCTGCGGCGTTCTTTCAATTTTATTTGCTTCGATCAAACCCTCGAATGTTTGTTTGATAGCGTCCACGATCATTACCTCCTCACTTTTCGATTGCTGCTGTTCAAAAATCAACAACGGTTTATCGAAAGATGGGTTTCGTGCAAAGATGTGTTGTTTCAGCCCATCTGTTTGAAGATGCTGACAACCGAGGCTCAACACGGTAACACCTGCAACGTTGGGATGATCCGCATACGCAGCAAGCAATTTACCCAGCACTTCGCTGTCCTGCCTCGTGCCACCGCAGCCCCCAATGTGGTTCAGGAACTTAAGGCCGTCTATATTTTTGAACAGCCTGTCTTTCACTTCAACATGCTCTTCGCTCAGCAGCGATTCCGGCGACATCGAGCCAATGTTTTTTGTATCGGCAATTGCACTGACGATCTTGTTAACGGCTTTCCGGTATTTGTGGGAAGGTGCATATCCCAACTGGTGCATCATTGCGTCCTTTATGTAATCGAGGTTGCGGTTCTCGCAAAACACGGTGGGAATAAATAACCAGTAATTGGCGGTGCCCACCCTCCCGTCTGAACGCAGATAACCGTTGAACGTCCTGTCTTTCCACTTGCTCACGTCGGGCGGCGCCCATTCATATTGTTTCGACTTTCTATAATTTTCATTCGAAGCATGCTGAATGTTTTGGGTCGTAATGGCATCTCCTTTTGCAATCGGCTGCATTGCTCGGCCAACCAACACGCCGTACATGATTACTTCTTCACCTGTTTGCAGGTCTTTAACCGCTGCCTTGTGTTTCGACTGAATGCCGGCTCCCAGAACGATCGTTTCATCATTTATTTCAATTGTTGAACCCTTTGGAAGGTCCGTCAGTGCCACCACCACATTGTCTTTAGGATTGATCTGCAATATTTTTTGCACGCTTAATGTTTTATTCAATTTTTTTGAGCCGCATGGATACATGTGCGAAGGATAGCGAATTTACGAACCAGATGAGGTATTTCAATTCTGGCACAGTTTTCAGAGTCTTTACCGGTAATATTTGAAATAATAACATTTATTTTGTTAATTTGACCCTTGATCTCCCTTTAAAACCCCCGAACCAGAATGTTTTTTTATTTGTCGCAGCACAGCATATCTTGCTGACTGTCAATTCGGAATGTTTATGTCTAGAACCCTGGGTTTAAAGGATATCAAAGATCAACTGGTCTTTTTAAGTAAGCATAATGCCTGGCTTGCACATGAAATCAAAAAGATCAAACAGCATGAACATTTATCGGAGGCCGAACACAATGCGCTGAAGCAAAAGAAAGCGATGGACATGATCGGGTATGCAAAAAAACACTCCGATTATTACCGCCGCCTTTACAAAAACGTAAATACGGCAAAACCGTTCAGCGAAATATACAGTTCGTTACCCGTCATCAATAAGGCAGATATACTGGCGAACCGCAAAGCGATGTGCACCACGTTTCCCTTCCTGCTGAAGGAGGGCCTTACGAGCGGCACATCGGGCACACCGTTGACCGTGTACCGGTCGCCGGGCTCAATCATCCGTGAGAACGCGTACGTGTGGTACTTCCGCATGATGCATGGCCTCAACATCGGCGACCCGATAGTGTCCATGCGCGGAAAGCTGGATAACAAAACGCTTTCTTACTACAACAAGACGGAAAATGTTCTCTATCTCTCGATCTACATGCTTTCTGCCGCAAACATCGGCAAGTATGTGCAACTGATCGAGGAATTTAAGCCAAAAGCCATCAGCACACTGCCCAGCACCCTGTATGCAATGGTTAACCTGATGAACGAGGCCAACCTCCAGTTTACCGTTCCAATGGTGTTTACCGCGTCTTCAACTTTATACCCCTTCCAGCGCGAAAAGATTGAAGCAACGCTGCATACAAAAGTGATCGACTGGTACGGGAATGCTGAACGGACCATTACGCTCGGACAATGCGCGCATGGCAACTACCACGAGTTCCCGATGTATTCCTATAACGAGTTCAAAAGAAACGGGGTCATTACCACTTCGCTGTGCAACCGCTCATTCCCGCTGATCAGGTACTACGTGGATGATGTTTTTCACCTGCTCGACGGGCCCTGTGCATGCGGAAAAGAAAAAGCCATCAGCTACATACAGGGACGGTTCGAAGATGCTGTACTCCTTTCCGACGGCACACTGGTAAACGGCCTGGGCATTGCTTTCCAGGGTATCAAACACTTGCAGTATGCACAGGTCTTACAGGAACGGGTGAATGCCATACAGGTCAACCTGGTGGTGGCGCCCGGTTTCAGCAAAGAAGATGAACAGCTAATCGCAAAAAGACTGAGGCAAAGAATGAACGACACCGCCACGATCGAATTCAGGTTTGTGAATGAGGAAGATATTATCAAAACGCCCACCGGCAAATTCACACTGATCATTTCGAAACTGGATATGGCAAGACTTCCGGATGCACTGCGAACATTTGAAAAACGCCCCACAGAAGCAGCCTGACAACTACCAGGTAACATTTAGTTATCCACTTCCGATAAAGGCAGACGCTTATCGTTCGGATCCCTCTTCTCATATTTTACCGTAAAGCGCGACAGGTCGGGAGGATTTTGCCGGCGCCTTTTTAATTCGTGCTGGTAAAGGGTTTGTCCCAACTGGTAAAGAAACGGATGGCCAACACTGTCGTATTCATATGCATTGTCGTTAAGAATGCCGTCGTTGTTGACGTACAACGTTGCCGACAGCATAAATTCGATCTTGTTGTTGAAGTCGGCCACATACGATACATCCGTTAAAAATCCGTACGACCAGCCCACCTTGTTGAATACGCGCACACCCCCAGGCATACGACGGGTACTGTTCCTGAAAAAAAATTTCACGTAGCTGTCATAAAATTCGGCCGTATCATATTTAGGGTCCGGTGTTTCAGAGGGATACTGCGAAAGGTACCGGTAAAGAAATTTGTAATCATCAGGCTTCAGCAGGAACCGGCTGGTTTCGGCAACCGATTCGGGAAACAATACCGACTGCAGCATCTGCTGCATGCTGAGCAGCGAAAGACTGTTTTGCTTCGTAAAATCGAGCGGCCGCATCACCAGGCTGTCGTTTTGGTCGAGGTGCCCGCGGCCCAACTTTATTACGTGGCTGAAGTCGAAACTATCCGTGTTGTGCAACGGCGGTTGCGTGTAAATCGTTCTGCCCTTCGCGTCAACGAAATGAAGCCCGTTCGTGAGCCGGTTTTGCTCTTCAGTAAGGCCCATGAACTGCCTGGTGATGCGAACGTCGCCGTATCCCTTTTCGTGGAGGCTGCGGTTAATGGGTCCCTGCCCCAGCCATTGGTACATGCGGTTATACGGATCGTTTTCGCTGATGAGAAACGCCCTTTTAATAAAATGAGCGATAGTGGGCCGGCCATCGGCGGCGGTAGTGTCGGTGCGCAACGGCCTATGCCACGATTCGCTGCTATCAAAAATCACCGTGGCGTTCTTGGTAACACCTTTTCGATTCAATCTGTTTATCTTTTCCAGCGACAAAAACGCCAGTGGCATTTTCACTACTGATGCCGGGTAAAAGTAAAGGTTCGGATCGTGATGAAAATAGTAATTGGTAAAGGAAGGAACGTTATTCCGATCGCGGTCTATTTTCGTGTAGATAATTTGCAGCCTGTATTTATCCGGGTCACCGATCACCTTTCGAAATAGTGGATCTTCGTTCGTCGATAAGATTTTCTGAAGAACAGCATCCGTTTTCGGTTGTGACGGAACGCTGCGAATGTTGAATTCCTGTATAAGCGGCGGGTTTTCCGGCGATAAGGTGAAGTACACTTCCACGTCTGCGTTTTGTCCCTCGATAACAAAAGTGCCTCTTAAATTATTTTCAGGAACGATGTCATGCACGCGAACAATCCTGCCCGCCTTTTTAAAGGCTGCGAGTGATTCTTTTCTTAATGAATCCGGAAAATAATCGAGGAAAAAATTCTCCGCAAAAATAGGAGTCGAGGGCGCGTTTTGCCATTCGGGCAATAAACGCACCAGCTCGTCTTTGCGTTGTTCCAGAATTTTGGAAACCCGAATTGTATAAGGTTGGAGGTTTGCCATGGTGATGAGTGTGTCGAGGGCCTTCATATTGATCCTGCTGGCCGGCGCGTAAGTGCTGTTGCTGAAGCAGATCATACCGATACCATAGTCGGGCAGAATGGTCCAGTTGCTACCGAAGCCGGGCAGCCCGCCGCTATGTCCTACGCTAACGGTGCCATGACAATTCGTGGACCAGCGAAGCCCGTATCCGTAGGCAGTTACCAACGGACATGCGGAACCCGAATACAATCCGCTGAACTGCCATGCTTTCTGCATTTCTCTCAACGAGCTTCTGCGCAGTGGCCCATGTTCCGGTTCATTGCGGGGCGGCCAGGCTGAAAGATGAAAAGATACGTAGCGCTGAAAATCTCCGAGCGTGGTAATCAATCCTCCCATCGCTCCATACGCACCGTCATGCAGCATGGGTTGCTTTACGTGTTGCCCGTTGAGGTAACGGTAACCCAGCGCCAGTGTTTTTTCCGGCACATCCGAATATTCCCAATAGCTGTGATCCATGCCCAGCGGCCTGAATATATTTTGGGTGATGTAATCTTCATACCGTTGGCCACTAACTTTTTTGATAATGTATCCCAGCATAGCAAAGCCCATATTGCTGTATTCATAGGCGATGCCCGGTGCATTCGAAAAAGAGATGCCTTTGCGGAACATGTCCAGCATTTTTTCGTCTGAGATGCCCAGTTGCCGGTCGCCCCAGGGATTGTCTTCGGGAAAACCCGCAGCGTGCGTGAGAAGGTTCCTTACAGTAAGCGGTGGCGAATCGGCGGTGGGATATTTTATGGAATCGAGTTCACGAATGTATTTCGCGGCGGGATCGTCGAGCGACAGCTTTCCCGCATCACGCAGTTGAAGGATAGCCATTGCAACGGTGCTTTTCGTCATGGAGGCGATCCTGAATGCCGTGTGCTCATCGGCGGCATATCGCTTTTCAAGGTTGCCATAGCCAATTTTTCCGCTATGCATTGTCCCTTCCGGCCCTACAATAGCATACACTGTGCCGGGACAATTATTTTTCGCAGCATAGTCGCTGAACAGGGAATCGATAACTTTATAGGCATGCTGCTGGGCCGTTATCACCGCTAACGGGCACAATAAAATGATGGTGACGATTATTTTTTTGAACATCGGCA
>CAMPGT010000041.1 GCA_946885665.1 uncultured Chitinophagaceae bacterium | reverse complement strand
TTATCGAACACTTCACGCACGTCAATATTACCAATGTTTCCCTTAGGTATTGGATAACGCTATTTCTAATCCTCGTGGCCGCGATGCTGTTAGCCCTCCCGCAGCGGTACTACAATGGCCGTACGGCTCGCGCCCTGCTTCACCTTCCCATTATCGTATTTACTTTCATCAGGGCCGCTCTCACGATGCGCCGCAACCGAAAAGAATTTGCGCATACTCCCAAATCGTTCACGGAAAACTCAGAGGCCACCGGCAAATAGTATTTTATCTATCCGGCGAAAGTACTTTTACGATAAGCAAATCGTTCATTAAGCAAATACACTTATCGGCGGTCGCGGCTTCTATTAGTTTGAGTGAGATACTTGACATATCATTAAAAAAAATGTTCTTTTGACGCAAGGAATCAGCATGTATGTCCGTTTCCTTAATGTTATTTAAAACTGGTTAAACCCAGTTCCGAAATCCGTTTATCCGAAAAATCCACCCATGAAAAACTGTACCTATGTAGTTAGGACTGTATTGCTTATGATGCTGATTGCTGCCGGATCCCTGTCCGGATTTTCCCAGCAAATAGAAAAAGGGTTGAGGGCTTCAACAGGCGACTGGCTTGGTTTCCTCGAATACAAACCCGCAGATTACGCTAAAACCACCAAAAAATATCCACTGATCATCTTCCTTCATGGAATCGGTGAAAGAGGTAACGGCACCAGCGACCTTAAGTATGTTGCCCGCATAGGCCTGCCGCGCATGATAAAGCTGGGTCATAATATGACGTTTACCTGGAACGGCAAGACCGAAACATTTCTCGTTTTGTCGCCACAATGCCCAAAAAATTACGGCATGTGGCCAAACGCTTTTGTAGAGGACCTTATTAAATATGCCAAAACAAATCTCCGCATAGACGAAGACAGGATATATCTGACTGGTCTTAGCATGGGCGGTGGGGGCACCTTTAAATATATTTCTACCGCAGCCAGTCAGCCAAAAAACATTTCTGCGGCTGCAACAGTTTGTGCACCGTGTACATTTAAAGATGCAAAATATGTGGTCGATGCCAATCTGCCGGTTTGGTCGTTCCACGCTCTCGACGATAATGTGGCCTCCGCATCCTGCACACAATCGGCCATCCGGAAGATCAATGCCCTGAATCCTGCTGTAAGAGCGTTGGAAACGTATTGGGCATCCGGTGGACACGGCGTTTGGGACAGGCTGTACACCGATACCAACTACAGGTATAACGGCATCGTAAATATATATGAGTGGTTCCTCGGACAAAACAGAACCTGGGCTGTAAATAAATTGCCCACCGCCAGGGCAGGTAGCGACCTTACCACTACCACCGGCAACGCCACTGTTACCCTGAACGGTTCAGCTTCTTCTGATCCTGACGGTAAAATTGTGCGTTACGTTTGGAAAAAAATATCCGGACCCTCTGCAGGTGTGATCACCGATGCATTCGGATCGCGCTCGTCAACAACAGTAACGGGCCTCACACTTGCCGGCACCTATAAATATGCATTGTATGTTGTAGATGACAGGGCAAGCTATACCGGCGACACGATAACGGTTGTTGTTACATCCGGCGCCAGCGTTGCCAACAAGGCGCCTATTGCAAGGGCAGGTGTCAATAAAATCATCACGTTACCGATAAACAGCATCAAACTCGATGCAGGCGGTTCTGAAGATACAGATGGTTCAATCGCCTCTTACGCCTGGACCAAAGCTTCCGGCCCCACTGCAAAAATTGGCTCACCTTCTTCAGCCGTCACTACGATGAGCAATTTGGTTGAAGGAACCTATTCATTCAAATTGGTTGTTACGGATAACAAAGGAGCAACAGGAATAGATTTTGTAACGGTGGTGGTTAACCCCGCTCCAATCGCGCTGAACAAGGCACCAATAGCGAACGCCGGCAACAATATCACGCTTACACTTCCTGATAACAGAACAGTGCTGAATGGTAGCGCCTCTTCGGATCCCGACGGAACGATCGCCACGTATGAATGGTCGAAACTTAGCGGACCCAGCCAGTTTATTATTGCAGATGCCTCGGTAAAGAGCACTAATCTTACGAACTTATCGGAAGGAACGTACAGGTTTATCCTCGTTGTAACAGATAACGACGGAGCAACGGACGAGGATACGGTGACCGTAAAAGTAAATGCGGCGCTGCCAGTGCCTAACGTTGCACCTTATGCAGAAGCCGGCTCCAATAAAGTAATTACACTGCCTAACGATGAGGTAACTTTAGACGCCTCCAATTCATCTGACCCCGACGGTACTATTCAATCATACCACTGGTCGTATGTTAGCGGACCCGGCAGCTATTCAATAACAAGCCCGGCTTTGGTGTCAACAAAAGTTACAGGTTTGCAGGCAGGCACCTATTCGTTCAGGATCGAAGTGAAGGACAATGATGGTGATATCGATGCCGACACCGTAAAAGTAGATGTTAGAGAAGCCGATGTGCCGCCTCCGCCGCCCAATAAAAAACCGATTGCCATTGCCGGAACAGATATCACCATCATGCTTCCGCTGAATGAAGTTACACTTGACGGCAGCAGATCAGAAGATGAAGATGGAACACTCACAAATTATTCCTGGATGATGATTGACGGACCGTCACAATTCAGCATTGTGAGCCCCAGCTATCACATCACCAAGGTTGAAAACCTGGTGCAGGGTACGTACCGCTTCAGACTCCAGGTAAAAGATACAGAAGGCGCATTGGGCTACGACACCATCGTGGTAAACGTGCAGAAGGCGCCTAATGAGGTCCCGACCTCGAAAGCAGGTGCCAACGGGCAAATTCAGTTGCCGGTGAACGAAGTGGACCTGAGTGGCAAAGACTCTTATGATCCCGATGGAACGATCGTAAAATATTATTGGGAATATGTAACTGGTCCAGCAGGAGCGAAGATCAGTGATGCAAGCTCAGCCGACATAACCATTACGCAATTAAAAGAAGGAGAATATAAATTCAGGCTCACGGTCACCGACAACGAAGGAACAAAGGCCAGCGATGTAGTGCTGATCACCGTGCTGCCCGAGCCACCCAACCAGGTGCCGGTAGCCGTTGCGGGTGAAGACATAGCTGTGCAACTGCCAAACCCGGGTATTAAACTGGATGGTTCAGGATCGTACGACGTGGACGGTACAATTACCGGATACAGTTGGGTAAAGGTTAGCGGGCCAAACGGAGTAACAATCACAAACGCAGCCACAGCCTCCCCAACAATAATCGGCCTGGCTCCGGGAACATATGTTTTTCGCCTAACAGTTACCGACAACAGCGGCAACATTGCCAGCAATGTGATCGAAGTAACAGTAAATGCAGCGCCTGCAGTAGCACCTGAAATACCTGTCGCAGCAGCGGGCGCCGATCAAACGATCGCTTACCCCGAAACCACTACCTACCTCGATGGCAGCAACTCCGGTACCGATGTATCGGATTACGAGTGGAGACAAATAAGCGGTCCGTCATCGGCTAACATCACATCACCCGGCGCTGCTATCACCCAGGTTAGCGGACTGGAAACCGGAGAATACTACTTCGAGTTGAACATCACCGACAATAACGGCCGTGTAACAAGAGACACTGTATCTATTTCCATCGTGAACACGATGAGGTATGAAGAAGGATTGGTGTTATACCCGAACCCGGCAAGAACAACCGTCAATGCCGAGTTGGTCAGCGACACACTGGGCACAACCAGGATCACGATTTACAATGCGAGCGGCATGGTGGTACATTCTCATAACACCATGAAAACACAAACACGCTTGTTTGAACGCATCGGTGTAGACAGGCTGCAAACAGGCATGTATTACCTTGAAGTGATTGTTGATGGCAAGCAAAGAAAGCTTACAAAGTTTGTGAAGAATTAAATACGCAGTTATTCATGAAACGGAAAAGGGGATGAGTGAAATCGTCCCTTTTTTATTTGAGGAGACGGGAGATTTTGATTATCTAAATGGCTTGTAAAACCTTATGTTCGCCAGCGAAAGCATCGGTTTGTCGCCGGGCGTGTCGCCATAGCAATACACTGAAGAAAAACTATCGAGATCGTATTCTTCCATTATCCTTCTCACCTTTTCTTCACCATGACAATTGCGGCCGTTGATCCGTCCGGTGATGCGCTCGTTGCTTACATCCATCCTGGTGGCCACGCATTTCAGATCGGCATTGCGGCACCAGTAATGCAGCCAGTTTTCGGGCGACGCAGAAACGATCACCACTTCGGCACCCACTTTCTTAAAACGGCCGATCTCCTTAAGTGCCTTTTCGCGAATGAGAGAGGGCAACACCTCGGCGGTAAAGCGCTCGCACAAACCATTGAATTCTTCCACCGGCATCTTACCGAAAAAATAACGAAGCATGATCTCTTTGGCGCGGTGATTGGAAATCAACTGCAATTTGTAGCAGACGAGCACCGGCGCGTGAATTGCAAAACCAAAATAAAAAGAAAAGCTACCCTTGCTGTACCTGATGAACTCGAGCAATGAATCTTTTTTTGTGACCGTGCCGTCAAAATCGAAAAAAGCAATTACCCTGTTCAAAGTTTTAATTTTTTAAATATGGGTTCAGGAATGGTCTTGATGACGAGCATGATCCATCGCCAGTACCATTTCACATAAACTACGTTCTTTTTTTTGCTGGCCGCATTGTACACCGCTTCAGCCACCTCTTCAGGTTTTGCGGTAAGCATTTTTGGAAGTTTCAGGTTCTCCGTCATCTTCGTGTATACAAAACCCGGCTGCACCGTAACCACATGCACATTTTCTTTCTGCATCCTGTTCCTTAAGCCCGACAGGTAAGCCCTGAAACCGGCTTTCGCGCTGCCATACATGTAGTTGCTTTGCCTGCCACGTTCGCCGGCAACTGAAGCTATGCCTACAATCACGCCTTCCTTCTTCGATGAATAATATTGCGCGGCACGGTTTAAAACAGATACCGCGCCGGTATAGTTCGTATTGATTATTTTGCTCGCTTCTTCCCAGTCGGCCGCGGCCCTTTCGTTTTCACCAAGATAACCAAAAACACAAACGGTAACGTCCGGTTTCGGTTCAAGATGATCAAAGAATGTTGCATGGGAAGCATACGCCAACGCATCGAATTCGTGAATCGAAACCCTCGAGCTGTATTTAATGGCAAGATCGGATTGATGCGCCTCCAGGCGGTTTACATTACGCGCCGCAAGCTGAATGTTATAACCCCTTGAAGCAAACTTTTCGGCGATGGCAATTGCCATATCTGAGGCGGCACCCAATATTAAAGCAGTTGGCATGTTGTTCTCGTTATTGTACGGTAAGTAAAAGCCTTTCGGACTGCAGGGAAGATAATTTAGCCGATGGGTTGTATTTCTGAACGATGCTTTTGAATTCTTCCAGGCCGGGATAGCCCTTGTACAGCACTTCCGGTTTCATCCGTGCGTCCTTCGACATATATAATCTTCCTCCGAATTGGAGAACAATTTCATCCAATTCATCCAGAAATTTAAACAAACCTTTCCGTACGGGAAAATCCAGGGCGAGCGTGTAGCCCTCATCAGGAAAAGAAATCAGGCTGTCCTGTTTTCCAAAAACCTTGAGCACAGCGAGAAATGAACCGAGGCCCTTATCACTGATCCGCTTTAAAATATCCACCAGGCCCTGCTTGGAGGAGAGGGGCAGCACGAACTGGTATTGCACAAATCCTTTTTTCCCGTAGCCACGGTTCCAATGCAGGATCATGTCGAGCGGATAAAAAAACGGTTCATACGGCACCACGTTGTTGATTTCTTTCTTTAAATTCTTGCCGTAAACAAAAAAATTAAAGGCCTTAATGGTGAACGTATTCAACAGCCATGAAGGCATATTAAAAGGAAAGCTGATTTTGGGCTTTCCCGAAACTTTCAGAGGCTTCTTCTTTCGTTTTTCACTCAGTTCTTCAAGCTTAGCGTGCTCTCCCACTATCAGGATTCCCCTTCCAAATTGTTTGCCCTTTGTGAGGCAATCTATCCATGCCATGGAATAGGTGTAGTCTTTGTATTCTTCAAACAGGCTGATCAGCTCGTCAAGGTTTTTGGCCTTGATCTGTTTTTGCCTGATGTAGGATGTTTCTATTTTTTTGAGCCTGAATTTCACGCGCGTGATCATGCCTGTTAGTCCCATGCCACCGCAGGTGGCGTTGAACAGGTCGGTATGATCCAGTGGCGAGCACGTGAGGATGCTGCCGTCGGCGATCATCACGTCCATCTCGACGATGTGATTGGAAAAGGACCCTTCAACGTGATGATTCTTGCCATGCACGTCGCTGCCCACAGCGCCGCCCACGGTAATAAACTTTGTGCCGGGTGTAACGGGAAGGAACCATCCTTTGGGAACGATCACTTCAAGTATCTTATCGAGCGTGAGCCCGCTTTGACATTCAAATATTCCGTTTTCTGCGTCGAAAGAAAGTATGCGATGGTAACGCAATGTTGAAACCGTCTTTTCCGCAAGCGACGCATCGCCGTAACACCTGCCATTGCCGCGGGGTATGAAATGATCCGTTCGTTTCATCAGCTCTTTGAGCTGGTCGACGAAGCTGAAGCTTTTCACGTCGCTTTCCATTACGGGATAATTGCCCCAGTTGGCTATCTTCTGCTTCATTTATCAAAAAAGGTTAGGTCGCGCAAATACAGGATGACAAAGAAACTCGCCGCCCACAGCACCAGCGTTACCTGGATGAACCGGTCCTTGTACAGCACATCTGTGGGCGAACCTGCTTTGTTGTGTATGAAAGTGATTTGCAGGTAGCGCATCAGCGCCGCAATAACGAATAGCGCGGTGTAGTAGAGGCGGTGGCCGAATTTCTCGAATGCGGCAGGCGAAATCGTGTAGTTCACATAAGATACGATGAGGATAGCGCAGAACAACCCGAGCAGGGTGTTCAGAAAGTCGAGGCTGTAGCCCCTGATCGATTTGCGCATGTCGGAACCTGTATTCATTTTCAGCAATACGTCATCTCTTCGTTTGGCGATGGCGAGGAACAGGGCCAGCAGGAAGGTCATGATAATGAACCATTCGGTGGTACTCACCGCTGCCAACTGGGCGCCCGCCTTGACCCGCAAAACGAAGCCGGCGGCCAAAATGAGGATGTCGACGATCGCAATATTTTTCAGGCCGAACGAGTACGACAGGTTAAGCAGGTAATACAGCCCGGCAATGAACAGGAACTTGCCGCTGGAATCAAGCAGGTACGCGATCACAGCGCCGGCAATGGTGAGCACACAGCTAAGTATTATCGCCACGTTCTTATTGACCGAGCCTGAGGCAAGTGGCCGTTTCCGCTTTTCAGGATGCTTTTTATCATCCTCGATGTCGCGGTAGTCGTTGATAATGTAAATACTGCTTGCCAGAAAACTGAACGCCACAAATCCACCCGTGAGCAATCCGATTTTATCGAGCTCAAAGAACTTCCCTGCAAAAAAAGGAGGAACGAACAGGAAAAGATTTTTGGCCCAATGCTTAGGCCTTATCAGTTGAATATAATGCTTCATGTTGCGGCCGGCCACAAGATAGTTCACAAAAGGCTTTGATGCAATATTATTGGCTGTTAGATTTGCATTAATCAAACGAGTGTCAGTAATTTACAAAATACACCGGGTGCTCCGGCTTCACCTGATTCTGAACCAAACTTTTTAAGTGAAACGAATACTGTCCATCGCCGAAGTGCTGCTTATCGTCATCATTGCACTGATTCCCCTGTTTCCTGACATGCCTTACCGGCTCAACAGCTACCTGTCGTGGGAAGGGGCATACCGGATGGCGAACGGTCAGATGCCGTTCCGGGACTTTGGCATGCCGCTGGGGTACATGTATTGGGTGATACCCGCCCTGTTTTTCAAGATCTTCGGCCCTCAGATGATCGTTCTCGTGAAGGCGCAGGCCCTGATCAACATCATCAGCGGCCTGTCGTTCAGGTGGATACTGAAAAGTTTCAAAGTGCCGGCAGCAGTCAGCCTGGCCGCTGTCATTGTTCTCTGTTTCACTTTCCTTCTTCCCAACTACTGGCCATGGTATAATAATACAGTGATATTTTATGAGCTGATAGCGCTCGCCTTCCTTTTGCATTTTCTCACGCGGCCGGTAGTTTCGCGCTGGCAATACATTTGGCCCGCCCTGGCCGGAGCCTTTGTTTTCTTCTCCTTCTTCACCAAGCAGGATGGCGGCGGATTGGCCCTCCTCGTTTGCCTGGCGCTGCTCATATACGATGCCATAACCGAAAAAAGGTGGCTGCCGGTGTTATTCTTCATCGGCGGCTTGCTCGCCACGGCGCTCATTATCATACTGCCTTTAACGCCCTACGGTTTTGGTTACTGGTTCAATTACGGGCAGGCGCCGCACAGCTCCAGGATATCTCTATCGGACATTCTGAAGGAATTCCTCCTCGGCTCGCAGTGGCTCAAGTTTTACCTGGCGCTCATCATCATCCTTCTTTTTGCCACTATCAAAAATTTCAGGGCCTTCCTGCGCGACAAACAGCAAATGCTTTTCGCACTGCTCACCCTTGGCATACTCGCCGAGGCTGCGATCTTCCAGGTAACCAGCTACCTGCCCGAAGACAATAACATCTTTTTCCACGCCTTTGCCGTAGCTTATATTTTGACGCTGCTGTGCGCGCTGCTTCCTATCCGCTTAAATACCTGGAAAACAGCCATCATCCTCAATGCGTGTGTCCTGCTGTGGTGGAGCCAGGCGTACTGGAAATACATCGAGCGATTTGTGATACCCTCCGAACCCGAAACGTTCACCACCCATACCTACGAAGGGTACACCTATGCGGATGTCGTGAACAAGAACACATACATGATTGAAATTGACACGACGGCCGTGCCGCTTCATGAATGGCGGCTGACCTCGCTGCCTACCCTCCGCAAAGTGCTGCTGCCGGGCCCGACCGCAGACGGCGTTGAGCGGCTGATGAGTTCTGATTTGGTGAAAAACGGCAAAAATCTGAAAGTGCTGAATATGTCGGAGCTGACGACGCTCGCCGCAGAAATACCTTTCGAACTCGAAACCGGCAGCGGTTACCCGCTATGGTTTCACAAAGGCGTGGGCATGTTCGAAAAGGAGACTAATATGTTCATCAACCGGGTGAAGGATAACTACTACGACCTGGTTCTTTTTGAGTACGTTCCCTACTCGAATAATATTTATCCTTTCAGTGTGAGGGCCGCCCTGAAGGAAAATTACAACCGGGTGGATACCTTTCCGGTGCCAAGAAACCCATCATCCCACGCGTGGATAGAAATTTATGTCAAAAAGAAATGACAACATATTATCGAGCCCCATCGAATATATAAAAGGTGTTGGACCGCAGCGGGCCGATATCATCAAAAAAGAACTTGGTCTATTTACTTTTCGCGATCTCCTCGAATATTTCCCCTTCCGGCACATTGACCGGACCCTCATCACCCCCATCCGCGACATCGGGCCCGGAACCGAATGGATCCAGGTTGCCGGACGGCTCACCAGCCTCGAAATTGTGGGCGACAGAAGAACAAGGCGGCTTGTCGGCGAAATCGCAGATAAGACCGGAACGCTCGAGCTTGTTTGGTTCCAGGGCGTAACGTGGATACATAAAAGCCTGAACACCGGGCAGGCATACCTGGTGTACGGAAAGATTAGCTTTTTCAATGGCCAGGCCCAAATTAGCCACCCCGAGTTGGACCCGTGGGTGCCCGGCACGCCGGAGAACAGGAGCTTTCTCGAACCCGTTTACCCCAGCACCGAGAAGCTGAAATCGCGCGGGCTCGGCGGGCGGCAGCTAGCAAAACTCACCCACAGCCTGTTCAGCATCATCCAGGAAAAAGACGTACCGGAAAATATTCCCGAGCCCATTATCAGTCAGCTCAGGCTCGTGCCAAGGTTCACGGCGCTCTCGCATATCCATTTTCCGCCGGGTCCTGCACACCATGCACAGGCCGTGCGGCGGCTCAAGTTCGAGGAGCTGTTCATCGCCCAGCTCAGGATGGGCCTGGTGAAATTGCAACGTCACCGTTTTTCAAAAGGCGTTGCATTCGGTCAGGTGGGAGAGCTTTTCAACACGTTTTACCAGCATTTCCTGCCCTTCCAGCTCACCGGGGCACAGAAGAACGTTATCAAGGAGATCAGGAAAGACCTGGGATCGGGCCGGCAAATGAACCGCCTGCTGCAGGGAGATGTTGGCAGCGGCAAGACCATCGTGGCGCTCCTGTGCATGCTGATAGCTGCCGGTAATGGCTACCAGAGCTGCCTGATGGCGCCTACAGAAATTCTCGCCCGCCAGCATTTCCAAAACATTAAGTCACTGGTGGAAGGGATGCCTGTTACGGTGGGGCTGCTGACCGGGTCGGTAAAAAGCGCCGCACGTAAAAAGCTGCTGCGCGAATTAAAGGAGGGAACCGTTACCCTGCTGATCGGCACCCATGCACTCATCGAGGACACCGTGGAGTTTCAGCAGCTCGGCCTGGCCGTTGCCGATGAACAACATCGCTTTGGGGTGGCGCAACGGGCGCGGTTGTGGACAAAAGCCGTGATACCGCCTCATGTGCTGGTGATGACGGCCACACCTATCCCCCGAACCCTTGCCATGACCGCTTACGGCGACCTTGATTACAGTATAATTAACGAACTTCCACCCAACCGCAAGCCTATTCAAACCGTACATCGTTATGATCACTCGCGTCCGCAGGTGATGGATTTCATCCGTTCCGAAATTGCGAACGGCAGGCAGGCGTATATCATTTTCCCTTTAATTGAAGAATCAGAAAAACTCGATTATGAAAATCTTTTAAGGGGATATGAAAATGTGAAGGCCTGGTTTCCCGAACCAAAGTATTACATCAGCATGGTGCATGGTAAACAAACAAATGAAGTGCGCGAAACGAACATGCAACGGTTCAGGGATAATGACACTCAGATAATGGTTGCAACAACAGTGATCGAAGTGGGTGTTGATGTGCCGAATGCAAGCGTGATGGTGATAGAAAGCGCCGAGAAATTTGGGTTGTCGCAATTGCACCAGTTAAGAGGAAGAGTGGGACGGGGAGCAGAAAAAAGTTTTTGCATTTTATTAACTGGCCCAAAATTAGGTGCGGAAGCGAGGGAACGTCTAAAAACGATGGTCGCCACAAATGATGGTTTCAAAATTGCTGAAAAGGATCTCGAATTAAGGGGCCCCGGCGAAATCGAAGGAACCAGGCAAAGCGGCGCACTCAATCTTAAATTAGCCGATCTCGTTCAGGACAGGCAGATACTGGAAACCGCCAGGAGTCTCGCCCTCGAACTTCTTGAAAACGATCCGGACCTGGTTAAACCGGAAAATTTCTCATTGCGGGAATACCTTCGGCTGCTTACGGGAAAGACGCCATGGAGCAAAATTTCATAGGTATTTTGCATGCTCCGTGCGGCTAACATTTGCATGGATTTAACGTTCGAATTGATTACATTGTAAAAAAGAAAAATTGAGTAGAGTTAGCGTATTCCTTGTAGGGATTCTCATGGTGATCTCTGCCCGGTCATCCGCGCAAACCGGCCCTTCCTCTTTCGAATTCATAGAGAACAAAGGCCAGTGGACCGATTCCGTTGACTTTAAAGGAGAGCTTGGTTCAGGTGCATTTTTTTTGCAGAAGAATGGGTTCACTGTTTTGCTGCACCATCCAAAAGATCTTTCGCTTTTCATGGGCAGTCATGAACACGAAGAAGGTTCGTCGAAAAAAAATAAGAAGATAGATTACAGCAAGGACCTTTCGGGACGCGTGATCGATAACAGCCTTACGAAAACGGGCAGTGTGCTGCGTTCGCACGCATACAAAGTAGAATTTGAAGGCGCCAATCAAAACCCCGAAGTGGTGCCTGAAAAACAGGTTCAGTCGTTCAATAATTATTTCCTCGGCAACGACCGCTCGAAATGGGTGAGCAATGCACGCATTTTTAATGCCGTCGTTTATAAAAATATCTATCCGAACATCGACCTGCGGTATTATTCAGAAGCCGAAAAGCTGAAGTACGACCTTATCATTCGTCCGGGCGGCGACCCGTCGAAAATCGTGATGAAATATACCGGGCAGGATAAATTATCCATCAAAAATAATGAGCTCATCATCAGAACATCGGTGGGCGACGTAAAGGAACTGTATCCTTATAGTTTTCAGCCCGACGACTTAAAGGGCAGGAAGAAGATCGAATGCAAATACGAGATTACTTCAAACAATACCGTCAGGTTCAAATTGGGCGAGTATTCGAAGAACACGACGCTGGTCATCGATCCGTCGCTGATCTTCGTTTCATTTACAGGAAGTCCCGCCAACCAATATGGGTTCACCGCTACACCCGGGCCCGATGGCACCCTGTTTTCGGGGGGAATCGTTTTCGCTGACGGCTTTCCGACCACGACCGGCGCCTTCCAGGCCCATTTTATGGGCGGCAGAAACGGTGAACTCGGCACCGACATCGGTATCATGAAATTCAGTGCCAACGGTTCGCAAAGATTATATGCGACTTATATCGGCGGCGCGAATAATGAATACCCGCACAGTCTTTTCAGCGACGCCGCGGGCAACCTTGTCGTGATGGGCAGGAGCTATTCAACCGATTATCCCGACACCCGTGGATATGAATATGCGGGCACGAATTGCGACATCGTGGTAACGAAGCTCAATGCCAGCGGCACCGGCATCATCGGCTCGTTGAAGATCGGCGGCGGCCAGCTCGACGGAGTCAACATCGAGGATATACAGTTATCGAGGAACTATTCGCACACCACGCTGATCAGGAACTACGGTGATGATTCGCGAAGCGAGGTGATCCTCGATCCCGGCGGAAATATTTACGTGGCCGCACAAACACAGTCTACAGATTTTCCGGTAACGACCGCCACTGCTTTCCAAAAAACGCTGGGCGGCAAGCAGGATGGAGTGGTCATGAAAATAAATCCATCATGTAATGGCATTATCTGGGCCTCTTTCCTGGGAGGACCCGGTGAAGATGGGGCTTTTGTACTTGAGTTGGATCCGCTCACGCGGGATATCTATGTTGGCGGCGGCACCACAACCGGTAGTGAGAACGATAAAGGGGCCTTTCCGAAGGCCGGCACGGGCCCAATGGGCACAGGCTTCAAGGGAGGGCAAACCGACGCCTTTGTATCCTGGATCTCCAACGATGGAACCGTTCTTAGAAAATCGGTGTATCTCGGTACGCCCAATGCAGATATTATTTACGGGCTGAAGTTCGACCGGAAGGGATTTCCCTACGTGATGGGGGTGTCGCGCGGCGGCGCATGGCCCGTTCGAAATGCCACCTATAGTAACGCCGGGTCATCCCAGTTTGTCGCGAAATTAAAACCCGACCTCTCGGATTTTGTATACTCGACCGTATTTGGAAGCGGTTCCACCAAGCCGAACATGTCGCCCGTGGCCTTCCTGGTAGACCGGTGCGAGAACGTTTACATATCGGGCTGGGGCGGTTGGATCACCACCAGCAAAAATGACCCGTTCGACCAGGCAGGGGTAAGAGGCATGCCGGTAACGGGAGACGCAGTGAAAAGCAGCACCGATAACCAGGATTTTTACTTTATCGTTATACAGAAAAACGCTTCCGCGCTCATGTACGGCAGTTTCTTTGGCCAAACCGGCGGGGCCACAGGCGAGCACGTTGACGGCGGTACCAGCCGCTATGACCAGCAGGGCGTGATCTACCAGGCCATCTGCGCCAATTGTGGCGGCGGCGCCAGGTTCCCTACAACGCCCGGCGTGGTGGGGCCGGTAAACGGGTCGGAGGCCTGCAACCTGGCAGCAGTGAAGATGGCGTTCAATTTTGCAGGTGTTGCCTCGGGTCCGAGGCCCACCGTCAACGGCGTGCGCGATTCGCTGGGGTGTGCGCCTTTTACCGTTACACTCGAGGATACCGTACGTAACGCAGTGAGTTACCTCTGGAGCTTTGATGACGGATCACCGGACACCACCACCGAGGCGCCCGACGGCGCCAGCGTGGTGCACACTTTTGAAAATGTAGGTCTGTACCGCGTAAGGCTCATCGCCATTGATCTCAATTCCTGCAACGAGCGCGACACGGCGTACACGTTCGTGCGCGTGGGTTCCGATAAGGCTGAAATGTCGATGGACATACAAAAACTCGATCCGTGTACCGACCTGCTCTATGAATTCAACAACACCTCAATAGTGTTAAATAACGGAAGACCGTTTACGGACTCCAGTTTTGTATGGGATTTTGGCGACGGAACGCCCCCCGCGTACACTGGTGTGGGAAAAACAAGACATTATTATTCCAGCCCCGGAACATATTGGGTAAAGCTGCATCTCGTGGATCCGGGGTATTGTAACTCGCCGGAAACCGATTCCATGCAGTTATTTGTGAACCCATTGGTAGAGGCGCGCTTTGAAACACCTCCCACCGGTTGTGCCCCTTACACCGCAATATTCACCAACACTTCGCTGGCTGGCCGGACTTTTGAATGGGATTTTGGTGATGGTTCGGCACACTCAAACGATGTGAACCCAGTACACAATTATAACGACCCGGGCACCTACCGTGTTCACATGATCGCCATTGACTCAGGCACGTGTAACATTATTGACGACACCACAATGACCATCATTGTGTCCTCGAAGCCCACCGCTGAATTCTCTCATACGCCCGTGGTACCCGTTCAAAATAAACCCGTCATTTTTACCAACCTCTCATCGGGCGGCGTAAAATACAAATGGCTGTTCGGCGATGGCGACTCAACTGTAAAGACCACCAGGGATACTACCTTGCACCAATATAATCAAACAGGCACCTACAATGCATGCCTGGTTACGTATAATCAATTTGGCTGTACCGACACGGCGTGCCACGAAGTAAAAGCCGACATCCTGCCACTGCTCGATGTTCCGAATGCCTTTACTCCGGGCAAATTCGGAAGGAACAGCGTTATAAAAGTGGAAGGATTCGGAATAGCCAAAATGATATGGAAGATTTATAACCGGTGGGGACAGGTGGTGTTTGAAACCAACGACAGGCGCGGTGCATGGGACGGAACGTTCAAGGGACAACCACAACCGGTTGACGTGTACCAGTACACACTGGATGTACAATTTGTTGACGGAACCCAAACGAGGAGAACGGGCGACATAACGTTGATCCGATAAAAAATAAAAAATGCTGAGAAGATTACAGATCGTGGGGTTGTTGATGATCGCTGCTGCTTGCGGCCAGGCGCAGGATCTGCATTTTTCACAATGGTTCAACTCACCGCTAACCACCAACCCCGCCAACACGGGATTTATTCCCGAAGCCGATTACCGCGTGGGCGCCAACTACCGGAACCAGTGGTCGAGCATTATGAGCACACCCTATAAAACAATGAGCATTTGGGGTGATGCGCAGATATTTCGCGACAGGATCGAAACAGGATGGGCCGGCATCGGTGGCGTAATACTGCGCGACGTTGCAGGCTCGGGATCGCTCACCTCAACAAAGGTGTACGCCTCGATAGGTTATCACCAGATGATCGCAACGGCGCATCTGCTGTCCTTCGGTTTCAACGTGGGTTGGTCGAACAAACGCATCAACGCCACCGATCTCAAATTCCCCGACCAGTTCGACGGGAAATTTTTTGACAAGCAGCTACCCACCAGCGTCTTTCTCGACAACCCGAACATCAGCTATTTCGATGTGCAGACCGGGCTCAACTATGCCTTTTTCCCCAGCAACGAGCTGTATATGAACGGTGGCATTTCTGTATTGCACCTTAACCGCCCCCGCGAATCCTTCTTCTCTCCCGACTCTACCGGAGTAGACAACCGCATTCCCATGCGATACAACGCCTTCGCCAACGTGAGTTACAAAATGAGCGACGAGCTGATCATCAACGGCATGGCTTATTACAGCCAGCAGGCAAAGTCATCCGAGATTGTGGGCGGCGGAAACCTTCAATATAATTTGTCGGGCGATGGCGAATCGCAGTTGATCGGCGGATTGTACTTCCGCCCGGGCGATGCCGTTATTCCTGTTATCGGCTATCAATGGAAAAATATAAAGCTGATGTTCAGCTATGACGCAACGGTGTCATCGCTGAAACAGTACAACAACGGGCGGGGCGCTTTTGAATTCGCACTGATCAACGATGGATTCTATAATGAATACAACGGCGACAGGCGGCAATCCTTCTGCCCTACTTTTTAACCACCACGTTGATCATCTTCCCGGGAATGTAGATGAGCTTTTGAAACGATTGGCCCTCTGTCCATTTTTTGATGTGCACATCTTCCAGCACGTTCCGTTCTATTTCTTCCTTAGAAAGGTTAAGGTCGAATTTTATCTCTGCGCGTTTTTTCCCGTTCACAGAAACCGGGTAGGTGTACGCCGTTTCGACGAGATATTTCATGTTCAGTTTCGGAAATTCGGCGTCAAGGATGGAGCCTTCGTATCCCAGCAGGTGCCAAAGTTCTTCCGTGATGTGCGGCGCATAGGGGCAAAGAAGAATAATTAACTGCCCGTGGATATCTGTTTTGTGGCACTTGAGATCGGTGAGGTCGGTAACAGTGATCATGTACGTGCTCACGCCGGTGTTGAAAGAACATCTTTGATAATCCGGTTCTATTTTTTTGATGGTGCGGTGCAACACTTTCAATTCTGCATCAGTAGCTTTTTCTTCGTTCCAGATTTTTCCTTTTTCATCGTCGTAAAACAATCTCCATAATTTTTTCAGGAAGCGGTGCACGCCTTCAATGCCTTTCGTATCCCAGGGCTTGCTCATCTCTATCGGGCCCAGGAACATTTCATACATGCGGAAGGTGTCGGCGCCATATCTTTCCACCAGCAGGTCGGGGTTCACGGTGTTGTACTTGCTCTTGCTCATCTTTTCCGCTTCCGTGCCCGTAATATATTTCCCGTCTTCAAGAACGAATTTTGCGTCACTGAATTCCTCTCGCCAGTTTTTAAACGCCTCCATGTCCAGTTCAACACCATCCACGAAATTCACGTCCACATGAATGGCATCGGTCGAATAATTTGATCTAAGGCCGTGCGACACGAAAGTGTTGGTGCCATGGATGCGATACACGAACCTGCTTGAACCCTGTATCATGCCCTGGTTCACCAGCTTCCTGAACGGTTCATCGAAAGAAATGAAGCCGAGGTCGTAGAGAAATTTCGTCCACATGCGGCTGTAAAGAAGGTGGCCCACGGCGTGCTCGGTGCCGCCAACATACAGGTCAACCTGGTTCCAGTAATCGGATGCTTTACGGTCGCAGAACGTTTCGGCGTTGTGCGGATCCATGTAGCGCAGGAAATACCAACGGCTGCCCGCATAACCGGGCATGGTGCTCGTTTCCAGATGGCGGGTATTCCACTCCGGAATGTTTGCCAGCGGGCCCTGGCCATCTGGTCCGGATGAATAGGTATCTACTCTGGGAAGTTCGAGGGGAAGTTCTTTTTCATCGAGGGGCACTGCTATGCCGTCTACCCATTTGATGGGAAACGGCTCGCCCCAGTAACGCTGGCGGCTAAACGCCGCATCACGGATCTTGAAATTCGTTTTGCGGACCCCTTTGTTTTCTTTTTCCAGTTTTTCCACCACAATGTTCATTGCATCGGTCATTTTCACCCCGTTCAGGAAACCGCTGTTGGTCAGCAGCGCTTCTTTTGTGGGGTTGGCCTCGGTTCCGTTGTAGTGGCTGCCGATAATATTGGTGATGGGTATGTTGAAGTGCGTTGCAAATTTGTGGTCGCGCTCGTCGCCGCAGGGTACTGCCATGATGGCGCCGGTTCCGTACCCGGCCAGAACATATTCAGCGATCCAGATGGGGATTTCGCGGTTATCGAAGGGATTGAGTGCATAGGAGCCGGTAAAAACGCCGCTGATCTTTTTCTCGGCCATGCGTTCGCGCTCGCTGCGGCTTTTCACAAAGGCGATATACTCATCAACATCCTGTTTTTGCCCGGGCGTGGTGATTTGTTCGACGAGCTCATGCTCGGGCGCTATTACCATGAAGTCGACCCCGAATATGGTATCGGGGCGGGTAGTATAGACTTTTAATTTGGTGGCTGCCGTTTGTTGTCCACCGCCGGCGCTTCGCACCCCCCCCGCCAGCGGGGGAAATTCCATCTTTACTTCAAAATCGATCTCGGCGCCGGTGGATTTGCCGATCCAGTTGGTCTGCATATCCTTCATCGCTTCGCTGAATTCGATCTTGTTCAGTCCTTCCAGCAATCGTTCTGCGTATTCGGTAATGCGGAGGTACCATTGCCTCAGCTTTTTCTTCACGACGGGGTATCCTCCCCTTTCGCTCACACCGTTCACCACTTCGTCGTTGGCAAGAACGGTACCCAGCGCCTCGCACCAGTTCACTTCTCCAAAGCTGCTGTAAGCCAGCCGGTAATTCATGAGGATATCCGCCTGTTCTTTTTTTGACAGCTTATCGAAGTCCTGGAGTTTCGGAATGAGGGTGTCGATGGGCTCGGCGCGATTGGTTTCGCGGTTGTACCAGCTATTGAACAGCTTCAGGAATATCCACTGCGTCCATTTATAATAGGAAGGATCGCTCGTGCGCACCTCCCTGCTCCAGTCGAAGCTGAAGCCAATCTTCTCAAGCTGGTCACGAAATGTGATGATATTGTTTGCGGTGGTAACGGCCGGATGCTGGCCCGTTTCGAGCGCATATTGTTCGGCAGGGAGCCCGAAGCTGTCATAGCCCATAGGGTGCAGCACATTGAATCCTTTCGATCTTTTATAGCGGGCGTAAATATCCGAGGCTATATAACCAAGCGGATGACCGACATGCAGGCCCGCGCCGCTCGGATAGGGAAACATATCAAGAACATAGCACTTCGGCTTATTTAAATCGTTCGAAACCCGGTAGGCATTTGTTTTAATCCATTGTTCTCTCCATTTTCTTTCTATCTCCCTGAAAACATATTCCATGTAGCGATCATCGATTTGTGCAAACATAAGATAATTAACTACTTTTGACCATCTAAAAAAATCCATTATGGTGCAGATTGGAAAAGCCTCGGCCAAACGTTCCAAGCCCTCTTACTTTATGGCCATAATCGGCGTATCCATTGTGTTATTTTTTGTAGGAATATTTGGGTGGGTGCTGCTCAATGCCAGCCATTACATCGATCACCTGAAAGAGCAGGTACAGGTGCAGGTGTACCTGAGAGATAATGTTCCACAACAGGAAATAGATTCACTGAAGAGTTACATAGCCGCCAAACCTTATACAAAATCAGTTGAATACGTAGATAAAGAAACCGCGAAGAAGCGTTGGCTGTCGCAGGGAGAGGACGATTTTTCGGAACTGCTGGATGAAAACCCTTTGCCGGCCTCAATGGATTTTTACATCACCAGCGATTATGTACAGC
>CAMPGT010000040.1 GCA_946885665.1 uncultured Chitinophagaceae bacterium | reverse complement strand
TCCCGCGCTGGCGGAGGAATGAACAAGGAAGGGCCCGCATATCCCCCGCTGGCGGGGGTGGCGCGAAGCGCCGGGGGTGGACTAACAAAACGAAACAATATTTAATGTCTCTGACAAACGAAACAATAAAAGCACGACTCATCGAGAAATTCGGCGACCAACTGACGAGCTTTGCCGAACCGTATGGCATGCTTACTTTTGAAGCGCCTAAAGATCTTAACCTGAAAGTGCTTCAGTTTCTATTCGAAGATGAAGAGCTGAAATTCAGGTTCCTTACCGATCTGCAGGCCGTGCACTATCCAAATCTGAAAGACCGGGAACTGGCGGTGGTTTACCACCTCCACAATCTGGAAGACAATGTCCGCATCCGGTTTAAAATTTACACCGGCATCGACCAACCGGACGTGTACACTGCCACCAGGATTTTCCAGGCAGCCAACTGGATGGAAAGAGAAACCTACGACTTCTACGGGGTCAACTTCGTCGGCCATCCCAACCTGAAAAGAATCCTGAATGTAGATGAAATGGACTATTTCCCGATGCGAAAAGAATATCCTCTCGAAGATCAAACGCGGGTGGACAAAGATGATGAAATGTTTGGCAGATGACAGTAACGAAACAACTTAAAGGCATTCATGTCTGATCATATAACTTTACCGGAAGGATCCATTGGAAAACATACTACAACGCTCAACCTGGGTCCTACCCATCCGGCTACACATGGCGTATTTCAGAATATACTCGAACTTGACGGAGAAAGGATAGTTTCGGCCGAACAGACTGTGGGTTACATCCACAGGGCCTTTGAAAAAATTGCCGAAAGAAGACCGCTGTACCAAATCACTCCGCTTACCGACCGCCTGAACTACTGCTCCGCCCCCATCAACAACATGGGGTGGCACCTCACCTGCGAAAAATTATTGGGTGTAAAAACCCCGAAACGGGTAGACTACCTGCGCGTCATCATCATGGAGCTGGCCCGCATTTCCGACCACCTCATCTGCAATTCGATAGTAGGGGTGGACACCGGCGCCTACACAGGTTTCCTCTACGTAATGCAATACCGCGAGCTGATCTACGAAATCTACGAGGAGATATGCGGTTCGCGCCTCACTACCAACATTGGCCGCATAGGTGGCTTTGAAAGAAATTTTACCCCGAAGGCCTTCGAAAAACTGGAGAAGTTCCTGGCCGAATATCCGAAAGTGCTGAAGGAGTTCAATAACATGTTCAAGAGGAACAGGATATTCATGGAACGCACCATCGGCGTGGGTCCCATCAGCGCGGAAAGAGCGCTGAACTACGGCTTCACCGGCCCCAACCTGCGCGCGGCAGGCGTGGATTACGACGTAAGGGTGCACACACCCTACAGCAGCTATGAAGATTTTGAATTCACGGTTCCCGTGGGCAGTACCGGCGACTGCTACGACAGGTTCCTGGTTCGCGACCAGGAGATGTGGGAGTCGATCAGCATTATAGAGCAGGCGTACCGCAAGGTGCAGGAGTTCAGGGGCGCTGAAGCAGAAGTGTACCACGCCGATGTTCCGGAGTATTACCTGCCCGAAAAGAAAGATGTTTACACGAAAATGGAGGCGCTGATCTGGCACTTTAAGATAGTGATGGGAGAGATAGACATACCGCCCGGCGAAGTGTATGTGAGTGTCGAGGGAGGAAACGGCGAGCTTGGGTTTTACCTCATCAGCGATGGAGGAAGATCGCCGTACCGCCTGCATTTCAGGCGCCCCTGCTTTGTGTACTACCAGGCTTATGAAGAATTGGTGAAGGGAAGCATGCTGAGCGACGCCATCATTACGATGAGTAGCTTAAACCTGATCGCCGGCGAAATGGATGCGTGACGTGAGACGTGAAACGTGAGACGTGAGACGTGAAACGTGAAACGTGAGAATTTCCCCCTGACGGCGGAGGGTAAGTAGAAGACGGAGACGAAAGTTAATTTCCCCCGCTGGCGGGGGTGGCGCGAAGCGCCGGGGGTGGACAAAAACAGAAAAGAAAAAACGAAAATGATCTCTTTTTCAGAAAATAAAATGCAGGAGGCAAAGAAAATCATCTCCCGCTATCCGGAAGGCAAGCAAAAGAGTGCGCTGTTGCCGCTGCTTCACCTTGCCCAGGAAGAATTCGGCGGATGGCTCGACGTACCCGTGATGGACTACGTGGCGCAACTCCTGCAAATCGAACCCATAGAAGTGTACGAAGTAGCCACCTTCTATTCGATGTACAACCTGAAACCGGTGGGCCGCTACATTTTCGAAGTATGCCAAACCGGCCCCTGCATGTTGAACGGAAGCGACGGCATCATCGACTATATCAAACAGCGTTTGCAAATCAACGTTGGCCAAACCACCGCCGATGGCATGTTTACGCTGAAAACCGTTGAATGTCTTGGCGCGTGCGGCTATGCACCCATGATGCAGATGGGCAAAACTTTCAGGGAACATCTCACAAAAGAAAAAGTTGACCAGATCATAGAAGAATGCAGAAAAAATTCTGAAATGAATAATTAACCGGACCGGGTATGGGACAAAAATTATTGATAGATAAAGCTGGCATTGAAGGCATCCGTTACTATGATACTTATCGCAAGAACGGGGGCTACGCTTCTGTAGAGAAGGCGTTTAAAATGTCGCCGGCGGATATTGTGGAGGAAGTGAAGAAAAGCGGACTGAGAGGAAGGGGCGGAGCCGGGTTCCCTACAGGAATGAAATGGAGCTTTTTGGCGAAGCCTGAAGGCGTTCCCCGTTACCTCGTTTGCAACGCCGATGAGTCGGAGCCCGGTACTTTCAAGGACAGATACCTGATGGAATTTATTCCTCACCTGCTGATAGAAGGGTTGGTGGTTTCGTCGTTTGCGCTGGGATCCTCACGCACCTACATTTACATCCGCGGCGAATATGCGTGGATAGTTGATATACTCGAACAGGCCATTGAAGAAGCGAGGAACAACGGCTTCCTCGGAAAAAATGTACTCGGATCGGGCTTCGATTGTGAAATTTATGTACAACGTGGCGCCGGCGCGTACATCTGCGGAGAAGAAACTGCCTTGCTCGAAAGCCTGGAAGGCAAAAGAGGTAACCCGCGCATCAAGCCACCGTTCCCCGCCGTGAAAGGTCTTTACGACTGTCCGACGGTGGTAAACAATGTGGAAACACTCGCTGCCGTTGTGCCCATCATTAACATGGGCGGTGAAAATTATGCGAAGATCGGCGTGGGTAAATCAACAGGAACGAAGCTGATCAGCGCCTGCGGAAACATCAACAAGCCCGGTGTGTATGAAATTGACATGACCATCTCGGTCGAAGAGTTTATTTATTCTGATGAATATTGCGGTGGCATTGCCAATGGTAAAAGGCTGAAGGCGTGCATACCGGGAGGGTCGTCGGTTCCGATACTTCCTGCCAACCTGTTGCTGAAAACAGCGAAGGGCGAAACCAGGATGATGACCTACGAAAGCCTTGCGGATGGCGGATTTGCCACGGGCTCGATGATGGGATCGGGAGGATTTATCGTGATGGATGAAGATCAGTGCGTGGTTCGTCATACGCTTACGCTGGCGAGGTTTTACCGCCACGAAAGTTGTGGTCAGTGCTCTCCGTGCCGGGAAGGCACGGGATGGATGGAGAAGATCCTGACGAATATTGAATATGGCAGGGGCAAAATGAGCGATATTGATTTGCTTTGGGATATACAGAGGAAGATAGAAGGTAATACGATTTGTCCGCTGGGCGATGCGGCAGCATGGCCGGTTGCCGCAGCGATCAGGCATTTCAGGGATGAGTTTGAGTGGCATGTGCAAAACCCCGAAGAATCGCAGCAAAAAAACTACGGTTTAGCCGGATATGCGGAACCAAGGGAAGTGATTTTAAGTTAAAAGTGAAAACTTAAAAGTTAAAAGTGGTGATGATTACATCATTGCTGATAACCATTAAATTTTGACTTTTAGAAAAAAATGAAAAGGCCTTATGATCTCATCGAGCGGTCGTATGAGTATTCAAAAGCAATAGTTCTTTTTATTAAGAGAAGTGATTTCAAAAGAAGTTATTACCCGGTTATTGATCAATTGCTGAGAAGCGCAATAGAATTGTTATTGGAAGAAAGTGATGAATTAGCGAGAATATTAGCTAAATCCATCCTTACACTGAAGAACAACGATGCAAAAGTGAAAGGTTAAAGTGATTCACACCAATATGTGTTCGCTTCTAACTTTTAACTTTTAACTTTTAAGTTTTAACATGGCAGACGAAAAGAAACTATTTAAAGTAACCATAGACAACATCACCGTTGAGGTGGAGCCCGGGACAAGCATCCTGCAGGCCGCACGCAAGATCGGTGGAGATGTTGCACCACCGGCAATGTGCTACTACACCCCATTGAAGGGCAGCGGCGGAAAATGCCGCACCTGCCTCGTGGAAGTGGCCCAGGGTTCCACCGCCGACCCACGGCCAATGCCGAAACTCGTGGCGAGCTGCCGAACGAATGTGATGGACGGAATGGTCGTGAAAAACATTACCAGCGAAAAAGTGATCGACGCAAGAAACGGCGTTGTCGAGTTCCTGCTCATCAACCACCCCCTCGATTGCCCCATCTGCGACCAGGCCGGCGAATGCCACCTGCAGGATCTGAGCTACGAGCACGGAGAAGAAGGAACCCGTTACGAATTTCCACGCCGCACCTTTGAAAAGGTTGATCTCGGCCCCTTTATCCAACTGCACATGACGCGCTGCATACTCTGCTACCGCTGCGTGTACGTTGCCGATCAGATAACCGAAAAACGCGAACACGGCGTTCTCGACCGCGGCGACCATTCACAAATCGCCACTTATATCAAGAATGCACTCGACAATGATTTTATAGGAAACGTGATCGACGTTTGCCCGGTGGGCGCACTCACCGACCGCACCTTCCGCTTCAAAAACAGGGTTTGGTTCCTCAAGCCGATGGATGCGCACCGCGACTGCCCGAAATGTTCCGGCAAGGTTACACTGTGGAACCGCGGCGACGAAGTGTACAGGGTAACGGCACGAAAGGACCAGTGGGGAGAAGTACACGATTGGATCTGTAATGAATGCCGTTTTGAGAAGAAAAAAACTGCGGATTGGGTGATAGAAGGCCCTACAAAAATCAATCGCCATTCCGTTATTTCGCAGGGCCATTACGTAGGAACGGTTAAACCACAGGAAACGCTGCCCGAAGTGATGGACGGACACAAGCCGAGGCTGCTGATGGATATTCACACAGTAAGCGAAGTGAACCAGCCCGACATTGATCTGTCCGAATTAAAAGGACCGGCAACGGGTAAAGTATTTGAAAAATAAAAATTGACGACTTAATGAGCGGCATACTTGCAATAGATTGGGCATTTATACTTGAAAAACTGGTGCTGATAGTGGGCATAGTGTCGGTGTCGCTGGTTATTGCCATGTATGAAACGTATGCAGAAAGAAAAGTGGCGGCGGTAATGCAGGACAGGCGCGGCCCGAACCGCGCTGGTCCGTTCGGTATCTTTCAACCGCTCGCAGACGGCCTTAAACTTTTCATGAAGGAAGAGATCATCCCGCGCTCCTCGAATAGATTTCTTTTCATCCTCGGCCCTTGCCTCGCAATGCTCACCGCAATGATGACCTCGGCTGTCATTCCCTGGGGCGACAAACTGCATTTCACCCTGTTCGGCCAGGACAGGTGGGTGAACCTGCAAATTGCCGACATCAATATTGGTATCCTATACATCTTCGGAGTGGTGAGTATGGGCGTGTACGGAATCATGATCGGCGGATGGGCGTCGAACAACAAGTTTTCGCTGATAGCCGCACTCAGGGGGGCATCGCAGGTGATTTCATACGAGTTGCCGATGGGCCTTTCACTCATTGCGTTGCTTATGCTCACCGGCTCCCTCAAAATGAGCGTCATCGTTGGCGGGCAGCTTGACACCTGGTATTACGTGCTGTACCAGCCGCTCGGCTTCTTCATATTCCTGATTTGCGCCTTCGCCGAATGTAACCGAACACCGTTCGATTTGCCGGAGGCGGAAAACGAACTGAACTTTGGCTACCACCAGGAATATTCGTCGATGAAGCTCGGCTTTTATCTTTTTGCCGAATATATCAATATGTTCATCAGCAGTGCCGTGATGGTAACGCTGTTTTGGGGAGGATATGACATTCCGTTCGTGAACGATGCCCAACTGGCGAACGATATCGGTAATAACTGGACCGTTTTGCTGCAGGCACTGACGATGTTCGCAAAAGTGGCCGTGTTTATTTTTGTTTTCATGTGGGTGAGGTGGACGATACCACGGTTCCGATATGACCAACTGATGAACCTGGGGTGGAAAAAGCTGATTCCGCTGGCGTTGATCAATATGATAATCACCGCGTTAGTAGTGTTGTTGAAAAGTAATGGTTGGAGATTTTAACTAATTTTGAAAGATGCATTCATTAACAAATAGGGCGAAGCCAGTTGAAAGGAAGCCGATGTCTTTCCTCGAAAGGCTTTATGTGTGGAACATCGCGAAGGGTATGCTCATCACGCTAAAGCATATTTTTAAGAGGAAGGCAACGATAAGCTATCCTGAGCAGAAGAGAGAATTCAGTCCTGTATTCCGCGGATTACAGGTATTGAACAGGGATGAAGAGGGCCGTGAAAACTGTACCGCCTGCGGACTGTGTGCAGTGGCCTGCCCGGCAGAAGCGATAACGATGGAGGCCGCCGAGCGCCAGCCCGGAGAAGAACATCTGTACCGTGAAGAAAAATATGCTGCAAAGTATGAGATCAATATGTTGCGCTGCATTTTCTGCGGATTGTGCGAAGAGGCGTGTCCAAAAGATGCCGTTTATCTCAGTGAAACTTTTGCACCTTCAAATTACCAGAGAAAGGGATTTATATATGGAAAGGAAGACCTGCTGATACCTAACCCGAAAACAGATCCCGAAGCTTATAAAAAGGCACTGGGCAATCGTGCAAAGAATCGGCCGGGGCAAGAAAAAGAATCAACTATCTGATCTTATGAGTATTTCTGAAATTGTATTTTACTCCCTGAGCGCGGTGACGCTTGGCAGCGCTGTGATGGTGGTGCTGAGCAAAAATCCGGTGCATAGTGTGATGTGGCTCATCGTCACTTTTTTTGCCATATCGGGTCACTATATTCTGATGAATGCGCAATTCCTGGGCATTGTAAATCTCATTGTATATGCGGGCGCCATCATGGTGCTTTTCCTTTTCGTCATCATGCTGATGAACCTGAACGCCGATTCGGAGCCCCAAAAAAATAAATGGTTGCGCCTGGCAGGTATTGTGGCGGGAGGCTGCCTCCTGCTCGTGTTGGTGGCGGCATTGAAAAATGCCGAAGTGAAGGGAATGGATACGCAACTGGGTAAGGGCGATATCGGCCTCATCAACAATCTTGGTAAAGCATTGTTCACCGACTACGTTGTGCCGTTCGAGATCAGCAGCATTCTGTTTCTTAGTGCAATGGTGGGAGCAATCGTGATCGGTAAAAAATAATTATACGTCGTAACATGCCTATAGAACGGTACATATTTTTGTCAATAGCCCTTTTCTGCATCGGCATTGCCGGTGTGCTCATCCGCCGCAACGCGATCATCGTATTCATGTGCATCGAGCTGATGCTGAACGCGGTGAACCTGTTGCTCGTTGCATTTTCGAAAATGCATCACCTGAAAGCGGCAGCCACTAACGCGCAGGCGGGAATTGACGGGCAGCTTTTCGTTTTTTTCATCATGGTGGTGGCGGCAGCGGAAGTGAGTGTGGGACTGGCAATCATCGTTATGATGTTCAGGAATGTACATTCGGTGGACATTAACTTCCTGAACAGGCTGAAACATTAATTAATAAAGAGATCTTGTACGGATGAATCAATTAGTTTACCTGGTTCCCTTGTTCCCGCTAGCCGGTTTTATCATAAACGGGCTGCTTAGGAACCACCTGCCGAAAGGCGTTTCCGGTGTTATTGGAAGTGCTGCCATACTCGCTTCGTTCATCGTTTCCGTAGTGCTCTTCAACGACGTAAGGAGCGGTCAGGTTATTCATACCGTTTTATTTGATTTCATCAGCGCGGGCAAACTCGCTATTCCGTTTGAGTTTCAGATAGACCAGCTTTCCTCGATCTTTCTGCTGATCATTACCGGCGTCGGATTCCTGATCCACGTGTACTCAACGGCATACATGCATGAAGAAAGAAAAGATCACTTCGCCAGGTATTTCTCCTATCTCAACCTTTTCGTCTTTTCGATGCTGCTGCTGGTGATGGGCGGCAACTTCATCATCATGTTCATCGGCTGGGAAGGGGTAGGGCTTTGCTCATACCTGCTGATCGGCTATTGGTTCAAAAATGATGATTATAACAACGCGGCCAAAAAGGCCTTCATCATGAACCGCATCGGCGACGTCGGGTTTCTTATCGCGCTTTTCTGGATGATACAGGTGTTCGGATCGGTAAGCTTCTCAGAAGTGTTTTCGAAAGGGGCAGAAATGCATTCGGGCGCCGTGGCGCTCACCGGAATCACGCTACTCCTTTTTATCGGGGCCACCGGCAAATCTGCACAGATACCGCTCTACACCTGGCTGCCCGATGCAATGGCCGGTCCCACGCCGGTTTCGGCACTGATACACGCGGCGACCATGGTGACGGCCGGCATTTATATGATCGCGCGCAGCAATGTGCTGTACACACTGGCGCCCGTGTCGCAAACGGTTGTTGCGATTACCGGGCTGGTAACGGCCATCCTCGCGGCCACTATTGCCATAAAGCAGAACGATATTAAAAAAGTGCTCGCCTATTCCACCGTCAGCCAGCTTGGCTACATGTTTGTCGGCCTGGGCGTAGGCGCTTACACCGGTGCGGTGTTTCATGTCATGACGCACGCTTTCTTCAAGGCACTGCTCTTCCTGGCGGCTGGATCCGTGATCCACGCCATGCATCACGAACAGGACATCAGGAACATGGGTGGCCTGAGAAAGAAATTACCGGTCACTCATCTTACTTTCCTGGTCGGCTGCATCGCCATCGCGGGCATCCCACCCTTTGCAGGGTTTTTCTCGAAAGATGAAATTCTTGCAGCGGCGTGGGGCGTCAACAAGATCTATTGGGCAGTGGGCGTTGCAGGTGCATTCATGACGGCCTGGTACATGTTCCGTTTATATGGCACCACCTTCCTGGGGCGCTTCCGTGGCACCAACGAACAGCAACATCATTTGCAGGAAAGTCCGGCGGCTATAACTATTCCGCTCGTCATCCTCGCCATACTTTCCATTGCGGGCGGATGGATAGGCATTCCTGAATTGTTCGTTCCCGATGCACACTGGCTCGAACATTTCCTGCAGCCCGTGTTTGCAAAGTCGGAAGAGTTGAAAGCGGCACACGCCGTTGATCATTCAACCGAATGGATATTGATGGCGGTTTCCGTTGCAGGAGCAACCATTGCCGCGATCGTTGCAACGGCGCGGTTCAGCAGGAAGCCGGAATTGCAGGAGTTTCACGGAATGGGCCGCGTGCTGGAAAATAAATGGTACGTCGACGAGCTGTACGACCGCATTGTTACGCGTCCTTTGTACGCATTCGGAAAATTCCTGAATAACCAGATTGAAAAGAACCTCATCGACAGGATAGTAAATGGTTTCGGGAAGTTGGTGCAATACGGCAGCCGCCAACTGCGATGGATGCAAAGCGGGCAGGTGGGAAGCTATGTGCTGCTGATGGTGTTGGGCATGCTGGTATTTTTTGTTCTGCAATTCTTTATTAAAAAATAATTGATGATACCTGTTTTACTGATATTGGTTCCCTTACTCACCGGTGCGGTCTCGCTGTTCTTTAAAAAAGAAGGGATCACAAAGCTGTGGGCGCTCGTATCATCGTTAGCTTCACTCGTCATCACCCTGCTGCTGTTTTCGCTTCACGATGCGAATAACTTTTTTTACGAAAGAGACTGGATCCCGCTGCTCGGCAGCAGTTTTTCCGTGGGCGTTGACGGAATGGCCAAAGTGCTGTGCCTGCTCACGGCTATTGCCTACCCGGTAATATTTATTGCGACGTGGCAGAGGAAGTATTCGAATCCGGGAAGATTTTTTGGACTGATGCTGTTGATGCAGGCCGGGCTGATCGGGGTGTTTGTTGCTTATGATGCACTGCTGTTTTACTTCTTCTGGGAACTTGCGCTGATACCTGCTTATTTTTTATGCTCGCAATGGGGCGGTGAAAGAAGAATACAGGTGACGTTTAAATTCTTTATCTACACGTTTATTGGTTCCCTGTTCATGCTGCTGGCGATCATCTACCTGTATTTCAAAACGCCGGATCATTCATTCGCGCTCGAATCGTTTTACAATATCAAGCTCGCTACCCAGGATCAGATGTGGCTCTTCTGGGTGATGTTTGCGGCATTCATGGTGAAGATGCCACTATTTCCCTTCCACACCTGGCAGCCCGACACGTATGAACAATCAAATACTGCAGTAACCATGGTACTGAGCGGTGTAATGGTAAAGATGGGCGTGTTCGGATTGATACGCTGGCTCATACCAATCATTCCCGCCGGCGCATGGGCCTGGGGCGATACCGTTTCCACGCTGGCGATAGTCGGGATGATCTACGCCTCTGTCATTGCCATGAAGCAGGACGACCTGAAAAGGCTCGTCGCCTATTCATCCATTGCTCACGTGGGCCTCATGTGCCTTGCCGTATTTTCTTCTGAAACGATGGGCATGCAGGGCGTAATGATACAGATGTTCAATCACGGGATCAACATTATCGCATTGTGGGTTGTTGTGGAGCTCATTGAATCGCAGTTCGGCACACGCAAGATGTCGGAGCTTGGCGGCATTGCGCAAAAGGCGCCGGCCCTCGCCATACTCCTGGTTATCGTTTCGCTGGCAAATGTGGCGCTGCCACTTACCAATGCCTTTGTGGGTGAGTTCCTCATGTTCTCGGGCGTGTACAACTCGGAAGTTTCGCAATACAACGAAGTATTTACCGTGGCGGCGGCTGTAACCATAATTCTTTCGGCTGTTTACACATTTAATATGTTGCAGAAGGTGCTGTTCGGCCCCACAAGCGTCATCACAGAAAAAGGAAGAGACATACGGTTCAATGAAAAGTTTGTGCTGGTGATGCTGGTTGCGGTGATCTTGTTTGTGGGCGTTTATCCCAAGCCGATGCTTGATGTGACCCAATCGACTGTTGACACAATAATTTCAAAGATGTTCATAAAACATCCGTAGAAAAGAGTAAAAAAATAAATGAATAACGGATGAATGCAATTGTACTGGCGCCTATCTGGGGAGTGATCATGATGTTCAGCGGTATTTTTACGAAACGGCAAACGCCTGTGCGTATATTGGCTGTGCTGGGCATCGTCGTCCTGCTAATTTCCACCCTCCTTGAAATCGCCGGCCATATCTTTTTCCCTTTCAATACACGCAACATGCTCGTCATGGACAGCTTTTCGCTGCTGTTCATTACCGTTGTATTTGCGTTGATGCTGCTCTACTTTTTGCTTTCGGGCAAAGACATTGAAAAGGTGGGCAACAATGTACCGGATTACTATGCGCTGCTTTTTTTCATCCTGGCGGGTGTTGTGATCGCTTCATCGTTCAATACACTGTTGATGCTATTCCTCGGCATCGAGATCATTTCGATCCCTCTATATATACTTACTGGTAGCGACCGGAGGAACCTCAAAAGCAACGAGGCCTCTCTCAAATATTTCCTGATGGGCGCATTTTCCACAGGGTTGATGCTGATGGGCATCGCACTCGTTTACGGATCCAAGGGAAGCTTCGACATGAGCGTTATCGGCAGCAAGAACGAGGTGCTCACGCCGATGATGTCGGCGGGACTGCTGCTGCTGATGTTTTCGATGGCCTTCAAAGTATCGGCTGCGCCATTTCATTTCTGGACGCCCGATGTATATGACGGTGCCCCGGGAGTTTTTACTTCCTTTATGGCCACCATCGTTAAAGTGGCCGGCTTTGTTGCTTTCATAAGGCTCTTCCGCGGCTCTTTTTCGGACCTGCAGGGCGAATGGCAGTTGATTGTTGCCATCATTGCGGCTGCTACGTTGTTTATCGGAAACATTACTGCTGTGTTCCAGCAAAGCGTGAAAAGAATGTTGGCGTATTCGAGTATTTCGCAGGCAGGCTTCATGATGCTTGCGGTTGTAGCGCTCAACGGCACCGCGCTGGAAGGCATTATTTATTACACCGCGGCTTATTGCCTGGCAACAATTGGCGCTTTTGCTATCCTCGTCAGAATGAAAGATTATACTTACCAGGGTTACAATGGCATGGCAAAACATCACCCAACGCTGGCGGCGGCCAATGCGATATTTATGTTGTCGCTTGCCGGCATCCCTGCTACTGCCGGCTTCATGGCGAAATTTTACATGCTGTCGGCGGTGATCAGAACGGGAACTTTATTTTGGTTGGTGGTTGTAGGCATTTTATGCGCGGCGGTGAGCGTTTACTATTATTTCCGCGTTATCCAGGCGATGTATTTCAGGGATGGCGAAAAACAGGAAATACACAGCGGTCCCGGTTTCAAGGCGCTGCTGGTGCTTACGGCGGTGTTCATTGTTTTGCTGGGCATATTTCCGCAGTGGCTGATTGAGAAGCTGTATTATTTCTTTTAGATTTAAAACTTTAGTCCGGTAAACGGCAAGCGGTGAACGGCAATAAATCTTTAAATCACCATTGCCTATTGCCGATTGCCGTTTCTCCCCTTCTTCATAACTTTAATCATGAACTTCCGCGACACGTTGATGATGTCTTTCCGCACGGTGAGGGCCAACCGGCTCCGGACAGGTTTAACCGTCTCAATCATCGCCTTTGGCATCATGGCGCTTGTGGGCATCAAAACGGCGCTTACGGCCATGCAGCAGAAATTCATGGAAAGCTTTTCCTCCATGGGCGCCAATGGGTTCACCATTCGTTACACGGAACCCCGGAGAAACTTCCGCAACGGCGAAATGAAAAAACAGGAAAAGGGAGCGCGAAAAGAAAAGCAATCCAACACGGGTAAACCCATCACGCGCCTGCAGGCCGAAAGTTTCAGGGAGAATTTTAAATTTCCTGCAAGCGTTTGCCTCAACATATTCGGCTCGCGCGATGCCGTGGTTTCCTATGCAAGCAAAAAAACGAACCCCACTATTCGCGTGTACGGCAGCGACGAAAATTTTGTTGAGCAAAACGGCTTTACCGTTGCATACGGCCGCGCATTGAACCAACTGGATGTATCCAGCGGCCGCAACGTGTGCCTCATCGGCAGCGACGTAGCCAAAAAACTATTCGGACAAAATCCTGAGAAGCCGCTCGAGCAGATGATTCGTGTAAATAATATTCCATACCGTGTGGTGGGCGTGCTGGGCGAAAAGGGATCATCGCTCGGCTTTAGTTGGGACAATGTGATCGTAACATCATACCGCAACGTGTTGCGCTTCTTTAACTCCAATGAAAATTCATCGTTCACGATACAGGTGAAGGTGGATGACATACGCAATATGGATGCGGCGATAGGCGAGGCCACCGCCGCGTTCAGACCGATACGCAGGTTAAATACAACAGAAACGGAAAATTTTGAGATTGATAAAAGCGACAGCTTTGTCGAAATGCTGTTGAATCAATTGGGTTACCTGACGGGCGCCGCAATTGTTATTGGATTTATTACCCTTACCGGTGCGGCCATCGGGTTGATGAACATCATGCTGGTGGCAGTAACCGAACGAACGAAAGAAATCGGATTGGTAAAGGCAATTGGTGGTAAGCAAATCAATGTGCGCCAGCAATTTCTTTTCGAGGCGATCATTATCAGTTTAATGGGAGCGTTGTTTGGCGTGATACTCGGCGTAATTCTCGGTAATGGTTTCAGCATTATACTGAACACCGGTTTCGTGGTACCCTGGGACTGGGTGATGCTTGGTATCGTTATCTGTTCGATTGTTGGGTTACTTGCCGGTTTGTATCCGGCGTTAAAAGCTTCGCGCCTGAATCCGATAGAGGCGTTGAGGTATGAATAGGCAATGGGCAATAGGCAATGGGCAATCGTGAGACGTGAGATGTGAATTTCCCCGCTGGCAGGTGGACTGAATAAGATGAGCCCTAATATCCCCCGCTGGCGGGGGTGGCGCGAAGCGCCCGGGGGTGGACCGCTGATGGGTATTCAGCATTTAAGATGTTGTTGTAAATAAGCAACATTACATTGCCCTATTGCCTACTCCCCATTCTCCCCCTCCAGCGCCTCCTCAATCCTCTCCTTCACATCCTGCAAATGATACCTGCTCATCCGGTCGCTGTACGAAGACAGCGCGCGCGATATCTCATCTTCTAACATCCTCAACGTCGCCTTTGCCACAGAAACTATATCTGATTTTTCGGGTTCCAGCGCAGGGCCAATAAATATCGTGATGCCTGGTCTGCCCGACGAACCCGACGGAGGATCCACTATCCGGCTCATTCTTTCAACATATGCCTTTTGCAGGTTGCGCCTGTAATTGTCTATCGGTTTTCCCGAAGGCAGTTCCGACCAAATTCCTTTTCGCAGGTCGGTCATGAACTCATCAAGCGTGTACGTATTTTTTTCGCGGTTGGCGGAAGAGATCAGCCGCTGCAACCTCGACGTCTCAAAAAGGCTGCGCAATTGGTCATCCTGCAGGTCGCTGATGGGGTCGGATGCAGGCGGGGTGGTGACGTTCAGAATATTTTTGTCGAGCAGCCACACCGGCGTTTGAAAAAGGTTTTTTTGGAGGAAGGCCATCGCTGACCGTTGAATATTCTTCGGAACCACGGTGTACACGGGTCCGGGCTGGTCGCTGGTTTTTGAATCGGTATAAATGCCGCCAATGTTCATCATCACATGGCCCATGTACCTCGAATATTGTTTCACCACTTCATCGTAAATCTTATCCAGCTTTTCAAAATTCTCTCCTTCAATATTTATCCAATTGGGCAGAACGGGCAGTATGCTTTTTAGATTTTTGATTCCGTATTCACTCGCCTTCATGGCATTGTCGCCAAGGTCTTCGGACTGCGCACGCGGATCTGTCCTGTTCATGTGGATGAAGCGCAGCCGCGGGTTGTCTGCCTGCTTCTTCACCCAATCATTTAGTATTTTCTTTTCTTCTTTTTCTGTTTTGCCTGGAAATCGCCTGTATCCCCATTCAATGGCCCACAGGTCGTAATCGCCAATGCGCGGAAACAGTCCTTTCTCGTTGATGCTGTCTTCCGGCTGCGCCACGTAATTAAACCGTGCATAATCCATTATGGAAGATGTGTGGCCATTGGCCTCCACCCATTTTTTATCGCGCAGCTTTTCAACGGGGGTGGCAAACGAGGCGCCCATATTATGCGGCAACCCAAGGGTGTGACCAACCTCGTGCGAAGACACGAACCTGATCAGTTGCCCCATTAAAGTATCGTTGAACACGGGGTTGCGGGCGCGTACGTCATTTACGCCGGCCTGCACGAGGTACCACTGGTACAGCAGGCTCATTACATTGTGGTACCAGTTGATGTGCGACTCAAGTATTTCGCCGGTGCGCGGATCGTGGATGTGCGGCCCCGAGGCGTTGGGAATATCGGAAGGCTTGTACACGATCGCCGAATAGCGGGCATCTTCGAGGCTCCAGGTGGAATCCTCTTCGTTAGTGGGCGCCTCCCTGGCCATGATTGCGTTTTTGAAGCCTGCTTTCTCGAAGGCTTTTTGCCAGTCGTTCACCCCCTGGATCAGGTAGGGTACCCACTTCTTCGGGGTGGCGGGATCGATATAAAAGAGGATGGGCTTCCCGGGTTCAACCAGTTCGCCATTTTTATATTTGGTGGTGTCTTCGGGTTTGGGTTCGAGGCGCCACCGGGTAATGAGGCTCACGTCTTTGACCCCCTGGGGGTCAACGTCAAAATCGGTGTACTCGGTGGTAAAATAGGATACGCGGTCGTCGTAATAACGGGGCCGCATCAATGTCCGGGGAAGAAGCACCATCGAACTGTTGAGCTCGAAAGTTGAATTGGCACCCGAGGGTGGCGTTAAGCTGCGCGACAGGGATGACGTGGACCCCGAGCTTCGCGAATACGTTTTAACGGTCCTGATTTCGGTGTTGATGGGGTAGGTGCGGATGTCGGAGATATAGGACTTATCTGCCTGAAGGCCACCTAGTTTTAGCGCCGTTTTCACGGAGCCGGAAAAGAAGAAAACCTCGTTGTCGCCAGACAGTACATCGGTTACATCTATCACTGTTCCATTAGAATCCGAGGGCGCGGCTTTGATCTCGAAAACCGCGGAAATTGGCTGGATGTTTGAATTCATCACAGACCTGTACATGGCGCCGGCGGTATCGCGGGCATACACGGCGTAGGAAATGGTGCGGAGGAATATTTTATTATTAGGGCCCTTCTCGAACCGGATCACATTCTGGTTGATCTCGTCGCCCGCGTATCCAAAGAAGCCGGACCTGGTATTGGCGGGCGCCTTGGCGATGCGGTTAACGAGGAGTATGTCGCGGTACAGCAGGGAGTCGGCGATTTCGAAAAACCATTTGTCTTCAACACGATGCACCGTCAGCAAGCCCTTCCGGGTGTCGGCGCTGTCAGGTATTACGTCGCGGTACGGCCTGGGTCCTTTCCTGGGTTGGGCGGGAGAGGTGAGCACGACGGTTTTTGACGTATCGCGCTGTACTGGAACGGTTTTTTTATGCTGACCCATTGCAGATGTCATACACAAAAGGCTGCTAACCACGGTTAGCAGAATTATTCTATTGTGGCTCATCAGTATAGGAATGTAAAAACATAGCTTGGGTGGTGAAGATAACGAAATCGGAAAACCTGTACTTTTCACGCGCTACATTTGAATATTGTTTATATTGTGTGCCCTTTGAAAAACTTTTGCCGGTAATTTGTTCCTGTAAAAAAGTTTTTCAGTACAATTGCTATGCGTAAGTTCTACCTAAAATTTTATTAGTAAAAATTTCAAACACTAAAAAAACAAATCATGGCTGAGACAAAACCAACTGCATCAGTTGTTTCGAAGAGTAGCACATCAGTTCAACCCCTCAAAAAGAACAATTCGGTTTCTTGGATAGCACCTGTTGCGTGTATTATCGCCGGTTACGTAATATGGCGGTTTATTTTGGGTAATCCAGACAACTTTACTCAGCCTGACCCTTCCGGCGGGTTCTGGCCTCAGCACAAAGGACCGAAGGGTGGTCTTGTGAGAATGTATGAAGGAGGTATAGTTGTGCCGATCCTTATTGCAAATTTCCTTACTGTTGTAGTGTTTGTCATTGAGCGCTTCCTTACGATCAGCAAGGCTACCGGTAAAGGTAATATTGCCGAGTTCATCAGGAAAGTGCAGTATCATCTCGCCAACAGGAATGTTGACCAGGCGATTGGAGAGTGTGACAGGCAGAAAGGCAGCGTAGGTAATGTAATGAAAGCGGGCCTTCGCAAGTACAAGGAGATGATCGGAGACACAGAACTGGATACCGATCAGAAAGTGCTGAACATACAGAAAGAGGTGGAAGAGGCTACGGCGCTCGAATTGCCGATGCTTGAAAAGAACCTGGTGTTTCTATCTACTATTGCTTCGGTGGCCACGTTGCTCGGTCTGCTCGGAACGGTGTTGGGTATGATCACGGCGTTTGCGTCGCTTGGTGCTGAAGGTGGTGGTAATGCTGCTGCGGAACTGTCGAGAGGTATCTCTGAGGCCCTGTACAATACGGCGCTGGGTATCGGTACATCTGCTGTGGCGATCATCATGTATAACATCTTCACTACCAAGATCGACTCGATCACGTACGGTATTGACGAATCAGGATTCACTTTGACCCAGAGCTTTGCTTCCCTGTACAAATAAGCAGCAAAAAAAATAACGCGCCGCGTTATGGAAATGGGCCAAGAAAACATCTAACAAAGAACAAGAAATACTGAATCATGCCAAAAGTTAAGCTACCAAGGAAAAGTACTTCAGTAGATATGACGGCGATGTGTGACGTGGCTTTTCTGCTGTTGTCCTTTTTCATATTGACTACCAAGTTCAAACCGCCTGAGGCGTTGTCGGTGGTCACACCAAAATCAGTGTCCACGAAAGTGGCCGAACAGAAGGATGTGGTGCTGGTGACCATGGATAATAATGGAAAGATATATTTCTCCATTTCGGACGATGCCATGGAAGAAAAGCAGACGGTTATAGACTTCATTAACGATCAGAAGGCGTTGAACCTCACCGATGCAGAGAAGAGAGGGTTCCTGAGGGCAGGGTCTTTCGTAGGCGTTCCCTTCAGCCAGTTGAAGTCGTGGCTGCAAAAATCGGCAGAGCAACTGTCGCATATCGAAAAGCCCGGCATCCCGGTCGATTCGGCTAACAACGAGCTGCAACTGTGGGTACGTGCCACGAAAGAAGCCTATCAGGGTAAGAAGATGAACCTGATGGTGAAGGGCGACAACCAGGCGAAGTATGCATCGTTCAAAGGAGTGCTGGATGCCTTCAAGAGAAATGACGAAATGAAGTTCGACATGATCACTGATCCGGAAGGTGTGCCGCCGGGAACTGACCTGTTCAGAAAATTGCAGGGAAGCCAGGCAGCTACCGAACAATGATTAAATAACCGCTAAAATTTTTTTTATGGCAGAAATGGACACCTCAGGAGGTGGAAAACATAAAAAGGGGCCAGGCGTCAAGAAGTCCAAGAAGCTTTCCACGCGTGTCGACCTGACACCGATGGTGGATCTGGGTTTTCTGCTCATCACCTTCTTTATATTCACGACAACGATGAGCCAGCCGACGGCCATGAGATTGTTCCTCCCTAAGGACGTTGACAAACCCGAGGAGCAGAACAAGATCAAGGAATCGGGTGCGCTGAGCATTTTGCTGAGCAAAGACAATACGATCTATTATTACGAGGGTACGCTCGATCCGACTGGAAAGAATTTTAAATCGACCAATTTCAAGGAGATCAGGGATATTATCATTAACAAGAAGAAATCAACCGATCCGGAAGATTTTGTAGTGGTGATCAAACCCGGTCCTGAATCTACTTACAAAAATGTAGTTGATATTCTTGACGAAATGACGATCAATGATGTAAAACGCCGTGCGCTTGTGGATCTTTTTCCTATCGAGCTGCAAATGATCAAGGCTACAGAAAGTGGCGGGCCCATGCCGGGCGCCGCAGCCGCAGCGCCTGCGGCACAGTAAGCACATTGATATAGTGGAAAATATTATTTAAAAAACTAAAAAATGGAAGCTAACAAAATTCTCACCGCCGACGTACTCGATATCATATTCGAGGGAAGGAACAAAGAGTACGGCGCGTACGAGCTGAGGAAGACGTACAACAAGAGGTTGGTGGCTGCCATCGTTTCGATGGTTGCGCTGTTTGTCCTTTTGATGGTAGGCTATTTTATTGCCGGCACCATAAAGTCTTCTGATAGCGAGAAAGCGGTTGTTGTGCAGGAAGTGCAACTGGAAGATATACAACAGCAGAAGGAGGAGCCACCTCCCCCTCCACCACCTGCGCCGCCACCCCCGCGGAAAGTGGAGAGGGCACT
>CAMPGT010000039.1 GCA_946885665.1 uncultured Chitinophagaceae bacterium | reverse complement strand
GGCAAAGCAGGATCCCTCGCGCACGTCTGAACAAAAAATTGGCGTAACGAACAAGCAGGGATGGGCCGCTTATTGTTTGCAGGAAGATGTGCTCGTCAAAAAGTTTGCTTACGAATTCGGCGCCAATTACGCAGATTGCGGCAGCAACAATGAAATATACATCAACGGCGAGTTTTTAGAAATAGAAACACTCGGCCCCGTTGTAACAACCGCTCCCGGAGAAAAAATAGAACACACCGAACATTGGCTGCTTCGCAAAGCTGCGTGTGATGAAAGCGAACAATCTATCGATAACAACATATTGCCGATCGTAAAATCATTTGCGCCGTCTTTATAAACTTTTTGCCATGAGAATTTTTACTGCTTTGTTTATTTCCTTTACTGCCTGCTCATTTTTCGCCTGCGAATCTCCGCGGCAGGCAACTTCGCAAAAGGGCCCTGAGCCTGCCGGATGGTATGCCGGCGACATGCACGTGCATCGTAATTGCGGTACCGATTCCGTTGTGGATGTGCAGCAACTTGCGAAGATGATGGAAGTGAATGACCTCGCTGTCATTTCCGTTCTTGCCGATATGGGGAATGGTGAGGTGCTCTACAGCAAAAAAGATCTTTCAAAAGTAAACGGCCAACCCGCGCCCGAATCCGTAAACGGCAGGCTCGTGAATTGGGACGTTGAATGGCATTGGGACGCTACCTATTCGCAATTTGAAAAGCAGGCCCTCGGGGGGCACCTGGTATTGCTCGGACTGCAAAACGCGCAGCAAATTTGGGAAGAATCGCCTTACAAAGTGCTTGACTGGGGAAAAAAGCAGGGCGCCGTTTCGGGATTCGCACACATGGAATACCTGAACGATTCCATTCAGAATAAATTGAATTGCTGCATTCCTGTTGACTATCCCGTGGAAGCGGCAATGGAAACCATCGATTTTGTTTCGGAAGATGTATTTGGAGCCGGCTCGCCTAACGGCGGCAATTATTTTGCCGACGGCGCCATCAATGCCTACTATAAATTATTGAATTGCGGCTTCCGGATAAGCCTGGTGGCGGGCACCGACTATCCCTGTAACAATTATGAACCGCTGGGAACAGTGCTCACCTATGTGCAGGTTCCGGGTAATAAAGAGCTCACTTATTCAAAGTGGGTGGAGGGGATCGCGAAGGGCCGCACTGTCGTATCCCGAAATGCACACAATGAGTTTCTTGACCTTAAGGTCAATGGCACTGAGGGCCCCGGTGCCGAAATAAACATTGCAAAGGGAGAGGAATTGACGATCAGCGTTAACTGGTCGGCCAACCAAAACTTATCAGGGCCCCTTGAAATTGTCAGTAACGGAAAGGTTATCGCCACTCAGGAAGCAACCGCCGACAAGGGAAATTCCGCAGGCATTACACATAAGCAGGTATTTAACGAAAGCGGCTGGATATGCGCCCGTAGAATGGGCAACGGCGGGCACATGGTTCACACCTCACCCGTTTATGTTACAATTGATCATCAACCCGTACGCGCCAGTGCTGCGGATGCTGATTTCTTTATTCGCTGGATCGACAATATTCTTCATAACATTCAACCGGGAGGCGAATGGAACAGGTTCTTTCCGAACGACTACGAATCGGTGAGCGACCGATACAACCGGGCGAAACAAATTTATCAGCAAATCAAAAAGGAGGCGTCCTCCAAAAGCTCGTCATAATTTACTGAAACATCCGGAGCCTGGGGGCCGGTAATATTTTTACCGGGGCAAGTGCATTTTTCCATTTTAAAATTATCGGCTATCCATCATAGTTATATATCGTGAAAACCGGATAACAGAATAGTGTAAACATTGGTCAATATAGGATACAAACGCCCCTATTCGCTGTTCTAAATTTGGTATAGTCCTTCAAGCAAACGTCTCACCTTAAATCAAAGTCATGAACTTTTTTAAACTTGTGTTTAGCGTTGTAAAAAAAGCAATTGTCTTGCCGCTGATATGTTTTTTTCTATCCATTTCGGCTTCGGCGCAGGAAAAGAACACGATAACAGGCAAAGTAACCGATAATGGTGTGCCGCTCGAAAACGTTTCGGTGAATGTTTCGGGCACCAATACAGGAACGACCACAGATGAGCAGGGCAGATTTCATATCATGGCGTCGAAGGGACAAACGCTGACGTTTTCATACATCGGTTACGAAACGAAAAGCTTTGTCCTGGACGATCATCTTGATCTGAGCATCGACCTGAGCGCTTCTGCCGACGACATCTTAGGCGAAGTGGTGGTGGTGGCCTATGGTACGCAGAAAAAAGAAAATCTAAGCGGTGCGGTATCAACGGTCTCCGCAAAAGAAATTGAATCGAGGCCCGTTACCAATGTAACAACCGCACTGCAGGGTACAATGGCCGGCGTAACGATTGTGCAAAACAGCGGGCAGCCGGGAAAGGACCTGGCCAGTGTGCGCGTTCGCGGCATCGGCACGCTGGGTAACAGTGATGCAATGATAATTGTGGATGGTGTTGTTTCGTCGATGAATGATGTTAATCCGAATGATATACAAACCATCACGGTTCTCAAAGACGCTGCATCGGCTTCCATTTACGGATCGAGGGCGGCCAATGGTGTGATTCTGATCACTACCAAGAAAGGAAAGAAAGGAGAGACGATTATTCATTACAACGGTTACGTTGGTAAGCAGTCGCCAACCAACCTGCCCGATTTTCTTCCATCGTGGAAGGCGGCCACTTTTTTTAATGAGGCCCTGGCCAACGAAGGTCAGAATCCGCGCTACACGGCCGAAGAAATCGAAAAGTTTAAGAACGGCTCTGATCCCGACAATTATGCGAATACAGATTGGTTGGATTTGTTCTACCAGGGCTCGGGACTGCAGCAAAGCCATTACGTGGATGTAAGCGGCGGAAATGAAAAAAGTCAAACGCTCGTATCGTTTGGATATTATCAGCAGGAAGGTATCGTAAAAAATACCGGCCTCGACAGGTACACCACGAGATTTAAGAATAGCACGAAACTGGGTTCCAGGTTCGCCGTCAATACCAGCCTGGCGTATTCCCTCCAACACTTCCAGGAGCCGGCAAACCCGTTAGGGAGAGGTTTCGACGAGTTTTTTTGGCAGATTAACAGGATAGGAAGAAATGTTCCTTACAAATATTCGACCGGACATTATGGCTACAACGATGATGGCAATCCATTGGCGTGGATCGAATCGGGTTCAAATTTTAAGAACAGGACGCATACGCTGAGAGGTATTATTGACGGTGATCTTGAAATTATCGACGGCCTTCACTTCAAACCTTTGCTGGGCTACAATCTCGATCTTAACCAGTCGAAGGAATTTGTCAAAGATATTCAGTACTATAACTGGAGAACAGGCGAGCCAACGATTTACCAGGGTCCCAATAACCTCACCGAAAATAACGATTACCTGTCGGTAGTTACCCTGCAGGCGCTGTTGCAATACACCAAAAAGTTTGGTGAGCATGAGTTCAATGTACTGGGCGGATACTCGCAGGAAAAAACGCAGTTTAATTATTTGCGCGGCTACCGTTTCGGTTTCCTGAATAATTCACTTAGCGAGCTGGATGCCGGTCCGGTGACCGGGCAGGAAACAAACGGTTCATCGTACCAGGTCGGACTTCAATCCTTTTTCGGCAGGATCAACTATTCGTTCAGGGATAAGTATTTACTGGAAGCGAATATCAGGAATGATGGCTCGTCGCGGTTCGCAAAAGGAAAACGATGGGGAACTTATCCTTCCTTTTCGGCTGCATGGCGGTTGTCTGAAGAGCCGTTCTTCGATGCGCTCACGGATGTTATATCAGAATTTAAGCTACGTGCTTCCTGGGGTATGCTGGGCAACCAGAATATCGGGAGCTATTATCCCTATATTGCGACCATCGCATCGGGCATGAATTACTCATTTGGCAATGCCGTTGCCAACGGCGTTGCGCCCGTTAATGGTGCAAATTCCATGATTCAGTGGGAAGATACAAAGTCGACGAACATAGGGTTCGATGCGGCGATCCTCGGCGGTAAAATAACCTTAACCTCCGACTATTTCATTCGCACTACCAGCAACATGCTTATGGATATTCCTGTAAGCAATGTGTATGGGTTCAATCCTCCCGTGCAAAACGCCGGTAACATCGAGAACAAAGGGTTTGAGCTGGAGCTTGCGTATCATGGCAGGGGAACCGCGTTCACCTTCGACATTTCCGGTAATGCTTCATTTATCACGAACACCGTAACTAACCTCGAGGGCACCGATCCAATCATTAACGGTTATACCTTTCTGAAAGTCGGTTACCCGATCAACTCTTTTTATGGTTATGAAGCCGAGGGGATTTTCCAGACGCAACGCGAGATCGATAATCATGCGCAGCAAAGCGGAGGTGTGATCGCTCCCGGTGACCTTATGTACAAAGATCAGAACGGTGATAATGTTATTAACGGAGATGACCGTGTGTACCTGGGCACTTATTTTCCGAAAGTGACTTACGGCCTCAACGTTTCGATGGGATGGAAAGGTTTTGATGCCACCGTCTTTCTGCAGGGCGCAGCAGGCGTAAAGGGGTTTCTGCGCGGCGAAGTCATGGGTATGACGGGTGATAAAATCGGTAAGCCGACTTCTATATTCGAAGAACGCTGGACGCCCGACAATCCCACCGACGAGTTTCCGCGGTTCTGGAACGCTTATTCGCAGAACAATCCCACCAGCAATGCCTCCTCTTTCTGGATCCGCGACGCAGGTTACATGCGCGTAAAGAATGTACAGGTTGGCTACACGTTCTCTTCACGTAAAATGGAGAAAATGGGATTGAAGAAAGCCAGGATATTTTACAGCGGGCAAAATATATTCACCGTCACGCAATTCTATGACTGGGTCGATCCTGAGGCTCCGGCAGGCGAAACGGGTTATACTTACCCGCAGGTGAAAGTGAATACACTGGGTGTCAACCTTACATTTTAATCATCGATCCTAAAAGAACAATACATGAAAAAGATATCACCTGTCATATTCATCATGCTGGCCTTCGCGCTTAGCTCATGCAAGAAAGACTTTCTCGACCTTCAGCCGCTTGACGAATACAGCGAAACATCGTTGTGGACGTCTGTGGAGGATGCAGAGGCCGCGCTCAACGGCTGTTACAACGGATGGGAAAGCGGCGAATGGATATACTACATCGATTGTGCGTCCGACAATGCCTTTAATCCTTATCCATGGGAGGGATATTCCATGATGGGTAACATGGTTTTGCTGACGCCCACCAATACCGGCATCAACCGGTGGAACTTCAATACCATTCAAAAAGTAAACTGGTTCCTGGCCAATATCGATAAAGTAACGATGGATGACGAGCTCAAAAACAGGATGAAGGCCGAAGCAAGGTTTTTGAGAGCATACAAATACGTGATCATGACACAAGCCTACGGCGACGTTCCATTACTCACTGCCAACATAACACCCGAAGAGGCGAATGGGATTGGCAGAACGCCGAAAGCTGAAGTGGTTAAATTTATACTGGACGAATTGGCTGATCTGCCGCAGAGCCTTCCCGAAAGCTATTCGGGAGAAGATGTGGGAAGAATAACCAGCGGCGCGGCATGGGCGCTTAAAGCAAGAACGGAATTGTACAATGGCATGTTTGCCGAATGCATTGCCTCGTGTAACCAGGTGATCGGCAAATACGAGCTGTTTTCCAGCTTCCCCGATCTGTTTCGCATCCAGCATGAAAACAATTCGGAAATTATTCTTGATGTACAGTTTGTACAAAATTTCAATTCGCTGGGAGTGGGCGTCCTTCCGCCGCAAACATCGGGCGGATGGTGGTCGGTTAATCCTACGCAGTCGCTTGTGGACGAGTTCGAAATGATCAATGGCAAAACAATTGATGATCCCACATCGGGTTACAATCCGGACGATCCGTATCAAAACCGCGATCCGCGCCTCCAGTATACCATTGTGGTTCCCGGGGCACTTTATGACGGCGCCTATTTTGATCCGTTGAATCCTTCATCATATGATTATTACGCAGCGTATAACTATACCGGCTATGCGGGAAAGAAATTTACGTCTAACCTGTCCGACTTTACCGATATGTGGAACACTGGCTTAAATATTCCGGTGATAAGATATGCGGAAGTGCTGTTGATGTACGCGGAGGCAAAAGTGGAGAACGGTGAAATCGACAACAGTGTGTACGACGCATTGGACCAGGTGCGCGAGCGTGCCGGGATGCCTGTTGTAGACAGGGTTGCCTATGCCTCCCAGCCCGATTTGCGGGAGCTGGTGCGTCGCGAAAGGCGGGTGGAACTGGCGCTCGAAGGTTTAAGATGGTTTGATGTTCAGCGTTGGAAAATTGCGGAAGAGGTCATGGACGGGCCGGTGTATGGGTCGAGACTGGGAACTGTAGACCCAGATACAGGTGAACTGGATCTTAACGACGACAGGATTTTATCGGAGCAAAGATCTTTCGACGAATCAAAGAATTACCTGTGGCCGATACCGCAGTCGCAGATTGATATCAATAAAAATCTGACACAAAATAGCGGGTACTGAGAGCAGGAATTTGGTTAACTTAAATAAAAAGATTTGAGAAAGGCATCAATAGTAACTATTGCATTTATTATCGCTATAACCGGGTATTCACAACCGGCAACGCAGGTATCCAAAGCCGTTGAGGATTCTGCAAAAGCAAGGTTCCAGAGAAATACACATACGGTGGTGCTCGACGGGCAGTCGAAAATCGTTTCGTGGATGAGTCCCCAGTCGACGGCCTACGACCGGTTCCTGCATCAGCGCTGGAATTTTATAAAAACGATGGTTCCTAACAGTCCGGGCCCAGAACCGCGATCGCTGTATCCCCAATATTATTTTTACTGTGCGTATCGCCCAAAGAACGGGGAACTGGAGCCGGATATGTGGATGAACGACGTGGGAGAAAAAATCCCGAACTGGTTCGAATCCGCACGCTTATATTACGCATACACGGGCGACAGTTCTGTAATGACGATCATCAGGGATTTTGTTGACTATGAAATGGAGCATGGCATCAGCCCCGCTCATTTTTCATGGCCGAATTTTCCCTATACCACCACCAATGCGGGCGACACGCTGTTCAGGGGATTTACGTCGGCAAACAGGTTTTCGTTACATGAGATACAGGTGGACCATGCCGGCGAAATAGGACTCACGTATTATCGCATGTATCAGTACACCGGTAATAAAAAATATCTTAACGCCGCCCTTAACGTGGCTAATGTGCTCGCTTCGAAAGTGAGAGTGGGCAGCGCCACACATTCGCCGTGGCCGTACCTTGTGAATATGGAAACCGGCAAGGTCACCTGCGAATACGGCGCCAACTGGTCGGGCTGTTACACGTTGCTCGATCAACTGGCCCGGGCCGGCATCGGCAACGTCGCAGCTTACCGCGATGCGTGTAAAAAGGTGAAAGATTTTGTACTTGAATTTCCCATGAAAACCGGTTACTGGACAGACGGCCATTCGGATGTTCCCGTGCGAAGCAATACTTATAAAAGCAACCTGAGCGCAAGCAACTGGAAATTGTTCATGCTCGATTACCCTGAATTCAATGACAACTGGAAAGCAGATATTCCGAAATTAATAGCGTGGACGGAAAAATATTTTGTTCATCGCGGTGATTCCAGCGAGCCGGGAACGCTATGGGGTGCCAACATCGTAGGCGAACAGGACGATTTTTTATTCAAGATGGGTTATCAAACTGCCCGGTACGGCGCAGAAACGGCAAGGTGGTATGCGATTTCCGGAGATAATGCATACAAGGAAAAAGCCTACCGCTCACTTAATTGGGTAACGTATTGCAGCGATTCCAACGGCATGGCATTTGAAAGTCCGTTAAGCAACAATATCTCCAACTGGTGGTCCGACTGTTATGGCGAATGTCCACGAATGTTCTATCATGCGCTGGCTGCCGTGCCCGAGTGGGCGCCCCCGGGCGAGAATCATATTCTGTATTCAAAAGACGTTTTGACGAACGTGGTTTACTCCGGCAAGTCGGTTGAATATACTGCCACAGGTAATAACGGGATAGAAACTTTCCGGCTCAATTTCAAACCCTCTACGGTGACGGTTGACGGAAAGAAACTTCGCCAAAGATCTTCGGCGGATGGTTCTTATTATCAAACCAGGAAATTGCCTGGCGGTGGATACGCCCTCGAAATTTTCAGGAAAACCGATGGCAAAATCGTTGTCAGCGGTTCATAATTTAACCAATTAAAGTTTTGCTCATGTTTAAAATACCGGGTGTTTTACTGTGCTGCGCAATGTTCTCTTTACAGGTGTGTGCACAGGCGCGGAAAGACACAACGCAATTTGATCTCCGGATCGACGGGTCGCAAAAGTTTCAGCCGATTGATGGCATTGGCGTAAACGTAAACACGCGCAGTTGGAACGGCACGGAACTGCAAGAGGCAATAGAACTGCTGCACGACTCCATGAATGCCGCCGTGTGGAGAGTGCTTGCCGAAACCGTGGAGAAATGGGAAGAGGAGAACGACGACGACGATCCTTTTCATTTTAACTGGGCGTACTACGACAAGTTGTATGAAACCCCCAAGTTTCAAAAAGTGTGGGACATGGTCGCCTATCTCAACAAGCGCGGTATCACCGATAAACTGATGATCAACTTTATGGGCGTGGTGCCCAAATGGATGGGAGAAGAAGTGGTGAAGCCGGAGTTTGAAGACGAATACATCGAGATGATCGTTTCCTTCTTTTATTATGGCATTAAAAAGAAAAACCTCCGCATTTCATTGATATCGCACATGAATGAACCCGACATCCGAAAGGAGGGGCCTACGGTAAAGCCCTTGCAGTATGCGTCAATTTTTTCAAAATTCATCAAGAGAATGCAACAGGTGGGACTTGGCGATGTCAGGTATGTTGGTCCCGATGTGGCAGGTATGAACGATGGCATCAACAATTATATGCCGGAGATGATGAAGGATACAACTATTATGAATAACCTGGCATACATCGGGCTGCATTCGTATGCCGGCTCTTATGCGCCGGTAGATTCCACGATAAACAAATCACCCTATCCCGAAATGAATTACTGGATCACCGAGTGGAATGAGTGGTGCAATGGCTGCGATGACGGAAAGATCGGCACCTACGATTACAACTATGCCCGGAAATCGGTGAGGCACCTTATCGACCTGATTGAAAATGGCGCGTCTTCCTGCATGGTGTGGGAGGGCTACGACAGCTACTATGAGCACCACGCCCCCAGTCCGTTCAGCTACTGGGGTGTGTTGAAGTTTAATAAAGATTCCAGGACGTATACGCCGAGGAAACACTTTTACACCATCTCGCAGGTATCCAGGTATCTTTTGCCCGGATCGGTGAGGATCGGAACCACGCCTTCCATAGATGATTTTTTCGTGATTGCCGTGCAGGATTCGCTGAAGCGCGTGAATATACTGGGCGTTAACCTGAATAACACGCCTGTTCATTTGAATGCGTCGTTAAAAAATTTACAGAAGATAAAGGGATTCAGGATGTCACATACCAACGAATCGGTAAATTTTGAAACGGACGCTGACGTAAAGACGCGAGGCGGGAAACTGAAAGCCACCATACCCGCGAATTCCGTGTTTGCATTAACCAGTTATTAATGTGAGCTTATCACGTCGGAAAATAAAAACGAATGAATAACATTGTAAAAATTGCCGTTACTGCGCTTCTTTTGATGGTGCAGGTGATTGCAACAACAGGTTGCGCAGACCTCAAGGAAGGGGATGGCCATTCGCCCATTCTCCTTTTGGCAACCAACGAACATTTCGGCACGTACACCGGGCAGATTTTACTGGCCGAAGGGTTCAATGAATATGAAGTCGATTCTATTGGGGGCGCTAACGTTGATGAGACTTTCCTGCAACAATTCAACGTGGTGATACTGGCACAGCCGGCGGTTACCGATCCGCAGCGGCAATTGCTGGAAAATTATGTTGAAAAAGGCGGTTGTCTTATTGCCTTTCGCCCGGATAAAAAGCTTGCTCCCCTGTTTGGGCTTGCAGAACCTACAGGCACGCTCGACGAGGGCTATATTTCTATAGGGGCCGTGCCGGGCCTATGCGAGGGTTTATCCACGGAAACCCTGCAGTTTCATGGAACAGCCGACCGGTATGCCGTCGAAACGGCTGCCACTGTTGCTTCATTGTACAAAGACGCCAATACCAAAACCGGTTTTCCGGCCGTGGTAAGGAATGAGAGGGGAGAGGGCCGCGCCTTTGCTTTTTTATACAACCTGCCGGAGAGCATTGTGCTGACCCGGCAGGGCAACAGGGATGATGCGGGCAAGGAGATGGACGGCATCACCGGCATAAGGGCAATGGACCTGTTTACAGGCGGATGGGTGGATACAGCAAAGAATACGATCAACCAGGCCGATGAGCACATGCATTTGCTGAGCAGGTGTATAGAAGATTCGTATGCGGATGTGGGCCCGTTGCCACGCTTCTGGTATTTCCCCGACTCGCTTCAATGCCTGGTAACGCTTAATAATGATGGTGAAGATTCGAAGGAGGAAGAGTTTACGCCGCAGTTTGAAGACGTGGACGCGAAAGGCGCAAAAATGACGCTCTACATAAAAGAAACCGCATTGGTTTCGAAAGAATGGGTGGACAGATGGATAAGCAAGGGTTTTGAGATAGCCGCGCACCCCGACGATACGAAGCAGGCAACGGCTCCCGACTGGAACACCATGGACAGCATTATCGGTGATATTAAGCAGCAGCTCAAAATAAAGTACGGTATCCCCGAAATCCATACCAACACCAATCACTGGTTTGTATGGGTAGGAAAACAGCCGGATGCAAAACAAGACTTTGCCGCGTTGGCGAAAATAGAAGAGCAGCACAATATCGGATTGGATTGCAACTATGCACATTATGATAATGGATCGAATGGGGGACATTTTCTCGGGGCTATGGGAACGAAACAAGGCAATTACACCGGAAGCGGGTTAGCCATGAAATTTGCGGATGCAGCGGGCAACATCGTTAACGTGTACCAGCAGTTGAATAATGTGTACGACCAGCAATATATGGAGAACAAGGACCCTGATGGCTATTTCAATGCCTTCAAAGGATTAATGGACAGAAGTCTGGAAAATGATGTATATTCTTTTATTAGTGTGAAGGCGCATAACAATGAATACTTTTTCTCGAAAGTGCCCCTTATGAAAATGCTGGACTATGCGAACAGCAAACAAGTACCCGTTTGGACGGAGGTGAAATTGCTCGAATTTTTAAAGGCAAAGGATGAAGCGACGTTCACCGATATCAGGTGGGAAAATAATGAATTGAAATTTACGATTCATTCTTCTGTCGCACATTCTCATGGTATTACATTCATGGTGCCTGGTTCGTTCAATGGCAACAAAATAAAATCAATTTCCAGTAAAAATATTAACCGGCCGATTCGCGTGAAAGCCATGAAGGGCAGAGAATACGCAATGGTTACCGTGCAGGCCGGGTCCGACCATGAATTCCAGGTAAGCTATTTACAATAAACCGGTTGCCTTAAAAAAAAGTGAATGATACCGTATCAAAACGACGCAGAATTATTTGAGTTTTTCAACCAGCATCTTTATGTGGCAGCAGTTTGTGACATACTCGACGACATGGGTTACCGCAACCAGGCCATGCACCAGCGGCTCCGGCCCTTGATCCCCGACATGAAAAATTGTGGATTTATTGGAAGGGCAAGAACATTCGACTGGATAGAAACCACAACGATTATTGAGGATAATCCGTACGGCCTTGAAATTGAAGCGATGGATTCTTTGAAACACGGGGATGTTGTTGTTCATTCAACAGATCACAATGGCACGAACGCTCCCTGGGGAGAGCTGATGTCGACCATAGCAAAGAGAAAAGGTGTTGCCGGTTGTGTGTGCGACAGCCAGGTGAGGGATTGTGTGCGGATCATTGAAATGGGTTTTCCTGTTTTTTATGCGGGTATCAGGCCTCTCGATTCGAAAGGGCGCGGTCTGGTTGTTGGCTATGATACGCCTGTAACCTGCGGCAATGTTCTCGTCAACTATGGCGACCTTATATTTGCAGACTTCGATGGAATAGTGGTTATTCCCAGGGGGTTGGAACAGGAGGTGTTTGAACTCGCAAAAGAGAAGGTCAACAATGAAAACCTCTCGCGTAAGGAGTTGCTCAATGGACGTTCGCTGAAAGAAGTGTATGATAAGTACAAATCGTTGTAATGCTAACAGTACAATATGAAGTTTACCAATAAATGCGTGGTGGTTACCGGTGCCGGATCAGGAATCGGCAGGGCATGCGCTAAGGAATTTGCCAGGGAAGATGCCTATGTTGTCGTTGCTGATATTGATGAAAGCGGCGCACTCGAAACGGTGAAGCAAATAGAAGCCGCAGGCGGTAAAGCCTGCGCATTCAAAACCGACGTTGCGGATCCGGCTTCAGTCGAGGCGCTTGCGGAGTTTGTCGTCAGCCGTTTCGGTGCGGTTCATGCATTGGTGAATAATGCGGCAATACAAATTAACAAGACCGTGGAAGAAACGACCTTTGAAGAATGGAACAGGCAGTTGTCAGTAAACATTGGCGGCACGTTTCTCTGCTCTAAATATTTTTTGCCTTACTTAAAGAAAACGAAGGGCAGTATCGTGAATATGTCGTCCGTCAACGGTTTTTTTGTTGAGCCCACCTGTGCGGGTTATTGCGCCACCAAAGCGGCAATTATCGGCCTTACCAAAGCGATGGCCATCGATCATGGCAATGAAGGTGTGCGCGTAAATTGCATTTGCCCCGGATACATCGATGCGGGCCTTGCAGAGGGTTATTTTCAGAGTCAGCCCGACCCTGCCCGCGCCAGGGTTGAAGCGGGCAAACTGCATGCCCTTTGGCGCATTGGAAAGCCTGAAGAAGTGGGTAAGGCGGCCGTGTTTCTCGCCAGTGACTATGCTTCCTTTATTACCGGTTCATCCATGATGGTGGATGGTGGGTTCAGCGCCGGCATTCCCCCCAAATAATTTTTATCGGAACACGTGAAAAGTGAACGATTTGTTATTAATTTCAGTTTAGGCGGATATTAGTAGCGATCGTGATCCTGCTTTGGCCGCCGGACGTATTTTCGTGGCAAAGGCGACTTCTTTGACTTTGACTCGCTGCTACCATCAAGTAATAAATAAAACAAACCAATGAAACTACTTAAAGGAGCGTCAATTGTCGTGGCGCTTATCCTCGGTGTTATGACGGGCACCGCACAAACGGCTACAGAGATCATCAATAAGCATCTGGAGGCGATCGGGGGCAAGGAAAATTTGAAAAAGATAAAATCGCTGCGGCTCGAATCAACCATGAATGTAATGGGAAGTGAAGTGCCCGGCGTAACCACGGTACTGGATGGAAAAGGGTTTCGGAGCGATGCGGAATTCAATGGCGAAAAAATGGTGCAGGTATATACCGAGAAAGGCGGATGGAGCATCAATCCTATGACCGGCAGCAAAGAACCGGCGCCGATGCCTGACGACCAATTTAAATCGGGCCAGGAACAGATTTATGTGATTGCACTTTTAGATATTGAGGCCAGGGGAGGAAAGTCGGAACTGCTGGGACAGGAACCGATCGGCGACGTAAATGCTTATAAAGTTAAAATAACGAACAGGGACAGCATTGCAACCAATTATTATTTTGATCCTTCCACCTACTATATTGTCCGCGTCACGAAAGCTGTTGACATGATGGGGCAACCGGTCGACCTTAAAATATCCTTTTCTGACTATCGGAAAACGGACGGCGGCTGGGTTATCCCTCAGCAAATTGAAAGCAATTTTGGCGATCAATTTAGCATGAGTGCCAGGGTTAACAAGGTAGACATTAATGTGCCCGTTGATGAAGCTATTTTCCGGATGGGGAATTAGCGCAGCCTCCTTTCATCGGTATCAAGCAACTAAAACTTATGCATGAAGTATCTTTGTGCCGGTAATGGCAATAAGTACGTTCAACGCGTTTAAGAGTCGTAACTACAGGTTATATTTTACGGGGCAGTCCATTTCCCTGATAGGCACCTGGATGCAAAAGACTGCTGTGAGCTGGGTGGTATATTCGCTCACACACTCCAAGTTCATGCTCGGCGTTACGTTGTTCGCCACCATGTTCCCCTCTTTTTTATTTTCTTTTATCGGCGGCGTCGTCGCCGACCGCTACGATCGCTATAAGGTTCTTTTGCTTACGCAGGTCGTGTCCATGCTGCAGGCCGGCCTGCTTACATGGGTGGTGTTTTCAAAAACCTACACGGTTTGGCAAATTCTCGCGCTCAGCGTATTGCTCGGCATTATCAACGCGTTCGACGTTCCCGCGCGGCAGTCGTTGGTGTACGACATGGTAAACGACAAAAAGGACTTGCCCAACGCGCTTGCGCTCAACTCATCCATGGTGAATTTATCGAGACTGATCGGTCCCGGTATTGCCGGACTGATTATTGAAAAATTCGGCAACGATGTTTGCTTTGCACTGAACACGGTGAGCTTTATCCCGGTAATTACCTCACTCTCTTTGATGCGGCTGCCAAAATATGTATGCAAAGCGCGCTCGAAAAGCATTATCGGTGAGTTGCGCGAGGGATTTACTTACGTTCGCAGCACACCCCACATTTCATTCGTGCTGACGATGCTCGGGCTCATCAGCTTGCTCGTGTTGCCGTTCAGTACATTGCTTCCTGTTTATGCGAAAGATATTTTTCACGGCACCGCCTCCACATTTGGTGTGATTGACAGCGTCATCGGCATCGGTGCGTTTACCGGCGCCATTTTTCTCGCTTCGCTGAAATCGGGTACCAACCTTTCGAAAATTCTGGCGGTGAATACTTTTGTCTTTGGTGCCGGCCTGGCGGCGTTCTCACACATGACATATTACCCCGTTGCATTGATATTTGTGATGGTCGCTGCATTTGGGATGATGTCGCAAATCACCATTACCAATACCCTCATTCAAACGGCCGTTGATCCGGCGATGAGAGGCAGGGTGATCAGTATTTATGCCATGGCCTTTTTTGGAATGCAACCGCTCGGCGGGCTGATCGTCGGACTGATATCGCAGCACATTGGGGTGCAGAATACGGTGTTGGGACAGGGTGTCGTTGCGATTTGTATCGGGGTGCTGCACGTGCGCTTTCTGCGAAAGAGAAGACTGCGCAGGAACCCGGTGCCCAAGCTGCGCAAGCAACCTCCCAATTCCACTATCCCGGTCTAGTTACTCAAACTACTTCTGCCGTTCGAGGAACGACACCAGCGAAGCGAATTCTTCCAATGACAAGGCATTTGCGAGACCGGTGGGCATGATGGACTTTTCGAGCTGCTCCCTTTTCTGGATGTCGCCCTTATTAATTGTTTGAACGTTACCGGTAATGTCGCGAAGCTTTACTGCGCCGGCCGATTCTTCCGTAACAAAGCCCATAATGTTCTTGCCATCTTTCGTAACGATGTGCGCGGTAGAAAAGCCCTGGGCAATGGAAGCATCCGGTTTCAATATTGACTCTGCTATGCTTTGCCGGTTCATGATCGATCCGATCTGCCCCATGAAAGGTCCCTTTGGCGGATCGTTCTTATTGATAGTATGGCACGCCACACAGCCCTGTTGCGTAAACAGTTTCTTGCCAAGTTTGGGATCGCCCTTTATTTTTTCGAGAGCGAGCATCACATCTTCGATAGAAGAGTTGCCAATCTGCCCTTTCTTATTTCTGATCTTATTCAGGTCAATTTTGGTTTCTGTTTCGGGCGCCTGTTCTTCCATTCCCCCAAACTGGTTCATGCCGAGCCTGAACTTGCCATTCAATGTGGCGAACGCCTGTTTCGCCGCGCCGCCCGATTTCTTCCACTCCAACACCAGGAAATCTCTTATCGTGTCGGAAGCCTCCCAGGTAACCGGTTTGTAATAGGGCCCATGTGCATCGGGACGTGTGCTCCACCACCACGAGCCGTCGTAAGGCGCTTCTTTGGTGTAGAGGCGCGCCAATGTCGTTATTATATCACCTTTCAACTTTTTGTCAGATGTTTTTCCATACGCGGCAATCAATCCGTTTACTGCTTTTGGATCGTGCATGTATCGCAGCGCCCACAGCGCCAATGTTGAATGTTTTGTGCCGATGGCTGAAACACATGCATCCACCGCGTGCAATTTTACCAGTGCGCGCACGGCAATGTGCGGCAATACAATCGCCGGATTGGGTGTTGCGTGCGGACCTTCTTCACCTTTCGGCGGCGCTACAAAAGAATCCGGAACCGGCGTTGACAGTAATGCCTCAGCGGCCTGCACCCGCCCCAGTCTTCCCAGGCTAACGGTTGCGGTTAACCGAACACGTTCTGAGGTGTCATTCAATGCACCCAGAAATGGTTCGATCGGAACATCTTCCAGTATCGGTTTCCTGTCGGTGAGCGCACGAAGTGCAAACTCTTTTACAGCGGGCTCAGATGAAAGCTGTACAAGGTTTTGGATGCCGCTTTTTCCCGTGACCTGCGCGTAAGTATAAATTCCGGCAACACGCGCATACAGGGGAAGGTTCTTATCGGCTGCGAGGTTCCATGCTGCGGCTGCCGCATCTTCAGGATCTCTCGTCAGTAATTCCTGCTGCGCATTTAACCGTGCCACGGCGCTTGCTGATTGCAGCAATGACTGCAATTCTTCCACCGATGCTTTTTTAAGGTTAGGGAAGGGTTTGTATTGCCAGCCTTGCGGAACGGCGCGCACCACGAACCCCTTGCTCGAATCACCGGAATAGCCGGCGCCATCCCATGCAGAGAGGTAGAGTTTGCCCGAGCCATCAACATCGAGGTCGGTGACTTGCGGAAGCTTGATAAAATCTTCCTGTTCCTGGGTAAATGTGGGGCCGGAAGGCCTAAGCCTGTGAATATACACCTCGCTTCGTCCCCAGTCGGCCGTCATCGGCAGGTGATTATATTTTTCGGGCCACGTGGGTTCGTCCATAAATAATGAGCCGGTGCCCGACCCGCCGCCGAGGTCAACGAGGGCGGGGATAATTTCTTCCGTAAAATGTTTGAACAATACGGGGTAGCCGTATTCACCGGATTGTATGTGATGGCTGAAGCGGATGTTCCAGCCGCCGCCATCGTTGGTATTGTCTCTTGTGAAGATATTCATGTAGGGATCGATGGCCACGTCGTACAGGTTGCGCGTTCCATGCGTGTAAATTTCCATTTCCGTACCATCGGGGCGTACGCGTACGATGCCGCCGCCAAGCATCGTCAGTTTTTTTCCGTCGGTGCCGGTGGCGTCATGAAATCCGAAATCGCCCACCGCAATGTATATCCATCCGTCTATGCCCATGCGGATGCCATTGGTGGCGTGGTCGGTGCCGCGTTCTTTGAGGTAGGTAGGATTGCTGATGTGTTGCACGAGGGGTTTTGATGGACCGTCGGCTTTGCCGTCGTGGTCGTTGTCTTCGAAAACCACCAGGTCCATTCCCGTGGCGGTGCTGTCGGCAAATGTGGTGTGCAGTACATAGAGCTTGTTGCCGAGCGAAATGATGCCGCGCGGGTTATCCACTTCTGCGTATTCTGTGTTGCTATCGATGATACCGTCGTTGTTGCAATCCACCAGGCGGATGATCATACCCTTGCCCGGCGTTTTGCCAAGCGACCCGATCATGTCCACGCCAACGTACAATTCGCCTGTTGCAGCGGCGGCCAGGCAGGCAGGGCTGGGGGTGATGTCGGGGCCGGCGAAGGCGGTGATATCCAGGTCATTGGGCCAGTTAAGTTTTGTGGAAAGGGAATCGATGGCGGCAAGGTTCTCGTTTCTTTCTTTAGGCTCACAAACCGGTTTGTCATCACATCCGGTAACAAGGGCGATGGCGACAGCCATGCCGGCAATTAGTTTTCTCATTTAATATTCATTAAAGGCACGCGAATAGCTAAAAGTCGTCAAGATATGAATTTTATGGGCAAGGGTTTTAGGATTAGCTTCCGGAATGTGATTGTTTAAGGGCGAATCCCCGATGGTTGCCTGCTTTCCTGCGTTTCTCTGTATCGGACCTCCTGCGGCATGCCTCCGTTTATGCTGGGGTATGCCTGGGTTCTATACCCGAAGAAAAGCCCAGGATGACCCCAGGATCACCCGAAGATGACCCCAGGATGCCAGGACGGACTGAGTCCATCTCGTTGTTATCTATATCACCCGAAAACCCGACTATATCTTGGAAAAGCGTGCGGTTTTCATCTGTTCGTTACCGAATTTTCGTATATTCAGTATGGCAAATGCGCCGCTTTCCAATTCTTTTGATTAGCCATCCATTCATCGCTTATGAAAAAGTGTTTTGTGATCAGCCCCATTGGCCAGGAAGGCAGCGACGTTCGCAAGCACGCCGATGCGGTCTTTGAATTCATTATCGAACCCGCCGTTAAAGACTGCGGCATGGAAGCTTTCCGCTCCGACCACCTCGATAAGCCCGGGTGGATAACCGACCAGGTATTCGAAGAAATTTACACCGCCGATGTCTGCATCGCCGACCTTACTTTCGGCAATCCCAATGTGTTTTATGAATTGGGCGTGGCCCAGACCGCCGCGCGGCCCGTCATCACGCTCATCAAAAAAGGCAACCTCATTCCCTTCGACATGCGCGACTTCCGCTGCATCGAGTACGATCTCGACATGCCGTCGTTCAAGAGCCGCACCTACATCGACCGCGTTATCCGCTACATCCGCGAATACGAGGCCGACAACTGGCAGGTGAAGGACCTGCTGGAACCGTTCCGCAAATGCGCCGACAACCACGAACCGTTTCAGCTTGAACCGCTGCCCGACCGCAGCGCACTATACCGCAAAGCAGTGGAGCTGATCCCGCGCGCGCATTATATTTCCGACACCACCTGGGGAAGGGCGCCGCGGCGGCCAAGCATCCCCGAGCAAAAAGCGCGAGCGGCGTATCGAGCGGCCAGCGAAGAAGCCATTCGCAATGGTATTATGTACAAGGACCTTTTCTCCGTTAATATGAAGTGCGATAGCGAGGTACGAAAATTAATGGACGATTACGCCGAATATCCAAATTACGAGGCACGCTGCATCGAAGGTATCGGCGCATCACTTCCCGTGATCGATTTTCTGCTAACCGACAAGAATGAAATCCTTCTTTCGCACGTCACCTTTGGAGGAGGAGTTCCCATGCCCATGTACGTGTACATACAATCGGAAACCCTGGCAGAATTTTACGCGGGCCTGTTCAACGACTGCTGGGTGTACAGTAAACCTTCAGCCGTTTTCCCGTGACAGCCCCCACAGCAGCAGCAGTAGATACCATTGCGGCCATCAGTGATCCCGCCGTCCGCAACCAAAAAATTACGCAATGCTATCATGATCTGTCGGCCGTCATGGCCGAACGCACCGGGCCATGCGCCAACTGGTGCACCATTGCCACCTGGGCCTCGCAACAGGCAGGCGAGACGATCCGCGGTCATGATCTTCGCAACAAACTCGCGCAGGTACTCGAAAAGGACCCTTTGATATCGGAGCTGGTACAATGGATCGCGTGGTTCGCACAACAAGCGGGGATACGCGTGCCGTTGGAGGAATTAAGAAATACCGTCGTCGGTAAATGGGCGGGCCGCGCCGCAAACGTTTCCGCTGATGCCGTGGGCCGCGGCAACAAAAAAGTATTTGAAGAGATTGGCCGCGAGTTTGCGCGGTTTGCATCGGAATGTTTGCCCGACAAGGAACACCGGTCGTTTAAAACACGTGCATTTTGCGAGAGCCTTCGGGATGGAGAACCACCTAACGGACAGGCACACCTGAAAACTGCTTTTGCCCTTTATTATAATTCTTTTTTTGAACCGGATGAGAAGCGCGCTGCAGAGTTGCGGTTCCTTGCCAATATCG
>CAMPGT010000038.1 GCA_946885665.1 uncultured Chitinophagaceae bacterium | reverse complement strand
CGCCGTTTCTATTCCGGAAGAATATGGTGGATTGGGCAAGGACTTCATCACTTCGACACTCGTGAGCGAAGGGCTCGGCGGCGGCTATTCTTTTTCGGTGGCCGTATCGGCACACACCGGAATCGGAACATTGCCGATACTCTATTTCGGCAACCAGCAGCAAAAAGAAAAATACATTCCCAAGCTTTGCACCGGCGAATGGAAAGGCGCCTACGGATTAACAGAACCCAACAGCGGCAGCGACGCGCTGGGAGCGAAGACAACCGCAACACTCAGCGCCGATAAAAAATATTACCTGCTCAACGGTCAGAAATGCTGGATCACCAATGGCGGCTTCGCGGATGTGTACACCGTATTCGCAAAAATTGACGGAACACAGTTCACCGCGTTTATCGTTGAACGGGGATTCGAGGGATTCACGCAGGGTCCCGAAGAACATAAAATGGGCATTAAGGGATCATCTACTGTTCAACTGTATTTTCAGGATTGCAAGGTACCGGTTGAAAATGTACTGGGCGAAATCGGCAAGGGACATCACATTGCCTTCGACATTCTGAACGTGGGCCGCCTTAAACTATGCTCGGCCACCCTGGGCGCTTCGAAACGCTGCCTCACCAACACCATTCAATATGCGCAAACGAGGGAGCAGTTTAAACAACCCATTGCCAACTTTGGCGCTATCAAAAGCAAGCTGGCAGAAATGGCCATCCGCATCTGGGTGAATGAAACTTCGCTTTACCGCACCGCAAAATGGATAGATGAAAAAGAACACGAGCTGCTTACCGGCAGCAACTCGGTTAACGATGCGCTTCGCGGTGGCGCCGAAGAATATGCGATAGAATGTGCCATCCTTAAAGTTTCGGGCAGTGAAATGCTCGACTTCGTGGTGGACGAAGGCGTGCAGGTGCACGGCGGAAACGGTTACAGTGATGAATACCTCATCTCGAAAGCCTATCGCGACAGTCGCATCAACCGGATTTTCGAGGGCACCAACGAGATCAACAGGTTATTGATTGTTGACATGATGCTGAAACGCGCCATGAAAGGGCGCCTCGACCTGATGGGCCCGGCCATGGCCGTATCGAAAGAATTGCTGGCCATACCCGATTTTGGCGATGGCGATAGCGATGCATTTGCCGAACAAAAAAAAGCGATCGGGAATTTCAAAAAAGCCATTCTGCTTACTGCCGGTGCAGCGGCACAGCAACTGATGATGGAACTGGAGCATGAGCAGGAAATACTCATGAACATCGCCGACATGGTGATCACCGCCTTTAATGCAGAAAGCGCTTTACTGAGGGTGATGAAACTTGTTGAGCAGCGTGGTGAACAATCGTGTACATTTGAAACCGACATCATGAACACCTACATATACGACGCAGCAGACAAAATCCACAAATATGCAAAGGAAGCGATAAATGCATTTTCGGATGGTGACGAACAGAGGATGATGTTGATGGGAGCCAGGCGCTTCACCAAGGTGCAGCCTTACAACACCAAAGAAGCGAGGAGAAGGATCGCGGACAGGCTGATCGCCGACGGAAAATATCCACTTTAAATTGATAAAACAATCATGACGACAAAGAACATCTTTATCCATCACGTTTATTTCTGGCTGAAAAACCCTTCGAGCGAACAGGACAGGCAGCTACTCATCGAGGGCCTCGGGAAGCTTTCCAAAGTGAAAACAATCAAAATGTTCCATATCGGAAAGCCGGCGGGAACCAACCGCGATGTGATAGACAGTTCTTACTCAATCTCCTGGATGTTGATTTTCGAATCGCCGGAAGACCAGGACAGCTACCAGGTAGATCCCATCCACCTGAAATTCGTTGAAGAGTGCAAGCACCTTTGGCAGAAGGTGGTGGTGTATGACGCCGTTGACGCAAAATGAGTAATTTTGCAGGTATGAGTGAAGTTTCTTCGTCCCCCCTCCCTACACTTACTGCCAAAGATTTTGCCACCGACCAGGAAGTGCGCTGGTGCCCCGGCTGCGGTGATTATTCCATCCTCGCCCAGGTGCAAAAAGTGATGCCCGGACTGGGTATTCCCCGGGAAAATATCGTGATCATTTCAGGGATCGGCTGCAGCAGCCGCTTCCCTTATTACATGAACACTTTCGGGATGCATTCCATTCACGGCCGCGCAACGGCCATTGCTTCGGGACTCAAAGCATCACGTCCCGAACTGAGCGTGTGGATAGTAACGGGCGATGGCGATGGACTGAGTATCGGTGGCAATCACACCATCCATCTTTTGCGAAGAAACTTCGACGTGAACATCCTGCTCTTCAACAACCAGATCTATGGATTGACCAAGGGGCAGTATTCGCCTACTTCAGAGTCGAAAAAAGTAACGAAATCCACTCCCTTCGGCAGCCTCGATCATCCCTTCAATCCCCTGGCGCTCGCCATGGGCGCCGACGCTACCTTTATCGCGCGGTCGATGGACAGGGATCCAAAGCATCTTCAGCAGTTATTGATCAGGTCGAACCAGCACAAGGGAGCCTCCTTTCTCGAAATCTACCAGAACTGCAACATCTTTAACGACGCGGCTTTCGAGGTATTCACCGAAAAATCTACAAAAGCCAACGAAACGCTTTTCCTCGAGCATGGTAAGCCGCTCCTCTTCGGCACCGATCAGAATAAAGGCATCAGGCTCGAAGGCTTTAAACCCGTTGTGGTTGAGCTGGGAAACGGCGTTTCGGCCGACGACCTGTGGATACACGACGAAAGAGACTTCTACAAGGCGCAAATCCTGGTGAGGATGTTCGATGATCCCCGCATCGAGGGCCATCTGCCGAGACCTTTTGGCGTATTTTACGAAGCCGACCGGCTAACTTACGAAGACATGATGGCCATGCAGATTGATGAGGTGATGAGCACCAAAGGCAAAGGCGACCTCGACAAATTGCTTAGAGGAAACGAGACCTGGAGCATTTTGGGGTGAGGGGGCGAAGTGGGCAATGGGCAATGAAAACTTTGTTTCCATGCGCACTTCTTTAGCTGAATCTACTCAAAGTCGAGAATAAATTAGATTGCCGTTTGCTGATGGCCGTTTGCCGATCATTTCTTGTTTCCCAAACCAAAACCCAAAAAAAATGCCAGCGATGAAAATCGCCGGCCTGTGCTTACCTCTGAAACCACAAAAAGAAAGACGTTATAAGTTGTGAGTCTAAAAGCAGTTAGATTCAGTTATTATCAAGCTATTTTTCAGGATAAAATCCGCGTCAGCATCACCTATGTCTCTCACTCAGAAATTAAAAGCAGATTAAAAAAGGCATTCAGAAGATTGGATATTTTACTTGCTTTTGCGATTATTGTTGGATAAACCGCTAGCTACTGGGTAAAAGTAAAGACGTTTTGCTAATAAATCAACAAATAGTCTAACATTTTTTATTTTCTTATTAGAATATTAATCCTGCGCAGACACAGACATCACTTTTTCTGCCGATTTTAAAATCTTTTCCTGCTTGTAATCGTACCACCAGTGTGGTGCTGTTTTCTTCATCAGCGTGTCGATATTTCTCATACCCACGAGGTTCCAAACTCCCTGCGCAATACCGGGAATATTTCGTTGAACCGCCCTCAGGCTCATTGCAAATCCGCTGTCGAGATATTCCATGTGGTGCCAGAAACCGGCGGGCATAAAGAGCGTGTCGCCATGTTCAAGTATCACTTCATAGCCTCGCGCAAGGCGCAACGCGGGAAATTTATCATAGTCGGGTGTTCCGTTGCCCACATGGTAATTGCTGAAATCGGCCATGCTCAACACCTCGAAGGGTTTGCGATAAAGCTTGTGCTGTTCCCCGTACGGAAAAAGCAGAACTCTCTTTCGCCCGGCGAACTGCGTGTGGAGGATGTGCGACATATCTATGTCGAAGTGCATGTGCGTAATGCTGGAGGCGCCGCCCACGAACAACATCGGCACTCTTTTTACGAAGCCCTTCATCAGGTTGTCGGGCCAGGTAAAGTCTTTTGTTAACTGTGGCGCGTGGTTGAAGATGTTGAACAAAAAGATCCTCCATCCCGCCGGTCCCTTTCGCACCATGTCAATGTATTCACCAAAGCTAATGTAATCGTCTGCTTTATTGACCGGCGTGTAGGCATCACTTTTGATGTTGTTGTAAATGCCCACTTCCTTGTCGCCCACGATTTCCCGGAAATAATCCCAGGTCCATTTAGAATAAGCGGGCCACTGCCTGGCGAGATCTTTCATCACCACGGGTATTCCCCGTTTGTAGTAGTTGTTTTTGAAGTCGTGGTCGCTTATAGTTCCTATCTTCTCAATAGGTTGGAGACGCATCACAAAAAATTTCGCACAAAGTTAATATTAAATTGGTCATATGTATTTGCCCATTCACCCGCAGAATCCCCAGGCCCGCAACATCTCAACGGCAGTTGACATCCTGTCGAGAGGCGGCGTCATCATCTACCCTACCGATACCATTTATGGCCTTGGTTGCGACATCCGCCAGCCGAAGGCCATCGAGCGGATTTGCAGGATCAAGAACATAGACCCTGCCAGGGCGCGGCTATCATTTGTGTGTTATGACCTGAGCGACATGAGCAGGTATGTCAAAAACATACCTACGTCGCTCTTCAGGATGTTGAAGCAATACCTGCCGGGGCCCTACACGTTCATCCTGCCGGCGAGTAAAGAGGTGCCGAAATTACTGAAGAGTAAAAAAGACACCGTGGGCCTGCGGATACCGGATAATAACATTGCCCGGAGCATTGTAAAGGAATTGGCGCGGCCGGTGCTGAGCGTATCGTTGCCGGGAGAGATGGTGGAAGAATATACGGACCCAGAGCTCATCTACCGGAATTTCAATAAGCTGGTGGATGTGGTGATCGACGGAGGGATTGGCGGCATGGTGCCCTCCACGGTTATCGACTGTACTGGCGATGAGCCGGTAATGATTAGAAAAGGAGCCGGCGAATGGGAGGCCGCGCATTAGACGGTTTTCTATATATTGGTGCCGGATCTAAAAAAATGATATGGCTACTCCATCAGACGAATTCAAAAGATATTTTCCTGCAAACTTTGAACTTTAAACCACCAGGGTTATACTGAGGCCGCTGCAACGGGAGGATCTGCCTGCTTTCCTGGAGCTGGCGAAGTCGGAAGAAACCTGGAAATATTTCTACAAGGACCTGGGTAAAGAAGATGAAATGAGGCAGTGGGTAGACGATGCGATCAGAGAAAGGGAAGAAGGGAAGAGGATGCCGTTCGCGATAACAGATAAAGACACAAAGGAGATTTGCGGCAGCACCAGCTTCGGGAACATTTCATTTTTCGACCATCGCATAGAAATAGGATGGAGCTGGCTGGGTGCGGAGTATAGGGGCATGGGCGTGAACAAGCACGTAAAGTTCGCGCTCCTCTGTTATGCTTTTGAAGTGATGAAGATGGAAAGGGTGGAAGCGAAAACCGATGTGCTGAGTGAACAGGCGAAGGCCGCATTGCTGAAAGTGGGGATGATACCCGAGGCAGTATTGAGGAGCCACACCCAGATGCATTCGGGAAGAAGGAGGGACACTATTTATTTTTCGTTGCTGAGAAGTGAATGGAAAGAGAGGAAAGAACGCTTTTTTGCGGAAATGCTTTAGCGTGAAAGGTGAGACGTGAGAGGTGAAAGGTGAAACGTGAGAGGTGCGAAATTTCCCCCGCTGGCGGGGGTGGCGCGAAGCGCCGGGGGTGGACCAATTGCCGATCTTTTTAATGTGTATAACTTGTCTTTATAAAAACCACTTTCTCCAATTAAAAGAAAACCTTCATTCTCTACTTTTGAAAAAAAGTCTAATTGCTTAAGATAAGTCACCAGTCTGTAAAGGTCGAAGCGGGATGCGATGAGGCAGGAAGAGGATGCCTCGCAGGACCGGTGTTTGCGGCAGCAGTGATACTTCCGCCCGACTTTTATCATCCTTTGCTGAATGATTCGAAGCAGGTGGTGGAAGGAACAAGGGACATTCTCAGGAGCTTCATTGAGCAAAATGCGGTGGCTTACAGCGTAGCCAGGGTGGATCATGAGGAAATAGACAGGATCAACATTTTGAAGGCCTCCTTCAAAGCCATGCACCTCGCGCTCGATAAGTTGAAGAAAAGACCAAAATTGCTGCTGATCGACGGCAATCGTTTTACGAAATACAGGCGTACACCGCATGAATGTATCATTAAAGGAGATGGAATCTATTCGTCCATTGCTGCCGCCAGCATACTTGCGAAAACATACAGGGATGAGTACATGAGAAACCTTCACGAATTTTATCCTTCGTACAAGTGGAAAACGAATAAAGGGTATGGTACTTATGAGCACCGGCAGGCCATCGCACAGTTCGGGCCGTCGCCGTATCACAGGAGAAGCTTCAACTGGGGACTGGATTGTTTGGTTGAAAGTGAAGCCGAAATCGAAGAGGATATAAGAGGTTAAATAGAAGAAAAAAAATCTCACGTCTCACGTCTCACGTTTGCCCATTGCCCATTGCCCATTGCCGTCTCCCGCCTCCCCGCCTTACCTTTGCGTCCATTATGAAAAGCTCATACCGGCCCGTTGCCATTTGGATAGGAATCGGAATCATCATGCTCATCATCCAGGTAGTACTTGGAGGAGTGACCCGCCTCACAGGCTCCGGACTGTCCATTACCGAATGGAACGTCATCACCGGCACAATACCGCCGCTTAACGAAAATGCCTGGCTCACCGAATTCCACAAATACCAGCAAACGCCGCAATACCAACTGCTCAACACCAGTTTTACACTAGCCGATTTTAAATTCATCTTCTTCTGGGAGTGGCTCCACAGGTTTTGGGCAAGGCTGATAGGAGTGGTATTCATCATCGGGTTCATTTATTTACTTGTCAGAAGGTATCTCAAAACCGAAATGATACAACCACTGATCACCCTGTTCCTGCTGGGTGCGCTGCAGGGAGCAGTGGGATGGATAATGGTGGCCAGCGGATTAACCGGCGATGCCGTATACGTGAAACCAACAAGACTCGCCCTGCATTTCATTTTTGCCATGGGACTCATCGCCTACGCCTTCTGGTTTTTCCTCGTCCTCATCATTCCGAAAAACCAGGTGGTAACCGCGCCAAAGCTCCGCACCTTTACGCAAACACTTATCATTCTTACCACGCTGCAACTCATCTTTGGCGCGCTGATGGCCGGTCACAAAGCAGCAGCGGCTGCGCCAACCTGGCCCGATATTAACGGCGCCTTTGCTCCCGCTTCACTGTTCGCCGCATCGCCCTGGCTCATCAACTTTATCGAAAATAAGATTACGATTCACTTCGTTCATCGCAACCTGGCATACCTGATCCTGGTGCTTACCCTTATTCTCTCCGTTAAACTGTACCGTTTGCCGGCCTCAACCAAATATTTTAACAGATTGAAAGGAATTCCGGTCGTACTCGTGCTCACGCAGGTCGTTTTAGGCGTGGCTTCATTGGTATTCAGCCCGGGCATACAGCCCAACAAATGGGGTACTTTCGAATGGATGGCCCAGTTGCACCAGGTTACCGGCATGTTATTCGCACTTAGCCTGTTCAGCCTCCTATACCTTGTTAGGAGAAGATAATAACTTTTGCTATTTTACGGGAGAGGCGCTCAACGATGAAAGCGTTCATAAAAGGATTATATCATTCGTTCCCCATACAACTGGTGCTCCTGCATTTAAAAAGATTCCAGGTGCTCCTTGTATTCTGGGTCATTCTCTTCACCACAGTTGGTGGAACGTTCATGAACACATATGGTGCCGACTCACTTTTCCTCGCTCCCGAATACCTGGGCGAGGTTAGTCCCGCAAGCGCCGCCATCATGGGATTGGCGATAGGTGTATTTATCATGAGCTGGAACATTACCACCTTCATCCTTTTCAGCCGTCATTTTCGATTTCTTGCAACCACCTCCAATCCTTTTCTCAAATATTGCATCAATAATTCTATCATACCCTTACTGTTTCTCCTCTATTATTTCTTTGAGACCATCACTTTTGCAAGAACAAAAGAGTTGATGACTGCCAGCGACATTACACTTTCCATCGCCGGCTTCGTGCTGGGCATGATCATCCTCATCATTATCTCCTTTCTTTATTTTTTTCGTGCCGATAAATCAATCATCCGCACACTCGCTCCAGTAATGACCAATCCAAAATTGTTCAAGCAGTTGTACAAACCTTCCGAAACAAAAATTTACCAGAGCCGGGTAATAAAAGTGGAATGGTACCTCAATGCAAAGTTTGAAGTGAAAAAAACGCGCGATGTTACGCATTACAGCAGGGAATTCATTGAAACGATTTTCAGCCGTCACCATCTTGCGGCGGTGGTGTGCATATTTATCTCTTTCCTGTTCCTGATATTTATTGGTTTCTGGCTCGACAGCCGCTATTTTCAGTTGCCTGCCGCCGCCGGCATTACGGTGTTTTTCGCGATCCTGATCGCCATCTCGGGCGCCTTCTCTTATTTTCTTCAAAACTGGAGCATCCCGTTCCTTATACTTTTTGTACTCGTTCTCAACCTGCTGTTCAAATACAATATTATCGATCCAAGCAACCGCGCCTACGGTTTAAATTATACGAATGTTGATGAGCGCCCGCACTACGATCAACCCACGTTACTCGAGCTGAGCAGCGAAGTGAATATGGAACGCGACAAAAAGAACATGATCGCCATCCTCGAAAAATGGAAAGCAAAACAAAAGTCTGAAAGACCCTATCTCTATCTCATCACCACCAGCGGCGGTGGCAACAGGAGTGCAACCTTCACGATGAATGTGCTGCAGCGCCTCGACAGCGTTTGCGGCGGCAATCTCATGGACAGGACATTCATGATCACCGGCGCCTCCGGCGGCATGCTGGGGGCTTCCTATTATCGCGAACTGGTGAACCGGAAAAAGAAAGGCGTTGATCCCGGCGACAGAAAATATGTTGAAGACATTTCGCAGGATCTGCTGAATTCCATTTTCACTTCTTTTGTGGCGAGGGACCTTGCCGCACCTGCCCAAAAATTCAGTGTGGGCGATTATGAATATGTAAAAGACAGGGGCTACGCATTCGAGCAGAAGCTGGACTTCAACACACGTGGCTTTCTAAACAGGCAGTTGAAGGATATCGAGCCGGAAGAAAGAGACGCGAAAATACCGTTGATGTTTTTCAATTCGGTCATTACCCGCGACGGACGAAAAATGATCATCAGCACGCAGCCTGTCAGCTTCCTGATGCGGCCACCGCACGATTCGAGCCTCGCACAACCCATCGATCCCGATGCCGTAGACTTCAGGGCGATGTTTAAGAAACAGGATCCCATGAATATGCGGCTGCTTACCGCTCTTCGCATGAATGCTACGTTCCCGTATGTTCTGCCCAACGTGTGGCTGCCGAGCAAACCGGTAATTGATGTGATGGATGCGGGGCTTCGCGATAACTACGGACAGGAAATGGCCGTCCGCTTTATACAGGTATTCAGGGAGTGGATAGATGAAAACACATCCGGCGTTGTGCTGATACACATCCGCGACAGGGTGAAAGGCGGGTGGGACCATCCGTATGAATCAACGAATATCACCGAGCTGTTCACCAAGCCATTGCTTCTTCTGCAGTTCAACTGGTATAAAATGCAGGATTATAACCAGAACGACCTCATGAGCCTCATGCATGAGTCAATGGGTGATGACTTCAAACGCATCAGCTTCCAGTACGTGCCGCAGAAGGAAGATGCCGGCGCTGCTCTCAACTTTCATCTTACAAAGAGGGAAAAGCGAAACATTTTTGAAGCGCTCGACAATGCCAACAACAAGGCATGTTTCAAGGAATTTTCAAAACTCGTCGATGCTCCTTTACCGCCTAAGGCGAAGGCTGTAATAGCCGGAACGCCTTAGGAACAATTTTTATCCGGATGCTTCGTGTGCACGCGACCGGCTCGCCATCGATGTGGATGGGTGCGTCGCTTAAATTTTCAATCACTGCTTCTGCAGCCTGGAAGTACACGATGTTGCTGTTATTGCGGTAATGCTGCAACGCGGTGACGGCATTGATACCCGATATCTGCCGCAATAATGCAAAGGGCAACATGAGCTTGTGCATTTTTTTTACAATAACGAAGTCGAGCAGGCCATCATTCAGGCTTGCGCGTGGAGCGATCGTTATATTATTGCCAAATTGATTGCTATTGGCGACAGTTACAAAGAATGCGTTAACGGAAATATCTTTCTCATTGGCGGTAACAGCAAAAGAATAAGGCTTGCTCTTGAAATAGTTGAGGGCAGATAATTTCAGATATGTTTTCAGGCCACGCACTTTTTTGTTTGCGAATTCATGCGCCACCATGGCATCATTGCCGATGCCGCACATCATGCACGAAAATTTATCGTTGATCATGAAACCGTCGATGTACGACGAATAACCTTTGAAGATGATGTCGAGTGAACGTTTGGTGGAATAAGGTATGCCGGCGGCAAGTGCCAGGCCATTTCCGGAACCGGTGGGGATGATGCCCACGTTCACATCTGTATGGAGCAGCCACGCAGTAACGGTGCTTACTGAACCGTCGCCACCGCAAATGATGAGGTCGGTAATTTTTTCGTCGTGTATCAGTTGCTGCAGAAAATTATAGTTGCCGTCCTTTCTCGTTTCCATTATTTCGAATGGAAAACCCGCGGCTTCTGTGACATCCTTTATTGTTTGAAACAGGGCGGGCTTTTTTTTAATGCCCGAGATAGGATTAATTAAATAAATAAATTTTCTTTCCATACACGCTAATCCTTGGGCCGCAGGCCGAGTACGTCCTGCATAAACTTTTCGATCTCCCGGGTTACGCCCTCCACATCGTGCGACTTGATATAGGAGCCGATCACGTGATTGCCGGGGTTTGGCATAGCGACCGCACGTTTTTTATCGGGAGGAGTGCCGAGCTCACTGAACATTTTTTTCATGGGCTCAATTTGCACCACGCTGTCTTTGTGAACGTCATCTTTATAATAATATAACATCAGGGTGGGCTGCTTTACCTCATGGAACAATTCAGGGTTCATTGCGGTTTCAAGCAGCTCTTCCAGTTGCACCACCGCTTCGATCCTGTAGCCGTAGCTCCAGTATTTTTTAACCAGTGGCCTGGTGTCTTCCGAATAAATATATTTCGACCCGGTAACCAGGCGGGCAATCTGCAACCCCCAGGGATCGTTGAGCACCCAGGCGGTCCCGTCAAAAATGGCGATGTTGGGCGACATCAGCACTAATGAATTGGTTTCGGGGTAGGCAGCGGCGAGCATCAGCGCCAGTGTGCCGCCGGTGGATGTGCCCATGATAATCACCTTGTTACCCAACTGCGACGCAATCGCGTAGGCCTCCCTCGCCGATTCCCAATAGTTTTCGGCGGTCAGGTTCAATAATTGCTCTGTAGTATCCAGCCCATGGGCGGCGAGCCTGGACAGGTACAGGTTGCATCCAAATTCGCGGGCAATGGTTCGGTGAACGGGATCGCCTTCGGCCTGAGAAGCTGAAAATCCATGCAAATAAAGTATGGCATATTCCGTTTTAGCTTTTGCCGAGTCGTTTGCCCATACGATCCTGGCTTCGTTATCGGGTTTCAGCTTATGGGCCGATTCTTTGAGACGAATGTATGATTCGAGCTGCTGCAAATCGGCCGGAACCTGGGGAAGATCTTTTTTATAAACCGGCGTAGAGGGCCGCGGACCAAGCAGGTACAGGATAATAAGGAGAAGAGGGATAAGGATCCACCATTTCCGTTTGAACATTTTGGTTTTCTTTATCATGTGAATGTAGTTAAAACCTTTGTCCTACCGCTGCGAAAGCGTACCTTTGCGCCTCGAAAATCGAATATGAACGTAAGAAATATAGCCATCATTGCCCACGTTGACCACGGAAAGACCACCTTGGTAGACAAAATACTGCACACTACCAAGGTTTTTCGTGAAAACCAGGAGACTGGTGACCTCATCATGGACAGTAATGACCTGGAGAGGGAAAGAGGGATAACCATTTTTAGCAAGAACGCTGCAGTTGAATACAAAGGCGTCAAGATCAATGTGATCGATACTCCCGGTCACTCGGATTTCGGAGGAGAAGTGGAACGCGTTTTAAAAATGGCCGATGGCGTTTTATTACTCGTTGACGCTTTCGAAGGGCCGATGCCGCAAACCCGCTTCGTGCTGCAGAAAGCGCTGCACCTGCAACTTAAGCCGATTGTGGTCATCAATAAGGTCGACAAACCCAACTGCCGCCCTGATGAGGTGCACGATGCGGTTTTCGAACTCTTTTTCAACCTCGATGCCACCGAAGAACAACTTGATTTTCCAACCATCTATGGCTCTTCCAAGCAGGGTTGGATGAATACATCGTTAACACCTACAGAAGACATTACCCCGTTGCTGGACGCCATCCTTCAATATGTTCCCGAACCGAAAGTGCCGGAAGGTACGCTTCAGCTTCAGATCACGTCGCTTGATTACTCTTCTTTCCTTGGTAGGATAGCAGTGGGAAAAGTGGCCAGGGGGTCCATCAAAGAAGGACAAAACATCGCGCTGGTACAGGCGGACGGGACGATCAAAAAGTCGAAGGTGCGTGAACTTTACACCTTCGAGGGAATGGGAAAGAAGAAGGCGTTCGAAGTTTTTGCCGGCGATATCTGCGCCGTTGTGGGACTTGAAGAATTCAACATCGGCGACACCATCGCCGATCCCGAAAATCCAGAGGCGCTTCCGGTGATCAGTGTGGACGAGCCCACCATGAGCATGATGTTCGGCATCAACAACTCACCATTCTTTGGAAGAGACGGCAAATTCGTTACCTCCCGGCACCTTCGCGACAGGCTGATGAAAGAAACCGAAAAGAACCTGGCGCTTCGTGTTGAGGATTCGGACAGTGCTGATAGCTTCCTGGTGTATGGAAGGGGCATTCTGCACCTGGGCATTTTGATAGAAACAATGCGCCGCGAGGGTTTTGAGTTGACTGTGGGCCAGCCTACAGTGATCGTTAAAGAAATCAATGGTAAGAAATGCGAGCCTTATGAAAACCTGGTGGTAGATGTGCCGCAGGAGTTCAGCGGCAAAGTAATAGACCTGGTGACGCAACGCAAAGGCGAGATGCTGGTGATGGAAAGCAAAGGTGAAATGCAGCACCTTGAATTTGAAATTCCATCGCGCGGGTTGATAGGATTGAGGAGCCAGATGCTGACCAATACTGCAGGCGAGGCGGTAATGGCACACCGTTTCACCGAATACAAGCCATGGAAGGGAAACATACCCGGAAGGAACAACGGCGTACTGCTGTCGAAGAACCAGGAGAAAACTACCGGTTACTCGATTGATAAATTGCAGGATCGCGGTAGGTTTTTTGTGGATCCGGGAGAGGATGTTTATGCCGGCCAGATCATTGCCGAGCATATCAAGCCGGGCGACCTGGTAGTAAATGCAACGGAGGCGAAAAAACTTACCAATCACCGCGCAAGCGGCAGCGACGATGCGGCCAGGATCGCTCCGAAAATACAGATGACACTGGAAGAATGTATGGAATATATCCAGCAGGATGAGTGCATTGAGGTGACGCCAAAGGTGATCAGGCTCAGAAAAGTTATCCTGCAGGAGGAAGAAAGGAAAAAAGTACAGAAGAGCCTGGCAACAGCCCAATAGTGGTATTTTTGCAAAACTATTTCAGCATGAAGCAGTTTTTTCAAAAAGTGATACTTTCATCGATAACCCTTCTCATCGCGCTCTTCACACAGGCGCAATGCTCGATCTGTACAAAAACAGCTTCGCAGCTTGGTGAGGATGCGGGTAAGGGGTTAAACGCCGGAATACTTTACCTGGCCGCAGCGCCTTTCCTGGTGGTGGGTTACATTGGCTACCGGTGGTGGAAGAATAATAAAGAGTAACTACCCTTCAGATTCTTTTTCAATAAAATAGTTGATGGCTCCGATTAAATCGCCGACACCATACTGTGTGTTGGCGATTGTTTTTACAACCTTTTTATCAAACGAATTGGGCAGCGTTGATTCATGTAGCATGGCCCGAATATCGGCGGCAAAAACATCGGCGCCGGGCCGGTCGCATTTGTTCACGACAAAAATATCCGCGATCTCCATAAGGCCCGCCTTCATTGCCTGTATGTCGTCGCCGCTTTCGGGAACCAACACCACAACGGTCACGTTGGCCAGTGAAGCAATCTCAATTTCATTTTGACCCACGCCAACTGTTTCGATGATGATATAGTCAAAGGGGGCGGCCCTCAGCAGGTTGATCACGCCGGCGGCTTGTTTTGGCAGTCCGCCGAGCGAGCCCCTTGTGGCCAGCGAGCGGATAAACACATGGGGGTTGTCGTACCATTCCGTCATCCGTATCCTGTCGCCGAGCACTGCTCCTTTCGTGTACGGCGATGAAGGATCGATGCAAATAACGGCCACGTTATTGCCGTCGCGTACCAGTTCCCCGATCAATTTATCGGTGAGCGAACTTTTACCGGCGCCGGGCGGGCCGGTGATGCCGATAACCGGAACGTCGGACAGCATGAGCGGTTCAAATGCCGCGGGCTCCGCGGAGCCGTTTATGATCAGCGATATGGCGCGCGAAACCGCTCTGACGTCGCCCATTTGTATGCCGTTTAACAGGTCCTCGTCCACCGTCATTGATCTGGATGTTTTTTTTGTTTGAGATACAGCTTTGCGTGTTTCAAAAACGAGAGGTGCGCAACGTGCAGGGCCACTACGAATCCATAATAACCATCGAGAAAACCGAGCCGGAAAAAATATCCCAGGATGAATGCCCACCAGGGATGAACGATCATATTGAAGATATTTGTTCTTTTTCCCCGCCTGAAAAGTGTGTCGGCGGAGATTGTACTGAATTTATTATTCTGCAGAACATGCTCCTCGATAGTGTTGTAAGAATAGTGCAGGATATCACCCTTCAGGTGTACGGGCACCGAGCCGTCTTTCATGATGAGCTTATCGTGTGGATTGTCGCCGCCCCAGTAAGCAAGGTCTTTTTTTACCAGTCGTAATTTTTTATCGGGATACCAGGCGCCGTGACGGATAAATTTTCCGCAATAATTTGTGCAGCGGTTCATGGAATACGCGGGGTACTGCCAATTTTTTTTTGCGCCGAGCACCGACTTTTCCAGTATGCTGTCGAGGGCCTCGTCTGCGTCGAGGCTGAGAACATAATCGTGCGAGGCCAGGCCGAGGGCATAATTTTTTTGTTCAACATACCCGAGAAATGCCTGTAAACGGACGTCGGCGCCGAGTGATTCGGCGATCTGAACCGTATTGTCGGTAGATAATGAATCTACAACGATAATTTCGTCGGCTACGTTCCTGACCGATTCTATGCATCGTCCAATATTCTTTTCTTCGTTAAAAGTTATGATAACAACGGAAAGCCCCATCAGAGTAGTTAATTTTGCGCCGGACCCGAAATAAAGGCATTTAGATTACAAATAAAGCATAAAGGTTTTTATATGACGAATTTCATTCCTTTATTTCCACTTGGAATTGTGATCTATCCAACGGAGAAATTGCACCTGCATATCTTCGAGCCAAGATATAAACAGCTCATTCGGGAGTGCTTCGACGGCAAAAAGCCATTCGGCATCCCAACTGTTATCAACAACCGGCTGCAGGATATGGGCACACTGGTAGAAGTAAAAGAAATTGTACAGGAATACGACAACGGCGAGCTGGATATCAATACTCAGGGTATCAGTGTTTTCAGAACGCTGGAAGTGATCAGGCAGGTTCCTGAAAAACTGTACAGCGGGGCGATCGTAAATTATCCTGAAAACCACATGAATGACGGGAGCGAAAAACTGATGAAGACCATTCTGAACGGTGTTCGCGAAGTACACAGGTTGCTGAATATCAGCAAGGATTTCAAAAAGCCGGATGAACAATTGAATTCATACGACGTGGCACATCACATGGGCCTTTCTGTTGAAGAGGAATATGAATTTCTTGGCCTGATGAGAGAACGGCAGCGGCAGGAATACCTGAAACGGCATCTTAAAAAAGTGCTTCCTTTGTTGATGGAAATGGAACAACTGAAAGAGAAAGTAAAGCTGAACGGGCACTTCAGAAATCTATCACCTTTGGATCTGAATATTGAATAACAAGTATAGCTATACTCCGGATTTGACCCGTTCAGGTCCAAAAGAAAAATTTTTAAACGCTGCCTTTGTTGTGGCCGTGGCCACCATCCCATTATTTAATAACTGGAACAGTATTGCCGTCATTGTTTTTGTAGGGGCCTGCGTTATGCAGCGGCCGCTCGCCCAACTTACCGCAACTCTCTTGCGATCGCGTTTCTGGATGGTGATGGTGCTGTACTACCTGTGGCTGATATCGAGTTACTTTTGGGATAGCAGCGGCGGATACACCGTTAAGGACCTTGAACGCTATTCCATTCTTTTGTTTGTTCCTCCTGCCATGGCGTGCATCCCTCGAATTTCAGCGAAGGCACTGAAAACAGCGTTAATGGTGTTTGCGGCGGTAACGGTACTGGTGTGCATTATCTGCCTTGTAAAATCTTACTATGAATATCTTGAGACCCATGACTACCGGTATTTCTATTACCACTACCTGAGTGAACAAATGGACCTCAATGCGATCTTTCTTTCCAATTTCTGCCTTGCTTCGATTGTGTGGATATTGTATTACAGTTTTATTGAAACATCGTGGAGGCCGCTCATCATGCTATTAATGCTTTTGGTGGCGGCATTTTTATTCATGATGATCTTCCTGCTTTCTTCCAAACTCATCATTGCGTTGACGCTGGCGATACTGATCATTTTTTTTCTTGGACTCGGATACAAAAGAGGGTTTTTTCTAAAATCACTGCTGACAGCTCTCCTCGTATTGGTATGTGGTTTTTTCGCGGTGAAAAATTTGTCGTACCTCAATTATCGCATAAACGTTACCGAGCTCAAAATGTACAGCGGCGAGCAGGACGATCAGAACGGCATTGCCATCAGGTTGTTTATGTGGAAGATTGCGCTCGATCATATCAGGGAAAGACCGGCGCTCGGCTACGGCATCAGGGGAGCAAAGCTGGAGACGCTCGCAAAATACAAAGACGAAGGTTTTGAATTGGGTGTTACGGGAAATTATCACAGTCATAACGAGTATCTTGAGTCGGCTTTAATGGCGGGCATTCCCGCGGTTGTGCTGTTGCTGCTTTTTATCATTGCCGCAATGAGAAATGCAATAGTGAAGAAGAACATGCTGCTGCTGCTGATGGCGTCTCATTTTGCGATCCAGTCGTTGTTCGAGTCCACCTTCGAGGTACAGCATGAGCTGGTGTTTTATATATTCTTTATCTTTTTGTTTTATTATCACGCGCCGCAATTGGAAAGAACCTCTATCAATAAATAATATTCATGCCGGTAACGCTTTGTTTTGATTTTGGAAATACGCGCCTCAAGTGTGGAGTGTTTCACAATGCGGAGTTGAAAGAAGTGGTGAAACTGGATAATGACAATGATGACACGATTGCTGCGCTCATCGAAAAATTCGGGCCCGAAAAATCGTTGCTGTCATCGGTGATCCATCACAATCCGAATATGGAAACGCTGCTTTCTTCTGCAGGCAGGTTTCACCTGTTGGACCATAATTCGAAAATGCCGGTAACAACGCCCGTGGCCAGGCCCGAAACGATTGGTGCCGACAGGCTGGCGCTCGTAGTGGCGGCAGCCGAAATGTATCCCGGCAGTAACAATCTTGTTGTTGGCCTGGGAACGGCCATCACGTATAATTTCATCAACAAAAAAAGAGAATTTTTGGGTGGCGGAATTTCGCCCGGTATGGAAATGCGCTTTAAGTCATTGAACACTTTTACCGCAAAATTGCCATTGATCGCTAAAGACTGGAGTTTCCCGCTGGTAGGTTACAATACCAAAACAAATATACTAAGTGGCGTGATTTTGGGGATGACCAAGGAGGTTGATGGAATGATCGACCTGTACGCGGAGAAGTACGGGAACCTTAACGTGCTGTTAACAGGGGGTGATTCTGCTTATTTTGCTTACCATCTTAAAAATAAGATATTTGCAGACCTTAATCTAATCTTTAAAGGCCTGTATGCTATCAGCGAGCTCAACAATGTATAAGAAAGTCAAGCTTTTAGGAATAATCGCATTGCTGGCTTCAGGCATGCTTCAGGCGCAAACGGAGAACTCGCCCTACTCACGATACGGCCTTGGCGACCAGCTTCCTTCACAAAACATCATGCTGAGAGGTATCGGCGGTGCGGCTGCTGCTTATGCCGATATGAGGTCGGTGAATTACACGAACCCCGCATCATATTCGAAGATCAAGCTCGCCACTTTTGATTTTGGTCTTGAAGTCGATTCCAGGACGCTGAAAGTCACGGATCCGCCGAGGAAGTTTAACTCTGTGAGTCCTATCATCTCGTATATACAACTCGGGCTGCCGCTTAGCAAAAAGAACAACTGGGGAATGAATATCGGGTTGAGGCCGGTAACGAGGATAAATTACAGTTTGGAAAGAAATGAAAGGTTGCCGGATATAGATAGCGTGCATACAGTGTTTGAAGGCAATGGTGGCTCATACGAAGTGTACACCGGTACCGGTATAGAAGTCAAAAACTTCAGCATAGGCTTTAATGTAGGTTATCGGTTTGGCACCAAGGACTACACCACCGAACGCAATTTCGTTCCCGATTCAGCTTTCAAATTTTATTATGGATCGCAGTACTCCACTCACGCGAGCTTCGGAGGGCTTTTCACCAGTGCAGGTATTCAATATTCGATTAAACTCGGTAAGAAAAACATGCTGCGTCTCGGTGCTTATGGAAACCTCAGGAGAGAGTACTCCGGCACAAGGGATCGCACGATAATGACGTACGAGGAATCCACCGACGGTGGTGTGGACAGCATAGACATTATTCAACAAACGAGTGAACCCGGCGACATTGTTTATCCCTCGAAATTTGGCGCCGGATTGATGTTTTTTGGAGGCGAAAACTGGTTGCTCGGCGCAGATTTCGAGCAAACGAAGTGGAGCGAATACAGATTTTTTGGCGACGAGGACGCGGTACAGGATTCATGGGTATTTCATGTGGGCGGCCAGGTAATTCCCAACATCGTCAATCCAAAGTCGTACTGGGGTACGGTTATTTACAGGGCTGGATTTCATTTCGGCCAGGATTATATAAAAGTAGACAATGACCTGCCCATGTGGGGCGTGAGCCTCGGTCTCGGCCTGCCCATGAGAAGGCAGAATTACAGTAACCAGTCGTCTATTATTAACACCACGTTTGAGTTTGGACAGCGTGGCAACAACGCTAATCCGATCCGGGAGAATTACTTTCGTGTAGGGATCGGTTTGAACCTGAGCGATATCTGGTTTATCAAGAGAAAGTATGATTAAGCGTTAATGAAGGCATTGACACGATATTTCTTTTTTTGGGCAGCCTTACTTACGGGCTGCTTTTTTGTTTATTCGTGCGAGAACGACATCGGAGAGGTGAACGAACTGCTGAAAAAACAGATGGGGGTTGAGGAGGCGGTGAATGTGGACAGCTATATGAGCCAGGAAGGCGTGATGAAAGCCAGGCTCCGGTCGCCATACATGTTAAGGTACCTCGGTGATTCTCCTTCCGACTCTGCTTATGTTGAATTTCCGCGTACGCTTCATGTGGATTTTTACAACGACTCGCTTCAAATAGAAAGCACCCTCGACGCCATGTATGCGCGGTACAGGGAACACGAAGACAAAGTTTTTTTGCGCGACAGTGTTGTTGTCATCAATATTTTGAAGGGCGATACCCTCCGGACCGATGAGCTGTGGTGGGACCAGAATACACAGGAATTTTATACCGACAAGGCTGTAAGGATCCATCAACCGGATAAAACTATTTTTGGTACGGGGCTGCGCGCCGCGCAGGATTTCAGCAACTACGACATCTTTAATATTACCGGCGTGGTGCTTACTTCGGGGGAATTGGAGTAAACAAAGGGCAAAGGTAAAAGGTGAAAGGTGAGAGGTGAGAGGTGAGACGTGAGACGTGAGAAATTTCCCCCGCTGGCGGGGGTGTCGCCGAAGGCGACGGGGGTGGACCCTGGAGCAAAGAACAACTACAGTCCGATTGCCGCAAAAAAAACAGCCCCGCTTGCGCAGGGCTGCTTAAGAACTTTGTACAACCTTAACATCTCAA
>CAMPGT010000037.1 GCA_946885665.1 uncultured Chitinophagaceae bacterium | reverse complement strand
TTATAATTTTATACAATAGGTATGAAATCGACTAACAGGAAAGCTATTATTGTCGGCATTTTCGTATTTATCGCCTTGGTGATCGTCGTGGCCGGCGTGCTTACGCTGGGTGGGCAAAAGAAAACATTTGTACGTGCCGTGCGTATCTCAGCCGTATTTAAAGACATCAACGGTTTGGCTGTTGGAAATAACGTTTGGTTTGCCGGCGTCAAGATCGGTACGATAAAAGACATCAGGTTCGACAACAGGGCCCATGTGGTGGTGGAGATGAATATAGAAGACCGGGTGAGAAAATATATCAGGCAGGATGCAAAGGCGAAAATAAGTTCCGACGGACTTATCGGCAACAAGATCGTTGTTGTTTACGGCGGAACACCGCAGGCGCCGGTAGTGAATGACCATTCGGTGCTTTCCGTTGAAACGGCACCGAACTCCGATGAGATGCTCGCTACGCTGCAGGCGAATAATCAGAACCTCCTTGCCATAACAGGCAACATAAAAGTGATCAGCGACAGGATAGCCGCGGGACAAGGTTCGCTCGGCAAACTGCTTTCAAGTGACGCGCTGTATAACGACCTGCAGGCAACAATGTCTGCTTTGCAGCAAACGGTCGCGCATGTAAAAAGCCTCAGCGGCGATCTCTCTTCCTATACCGCTAAGTTCAACCAGCCCGGTACGCTCGCATCTGATCTTGTTTCCGACACGGTCATCTTTGACCGGCTTCGCAATGCTGCGGCACAGATCAATGACGTGACGGAGAAATCCAATCAAGTGATCGGCCAGCTTACACTGGCGACGGCTAAACTGAATGACCCTTCCACGCCTGTCGGCACTCTTCTGGGTGATAAAAAGTTTGCCACTGATCTTAAGGCGACACTCGGCAACCTGGAATCGGCTTCCTATAAACTCGACGAAAACATGGAAGCACTGCAGCATAACTTTTTGCTCAGGGGATATTTTAGAAGAAAAGCCAAACAGCAGAGTAAATAGCGCGAACACCACCGCCGGGCCGCGCATAAGCAATGATCTGCCCGGCGTGATTTTGACGACCGCATATCGCGACTTTGCTGTGGATGGCTTCGATCTCGGCGTGCTCGATTATTTGGTTAAGCCGTTCTCAAAGGAGAGGTTCTTAAAAGCTTTGAATAAGTTTTACCAATTGGGTAACACGGAAGAATACCAGGATGCGCACGAGGGGCCATTCATATTTCTGAAGGTGAAAAGAGATGGTAAAGCTGAAATTCGATGATATTTACCTGATCGAAGGTTTGAAAAACTATGTGCGCGTAAAAACTGCTGGCAAGGATCTTATTGTTTATCATTCTTTGAGTTACCTGGACGACAAGCTGCCGTCCCGCTTATTTAAGCGAATTCATAAGTCTTACATCATCAACATGGATAAGATAGAAAAGTTCACCACCGGTTCTGTGGAAATTCAGCAGAAGTTAATTCCAATCGGCAAGCTATATCAGGCAGAAGTGGATGAAATACTAAAGAAGAAAGTCCTGTGATGGTCCATCCATCCTCGTTTTCGTACATACCTGTCCGAAAACGGACACCCGGCGGGAACAACATCGTTGCAAAGGCTTTGTCTGCAAGGGGTTTCAGTTAATGGCACAACCATTGTGCAGCATCGGCACACACCATACACATGCTCCGAAATTACTTCAAAACAGCCTGGCGCAACCTGAAACGCAACAAAGGGTTTTCCTTTATTAATGTGTTCGGCCTTGCCGTGGGCATTACCTGCACACTGCTGATATTTCTTTGGGTTCGCGACGAACTGGCATTCGACAAATTCAATAAAAATTACGACCGTATTTACCAGATCATAGCCAACCGCGATTTTAAGAATCACATGTTCACCGACCGCAATATGGTGTTGCCCATGGCCGCCGAACTTGAAAAGAAATATGCGGATGTGGAGCATGCGGTGGTCATGACCTATCCGCAGCCGCACCTGCTGCAGGCAGGTGATGTGCGATTGAAGCGCTCCGGCTATACTGTTAGTGAACATTTTTTCGACATCTTCACTTTCCGGTTCCTGCAGGGAAGACCCCAGGGCATTCTCAACGACCCTTCTTCCATCATTCTTACAAAATCAATGGCCATTGCACTCTTCGGCAACGCCGATCCGATGAATAAAATCGTAAAACTTAACAACGACGAGAATTTTAAGGTGGTGGCCGTGGTGGCCGATCCGCCATACAATTCATCGCTGACATTCGATTTTATCAAGCCCTTCAATTATTCCGACGAGAACATCAAACAATCCATGCAGAATTGGGGAAACTCGTCGTGGAGCATATTTCTGCTGATGAGACCGGGCGCAGATATGACTTTGATGGACAAAAACATCAACATTTTAAAAAAGGAGCACGATCCCCACGATGAGGTAAGCACCTATTTTACCTTTCCCATGAAGCGGTGGAGACTGTACAGCGACTTTGAAGATGGCAAGAACACTGGCGGCATGATCGAGTATGTTCGGCTGTTCATCATCATTGCACTGGGAATACTGATGATTGCCTGCATTAATTTCATGAACCTCTCTACCGCGCGCTCCGAGAAACGTTCAAAAGAAGTAGGCATAAGAAAAACACTCGGCTCCAATAAAAAACAGCTTGTAACGCAGTTCTTCTGCGAATCGCTGATACTGTCGCTATTAGCGTTCGTGATTGCCTTAATTACTGTAGCACTTGTGCTGCCATCCTTTAATAAACTGGTGGATAAGCATCTCACCATCTTCATCGCTGCGCCGGGTTTCTGGCTGGTGGCGCTGGGAATAATCGTATTTACCGGCGTAGTGGCAGGCAGTTATCCTGCCTTGTATCTGTCGTCTTTCAATCCCGTAAAGGTTTTGAAAGGAACACTCACCGCCGGAAGAGGTGCGGTGCTGCCGAGAAGGGTGTTGGTGGTGGGACAATTCGTGATCTCCATACTGTTGATTTCAGGAACCATTGTAATTTATCAGCAGATCCAGCACGTTAAGGACCGCCGCACCGGCTACGATCCGGGTAACCTGGTGATGGTGCCCGCAACGGACGATATCAATAAAAATTACACGGTCATTAAACAGGAGCTCCTGAAAACCGGTAAAGTGAGTGAGGTAACGCGATCCTCATCACCCATAACGCAAATATGGTGGAAGTCGGGTGCGCCGGACTGGGAAGGCAAACCTGCCGACCTCGACATTATTTTTTCAGGTATGGCCACTGACGTTGACTTTGACAAGACGATGGGCCTGAAAATGCTCGAGGGTAAGTTTTTTTCCGGCACACCTGCCGATACCTCCTACATGTTGCTGAACAAGGCCGCTATCGAAGCGATGAACCTGCAACATCCTGTGGGTATGAAAATGAGATACGGAGGTACAGATTATTCGGTGCTGGGTGTTACCGACAATATTGTGATGGAATCGCCTTTTAAACCTGTAGATCCCATGATGATGTTCTACAACCCGAACTTTTCAACAACCATAACCTTCCGGCTGAATGCAGGTGTCAATACGCACGGAACGATGTCGGACATTCAAAAGGTATTCCGGCAATATAATCCGGCCTATCCATTCGAATACCAGTTCGTTGACCAGGAATTTGGAAAGAAATTCATTGCCGAGGAACTGATTAACCGCATTACCAACTTGTTTGCCATATTGGCGATATTGATTTGCTGTATCGGGCTGGCCGGTCTCGCCTCGTTCACGATCGAAAAAAGGACGAGGGAGATAGGTATCAGGAAGGTGCTGGGCGCCTCCATTTCGCAATTGCTTTCATTGATCTCGAAAGAATTTTTGCAACTGGTGCTTATCGCATTTGTCATAGCGGTGCCGCTTACCTGGTGGTTGATGAACGAATGGTTGGGCAACTACGTTTATCACGTGGAGATCAGCATCTGGCTGTTCGCGTCGGTGGGTTCGGTGGTGCTGCTGCTTACGCTGGCTGTAGTGGGCGCCAATACCATCAGTACCGCGCGCAACAACCCGGTAAAGAGCCTGAGAACCGAATGAGTGTCGTATATTGATACAAATTTTCACTATGATCCGTAGGTTACCCTGGTTCGTCGCCCTATCGTTTTTCGCCATCGTATCATGCAATTCATCCGGCCATTCCGGCGAAAGCGACAACACTGCTGTGAGTGACGCACCCAAATGGGACCTCGGCATTGCGCTGTGGACGTTTCACACGGTTGATTTTCCCACTTCACTGGCGCAGGTAGACAGTTGCGGCGTAAAATTTATTGAACCCAATACTTTTCATGCAACAGGTAAAGAACTCAACGATACGTTGCTTGGCCAGCTTTCTGAAGCCGGTATCAACAAGTTGAAAACATATGTTAGCGATCACGGGTTGGAAGTGGGATCGCTTTACCTCGGCGGCGGCAAAACGGTTGGCGCCTGGAAAAGGGATTTTGAAAAAGCCAAACAGCTTAATGTGAGATTTGTGACTGCCGAACCTCCGGTGGATATGTGGGACGAGGTGGACAGCCTGGCCGGGGTGTATGGATTGAATGTTGCCATTCACGAACATTGGAAAGGCGTGAGCGCCTACTGGCACCCCGATTCGGTACTTGCCGCCATAAAAGATCATCCTCACTTTTATGCATGCGCCGACCTGGGCCATTGGCCCAAAAGCGGCATCAAGCCGATCGATGCTGTAAAAAAACTCGAGGGGCGTATCCTCGGCGTTCACCTCAAGGACATTGCCGCCTACAATGACCCAAAACTACAGGACGTTCGGGTAGGCACCGGCGTTGTAGATTTTCCCGCCATATTCAAAGAACTGAAGCGGCAGAATTTCTCGGGTATTATTTATATAGAAAGAGATTCACAAGAGGTGCACAGCAACGTTCCTTCAGTTATTGAGACGGTGAAATATTACAATGAAGAGATGAAGAAACTTGAAAACTAGTTTACCGCCACCCGCGTTTTCACGTCTAAACAGTGTTGTTTTTCTCCCCCTGATGCCGCATTAAAACATTCTGTATTGCAATCCTGCATTGATTTTAAGTGCTAACTTGCCTCCCTGTCCGCAAAAAGTCCACATACCCCATAAAACATTTCTGACTGTTCCCTGTTTAAGCGGCCGGTGGCGCATGCCTCCACGATTAACCCTTTAATAAAATCCTGATGAAAAAGATTTTACCCTTTACCGGTTTACTGCTATTGGTATTCGGCGGTATGCGGGCGCAAAATGTATTCAATATTAATGACCCCATCACGCGCTATGATGCCACACAGCCGCTTGGTTCGCTGCAGCATCCCGACCCTGCAAAACCCGGACTGCAAAAGTGGGTGTCAACACCTACCAGTGGCGTATCGGTGGGCACGGGTTCGATAGACGTTTCTTCCTTCAAGCAGTACTTTATCAATTATAATGGAACGCGCATGGCTTTCCGGCTGAAGTTTCCCAAAAGCTTCACCGATGCAGACAGCGTTCAAAAGATATATCCGTTAATGCTTTTCCTGCACGGCGCGGGAGAAGTGGGTTGTCCTTCCAATAATGGTGTGTATAATAATGAAAAACAGCTATGGCTGGGAGGAGGGTTATTCAGGGATTTCGTTGACCAAAACCGGTTCGACGGATTTCTACTGTACCCTCAGCTCGTCAATAATGCCGGTTGCTGGGGCGCATGGGGCGAAACTGCCACGGCTAATCTCACTTCGCTCATCGCCATCATCGATTCGATGGCAAAGTATATCCGGGCAGATATCGACCGGGTAATGGTCAACGGTTTATCGGGTGGTGGTTATGGCGCCTGGCGCATGGCCGATGTATTTCCCCAGCGTATCGCGAAAATAATTCCGTCGGCAGCAGCGGGAAATGTCAACAACAGGAACGACTTCGTACACATTCCGATATGGTTCGCCACGGGAGGAAAGGACCCCGATCCTACGCCTGCACAAGCGCAATATTCTTACACGAAGATGAAAGAGATTGGCGCGGATATCAGGTACACACTGTATGAAGATCTGGGTCATTCCGTCTGGTACACCCATTGGCGGGAACCTGACTATGCGGCCGCAATGAACGATATGCACAAGGCCAACCCTTTGGTGTTTTTCCAGCACAATGAATTTTGTGAAAATGAAGCCATCAATGCCAAACTCGGTATCACCCAGGGCTTTTATGCATATGAATGGCAGCGCGAGAATGAAACGATAGCCACGCGTACCAATGGTGTCAACACCATTGTACTGCCGCAATATGTTACTTCATTCACCGGGAACGAGATTACCGTAAAAGCATTTGGAACCTACCGCGTGCGGTTCAAAAGGTCGGCATCGTCCGACTGGTCCGTATATTCCCCAAAGCCGGTGGAGGTGAAATTAAAATCGGTTACTCTTACGCCGCCGATCGAGGTGAGCGGAGCGTACAGCCGTGTGCTGCCGTCCCTTGATGGTAACACAACGGTTCCATTGCAATTGCCCGCCGGATTTTTAGATTATCAATGGTACCGTGTAAGCGACAATTCGCTTGTGGCCTCGACGCAAGTGTATGAGGCGCCCGTAGGCGTATACAAAGCAAGATATTCTGAAGAATTTGGCTGCGGAACGGAGTTCTCCCCGAATTTCGCCGTGATTGATGCCAATGGTTCACCTAAACCCGCGGCGCCTTCCAAACTGGTTGCAACGGCGCTCTCGCAAACATCCATCAAATTGGTTTGGACGCAGGCAACCGGCGAAACGGGTTACGAGGTTTACCGGAGGGAAGCATCGTCGCCATTCAAATTCGTGGCCGTAACGCCAACGGATGCTGCGCTATACACAGATACCGGCCTGGTGGCCAATACGCCCTATTATTACCTGCTTCGGGCGGTCAGCAATACCGGCGCATCGGAGCAATCCAATGAGGCCACTGCAAAAACGCTTGCCGACGTGTCGAAACCTGCGGCGCCTGCGCAACTGGAATACCGCGGAAGTACGGCTACAACAGTTCAACTGTCATGGAAGGCCGGCTCGGATAACGGCGGCATTCGCCGCTATGACATCTATGCAAACGGCATAAAGATGTTCAGCACCACTTCCACATCTTTTAATGTGCGCGACCTCGACAGCCTCACCGCTTACACATTTACTGTAAGGTCGGTGGACAACAGCGAGAATATGTCCGCGCCGAGCAACCAGGTTACGGCTTACACGCACAGCCAGGGCTTGCATTATAAATACTACACTACCACCGGCAACTGGGGCAAGATTCCCGACATGAATTACCTGTCGCCGTTGAAAACGGGCGTCACCGATTCTGTGAACATTAACAACACAGCGATCAATCCGGTGACATTGAAATACGGATTTTTGTGGGAGGGATGGATATACATTCCGGCGGCAGGAACTTATACTTTCGAAACACGCTCCGATGATGGCAGCAAGCTGTTCATTGATGCACCTTTCACCTATCATGGAATACCGGTCGTAGACAACGACGGCATACATGGTATGCGCAGCGCCACCGGGAGCATTACGCTTACACAGGGCTATCATTCCATTGCCATTGCCTTTTTCCAACGATCCAACGGCGATGGCCTCGAGCTGTATTGGAAAAATAATGTGGGCATGGCAAGGGAGAGGATACCCCGTAACGTTTTCAGCACTTCGGCAGGGCCGGCCGCTGCGGCACCCGATGTGCCAACAGAAATTACGGCTACTGCTATTTCATACAACCAGATAGAAATACAATGGGCCGATAATAACGCCGGCGAATCGGGCTACGAAGTGGTACGCTCTGCCGCCAGCACGGGAACATACGTTCCTATCGGCACAACCAATGCCAACGAAACGTCGTTCACCGATTCCGGACTGATCTGGACGAAGCGGTATTATTATAAAATTCGCGCCATTGCGGAAGGCGGCGAGTCGCTATACTCTTCAACCGTTAATGCCGTTACACTCGCACGGCCCAGCTACACGCCGGCGCCATCACCACTTACGGCGTTCTCCGCTCCTGGCGGTGCCGTGTCGCTTAACTGGCAGGATAATGCGATCAATGAATGGAACTACAGGATATACCGTTCTACCGACAGTGTGAAGTTTACGGCGATAGCGGCACTGAAAGGCAACACCAATGCGTATACGGACGAGAAGACGACTGCGCAAACAGTGTATTACTATTATGTGCTGGGTTATAATGCCATCGGTCTCGGACCAAAAACAAACGTCGTGAAGATAAAGGCGGGCAACAATGCGCCTGTCATTAACTCACTCGACAACCTGTTTGTAAAAACAGGCCAGACGGCAACAGAAGATTTTACTGTGACCGATGAACCAGGCGATAATGTTGCTGTGGAGATACTGAAAAGGCCGGCGTTTCTTTCTGTAGAGAATACCAGCGGTTCAACTTTCCGTATCACGGCGGCTCCCAGCCTCGACAACGTTGGACAATATAATGTCGAAATACAGGCAACTGATAATAACGGGGCTTCTATTGTGAGTGAGTTCGTCATTACTATTGCCGACAGCAAAACGAGATCTGTGTACGTCAACTTCGGTGAAGCGGGTAAAACTGCGCAGCAACCTTGGAACAACTGGAACGGAAAACGTGCGGCAAATGATGCCATCACGAACCTCAAAGATGAAAGCGGCGCCACAACCGGCTTTTCGGTTACAACGGTGAACGGATGGAGCGCTACGACACTGCTGGGCCACCTTACCGGCAATAATTCCGGAATAGCGCCCGACGCAGTGCTTGAAAGCGGCATCGCCGACAATGGTGCTGCCAAACAGATCCGGTTTGGCGGGCTCGATCCATCAAAGCGCTACAATGTAAAATTCATCGGAAGCCAGAACGAGGGACTGGTGGCCACCGCTCAATATGCGACTGCAACCCAAAGCACAACCTTGAATGCGCGGTACAATACCATGCAATCGGCGAACCTTAACGGCTTAATGCCAGATGGCAGCGGTAATATCGTTGTAACGGTCACGCGGACAGGCGGTGCGGCATTTACTTATCTCAACGGGTTGGTGATTGAAGAAATGGAACCTTCTGTTGCATTATTAAATCCCGAACACCTTCATGCAGAACCGGTGGATCGCAATACGATAGCACTCACCTGGAACGACAGGGCCAACAATGAAGATGTGGCGAACGGTTATGAATTGCAGCGCGCCGGCGACTCACTGTTTACGGCAAACGTTACAAATATTTCATTGCCGGCAAATTCTACTGCTTATTCGGATGAGAACCTTACCCCCAATACAAAATACTGGTACAGGGTGAGGGCGAAAGGCGGCGCCAACGTTTCTGACTACAGTAACCGGTACACCGCTGTAACACCTGCTTCCATTGTCTATATCAACTTTACCAGCACGCTTCCGGACGCACCGTTCCCGTGGAACAACCTGAACGCATCACCGTTATCTGAATTTGTTATCGACGACCTGTACAACCAGTCGGGAGCATTATCGGGACTTGGATTTGCCATCTCGAAGGTGTTCAACGGCGAGTTTACCGCAGGCTTCAATACCGGAAATAATTCTGGCGTGGTGCCCGACAATGTTCTGGCGTCTAATTACTGGCTCGACAACGGACAGGTGAGCCAGGTGAAAATAACGGGGCTCAACCATACGCGACGTTATCGCATAGGTTTTGTTGGCAGTTCAGGCACGCAGGGGTGGTTCAAGGGTAACTATACCGCAACTTACACGGTAAATGGCAGAACGGTGTACCTGAATTCGTGGATGAACTCGAGCAAGGCGGTGTACATCAGCGACATCGTTCCTGACGCAAACGGAGAAATATTCGTTGATTTTTCGACAACGGCTATTGCACAGTGGGCATTCAACGCCGGGATAATTGTAGAGGAATATGATGATCCTGTTGGCGGTTCCGTGCTGTACCTGTCCAACAGCAGGCTCGACACATCGGGTGCGGCGGTGGTACCGGCCGATCCATACAAAATAAAGGTGTATCCAAATCCTTTCAGCGACCTGGTCAATGTTGAATTCAACAACCCGGAATATGACAACAGGATATCAGCCGAAGTGTACGACATTAACGGCAGGCTCGTGCACAGGCAGGAATACGGAAAACTACCTGCCGGCAGAAACATGCTGAAGATAAGCTCGATCCGGTCGGCTGGCAGCGGCATGTACTTCGTATCACTCAAGGTGAACGGAAAAACGGTGCAGGTGATGAAGATGCTGCGCCATCGCCGGTAAAGGATTACTCCGGAAAAAGCGATCGGTCGATGCCGGGAATGATGCGAAGCGCGTTTTTGTAATAAATCTTTTTGAGAATGTCGTCCGGTAAATTCATGCCATACATCCGCCAGAAAGCGTGGTATCTTTTATGATAGGGAAAATATTCGTCGGCAGTTTCGAGCACCCTGAAATAGGTGGCATATTCTTCCGGCACCCATGAATCTTTGCCGAAGAGTATCCTGTCCTGGTACCTGTCAAAAAAAGCGTAGGCTGCCCGCGGTTGCCTTCCCAGTTCGGCAATGACCGCGCCGAATTCGACCATCACATTCGGGAGCCTGTCGAGCAGTTTGCTGAGTTCGCCAAGATTATTCGGCAGCCAGCCGAAATGCGCGGCCACGAATATGGTTTCCGGGTGTTTGGCAAATAACCGGTGCTGTTGGTCCAGCAGCTCCTGCCACGAAAGGTCGGAAGATGTTCGCCGGCGGCGCGGATGGGTTTCCAGTTCCAGCAGCCGCTCATTTTTTCCGTCCATCTCATCCCAGAATGAGGCGGGGTCGGCGGTGTGGATGAGTACGGGAATTTTCAGCTCGCCACATTTTTTGAATATCGGATCGAGGCGGGGGTCATCCACATGTACCAGCTTTCCGTTATTGTCTTTTACCGAAAAGCCGAGGTTTTTAAAGATCTTCAATCCCTTCGCCCCGTTCTTAACATCGTCTTCCAGGCGCTTGACGGCTCTTTCGGTCCACCCATTCTCTCCAATACCATCGAAATCTATATTCGTAAAGATGACAAAGCGATTGGGATACGTTGACTTTACGTTGTCGGCATACTCCTTCAGCGTGGAACCGCCGCGGCCGCTCAGGTTCACCATCACCGTCATGTTCAGTTTGTCCATGTCCTTCACCAGTTCGGTAAGGCGGCTCTTGTCCATCTGCCATTGGTGGTTGTGAATATCAATGAACGGAAACTTTGAATGTGTCAGCAGGTGTTCCGGAACCACCAGCGTCGAAACGGGATCATAGGTTTCGAAGTTGATTTTTGAAGTAGATTGCGCACAGGAGATATGCAAAAGGCATAAAAGGGTGCTGGTTAGGAAGATGTATCTCATAAAAATCTTAAAAGTTAAAACTTAAAAGTTAAAAACTAAATTACACTTTTGCGAAAACCGGCATCGGCAAAGCGCCTGTTTTAAGTTTTAACAATAAACTATTCTGTTTTTAATGGCAGCATCGGAGGTAACAACCACAACGGCGGAAGAAAAACATAAAGCAGGTAGCACATCACAGCAGTTGAACCGAACACTCGGCCCCCTCATGCTGTGGGGCCTTGGGGTGGGCTATGTGATTTCAGGGATGTATTTCGGGTGGAACCTCGGGCTCGAAAAAGGCGGCACAGGAGGGCTCGCCATTGCCACATTCTTTATCATTATCCTCTACGTTTCGTTTACGTTTTCCTACACCGAACTGGCTTGTGCCATACCGAAGGCGGGGGGAGTGTTCGACTATGCGCGGCGCGCCCTGGGGCGCGACATTGGTTTTGTTGCCGGCATGGCACAGATCATAGAATTCGTGTTTGCACCGCCGGCCATTGCCGCCGCCATAGGCGCGTACTTTCATATTTTCCTGCCGCAGTTTTCGGTGACGAGCATCGCCATCACGGCATACTTGTTATTTACGGCACTCAACATTTATGGCGTTCGGGCGGCGGCCATCTTCGAATTGATCATCACGTTCTTCGCCGTATTCGAGCTGCTGTTGTTTGCCGGGATCACTTTACCGCATTTTGAATGGTCGAATGTTGCACACAACGCCTTTCCATCGGGGTGGATGGGCATTTGGGCGGCCATACCTTTTGCCATCTGGTTTTTCCTGGGGCTGGAAGGGGTGGCCAACGTGGCCGAGGAAACCATCAAACCCCAAAGGAACGTATTGATCGGTTTCGGGTCGGCATTGCTGACCCTCATCATCCTTTGCGTACTCACCTTTTTGTCGTCTACAGGCGTGGCAGGGTGGGAGGCTATCGTTTATCCTTCGCCGGGAGCGCCACCGTCGGATTCACCGCTGCCCCTGGCGTTGTCGCATATCACCGGCAATAGCGGCTGGATGTATCATTTGCTGGTAACGATCGGGCTCATGGGACTGGTGGCGTCGTTTCACGGCATTATTCTTGCCGCTGGCAGAGCCACCTTCGAATTTGGAAGGGTTGGCTATTTTCCCGGGAAGATCGGAAAAATTCATTCACGCTTTAAAACGCCGTCGAACGCTCTGCTCATCAATATGCTCGTAGGAATTGCCGCGCTGTTGACCGGGAAAACCGGTGAGATCATCATCATGGCCTGCTTCGGCGCGCTTTCTCTTTATATCGTCTCGATGATCGCCATGCTGACGCTGCGCAAAAAAGAACCGGACCTGCCGCGGCCGTTCAGGGTGCCGCTGTACCCGGTGCTGCCTATTACCGCACTCGTGGTATCTTCGATTGCGTTCATTGCGATGACCTCGCTCAACCTGGTAATTGCCATGATCTATTTTGGTTTGCTGGCCCTGTCGTTTGCGGGGTTCAGGATCTTTTCAAAACGCAGCAACGATGCACAATAATTTATCGTTCAAAGACATCAGCCGCCTGCTTGCAGACAGCAGCGCAAATAAGGTAAAGCTCGCCGTGTCCGACATTGATGGCATCCTGAGAGGGAAGTTCATATCCATGGATAAGTTTCGGGCGGTGGCCGAAAAAGGATTCGGGTTTTGCGACGTGATCTTTGGATGGGACGCCGCCGATGTGGCCTACGACAATTCATCGGTCACGGGCTGGCACACAGGATATCCCGATGCCACCGCGATCATCGACTTCAACTCCTACCGCAACGTTCCCTGGGAACACGACGTTCCCTTTTTCCTCGCAGATTTCGGAGATGCTAACGGCGACGGATATCCCATATGTCCACGTTCGTTGCTGAAGCGCATTGCGAAACAATCGGTCGATGCGGGATACGTGCCCCGCTTTTCGCAGGAGTTCGAGTGGTTCAATTTCAAAAATACCAGCGAGGACCTCCATGAACAACAGTTCAGGAACCTGCGGCCCATCACACCCGGCATGTTCGGCTATTCGGTGCTGCGCGCATCACAAAACAGCGCCTTCTTCCGCGACCTTTTTGACTTGTTAACGAAATTCAGGGTGCCCATAGAAGGACTGCACACCGAAACCGGTCCCGGCGTTTACGAGGCGGCAATATTGTACGCCGATGTGGTTGAAGCTGCCGACCGCGCAATTCTTTTCAAGACAGGTGTGAAGGAGATCGGCATGCGCCATAATATTCTCGCGAGCTTCATGGCCAAGTTCAACGAGCAACTGCCGGGATGCAGCGGCCACGTGCACCAAAGCTTGTGGAACGCGCAGGGAACAACAAATCTTTTCGCTGCAACGGGCGATAAAAAGATCAGTCCGCTGATGGAAAGCTACATCGCCGGGCAACTGCACTGCCTGCCCTTCATATTGCCCATGTATGCTCCCAATATCAACAGCTATAAAAGGCTCGTGGAAGGGGCCTGGGCGCCTACCACCATCACCTGGGCATTCGATAACCGCACCACGGCACTGCGCGTGCTGTGCGGCGGGTCGGCATCAACACGACTGGAAACGCGTGTTGTTGGCTCCGATTCAAATCCCTATCTCGCAATGGCCGCATGCCTTGCCTCGGGCCTTTATGGCATAAAAAATAATTTAAAGCTGGATATTCCGCCAACAACCGGCAGCGGATATGCCAACGCCTCGCACGGATTGCTTCCAAAAAATTTGCATGAGGCCACACAGGCAATGAAAAATTCCGCCGTAGCCAAAGAATTGTTCGGTGAAGAGTTTGTGCAGCACTTTGCCGGCACGCGCGAATGGGAATGGCGGCAGTATGCAAAAGCGGTCACCGATTGGGAGCTGAAACGATACTTCGAAATCATTTAATTCTCCAAAAAAATGGACTTTAATACTATCAGGCAATATAATTTTCCTACTACCATACGGTTTGGCGCAGGCGCCATAAAAGAATTGCCGGCGCATTTAAAGAGCGTGGGACTAAACAGGGCGCTGATCGTAACCGATCCGAACGTGGCCACGCTCGATTTTTTACGCAACATCAAAAGGGATCTCGAAGTCAACGGTATCAGTACCGAAGTGTTCAGCGAGCTGCATAAAAATCCGGTTAAATCGGATGTGCTGCGCGGCGGAGAAATGTACAAGTCGACCGGAAGAGATTGTATCATCGGCATCGGCGGTGGTGCAGCGATGGATGTGGCGAGGGCGATAACGCTGCACGTCAACCATCCGCGCGACCTGTTCGACTACGACGACCTGATTGGCGGTGATAAATATGTTACGGAAGAGGTTCCGCATTTCATTACGGTGCCCACCACCAGCGGCACCGGCAGTGAAGTGGGCCGCAGCGCGATCATTTCAGAAGATGACACGCACCGGAAGAGAATTTTGTTCTCACCGAAGCTGCTCGCGAAAATTGTTTTCGCCGACCCGCAGCTCACCATGGACCTGCCGCCGTTTATTACAGCGGCTACGGGCATGGATGCGCTCACGCATAATATGGAGGCCTACATCGCCAAAGATTATCACCCCATGTGTGAAGGCATTGCCCTGGAAGGCATTTCAATCATCAGCCAGTCGCTGAAAAAAGCAGTGAACGATCCCGACCTTGCATCGAGAAGCAAGATGATGATCGCTTCGCTGATGGGCGCAGTTGCCTTTCAAAAAGGACTCGGCGTGGTACATTCACTCGCTCATCCGCTTTCTTCACTATTGGATACGCACCATGGGCTGGCCAATGCCGTTATGCTGCCGTATGGAATGGCATTCAATATCGAGGGATGTGAGGACCGGTTCAGGAAAATGGCTTGGGCCATGGGGTTGAAAAAGAAAAGCGGTAAATCTGTTGTGGAGCACTTGTTCACGCTCAATAAAAAAATAGGCTTGCCCCGGCGGCTGAATAAAATAGGAGTGGAGGCACAGCATATAGAAAAGCTTTCCGACCTGGCGGTTGCAGACTTTTGCCATCCCAATAATCCCAAGCCGGTAATGCGCGACGACTTCAGGAGAATGTACCTCGAGGCGTTGTAATCAACAATTCAAATTGTAAACAATGAAAGTCATTAACCCGGCCACGGAGGAAGTGCTTGCCGAATTGCATGAGGACACAAAAGAGTCGGTGGCAAAAAAATACGAAGCGCTGAAAGAAGGCCAGCGTGCCTGGGCAGAAATGCCGTTAAAAGAGAGAATTGCGTGCATCGAGCGCTTTTATGAACGCCTGGAGAAAGATAAACAGGAACTCGCCGAAACACTCACCAGCGAAATGGGCAAACCGCTGAAAGAATCATTCAATGAACTTAACGGTGCTCGCTCGCGGGTAAAATTTTTTATTGACCACTCAGAAAAATACCTGGCAGATGAATGGATAACAACCGAAGGCGCCACGAGAGAAAAAATCGTGTATGAGCCATTGGGTGTTGTTGCGAATATTTCTGCATGGAACTACCCCTACCTGGTGGGTGTGAATGTTTTCATTCCCGCACTTATTGGTGGCAATGCCGTGCTGTACAAGCCTTCTGAATATTCCAGCTTAACGGGCATGCACATTCAGAGCATGCTGTATCAATCGGGAGTGCCCGAAAATGTTTTTGAAACGGTGATTGGGAAGGGAAGTGTCGGTGAATACCTGCTCGAACTGCCGTTGAACGGCTATTATTTTACGGGGAGTTATAAAACTGGAAAATACATTGCCGAAAAGGTGGCTGGCAGGCTTGTTCCCTGCCAACTGGAGCTGGGCGGGAAGGATCCGATGTACGTGATGGACGACATCAAAGACATTCAGGCGGTGGCATCCGCGGCGGTGGAAGGCGCAGTGTATAACAACGGCCAAAGTTGCTGTGCAGTTGAACGGATATATGTACACGAAAATATTCATGATAAGTTTGTCGACGCTTATGTGCGGGAACTGAAGAAACTGAAGCCGGGCGATCCTATGAACAGCTCGACGGATGTGGGTCCTCTTAGCAGGAAAGAGCAGTTGCAATTTTTGGAGGTGCAGGTGAAAGATGCCGTCGCAAAAGGAGCAACGTTGCTGGCCGGTGGTAAGAAAGTTGACGGCAAAGGTTATTTCTTTGAGCCGGCGGTGCTGACGAATGTTCATCACAACATGAGTATCATGAAGGAAGAATCGTTCGGCCCGGTGGTGGGCATACAAAAAGTTTCGGGCGATGATGAAGCGGCGGCATTAATGCAGGATACGCCCTACGGACTTACGGCCGCGGTGTATTCATCGAGTTTTGAACGGGCCGAGAAGCTCATGAAAAAAATGAACACCGGCTCGGTGTACTGGAACTGCTGCGACCGTGTTAGCGCAACGCTGCCCTGGTCGGGAAGGGGTAATTCGGGCCTGGGCAGCACACTGTCGTATCACGGCATACGTGCATTTGTTCAGCCGAAGGCTTATCACATCAGGGGATGAAAGGAGACGGGAGAAGTTATCAGAATAACATTCCCACAATGCCAAACAACGCCTTCACCATCATCAATCCGTCAATAACGATGAGATAATAAAAAATCGATCTCCGGTTGTGCATCGAATAGGCCACCATCAGCAATAAGATGAAGGGGATGGTATTCATGATCATCCGGGCCACCGTAAAATGCCTTACGAACCCGTAGATGATATACGACGCGAGGCCCATGATGCACAACGGTATCAGGATAACGAAAATCGTTTTTCTCAATCCCGCTTTCACCACGAATGTTTTTAGCTGCTGGTTGTGGTCGGCGGCGTAATCTTTTATGTCGAACATGATGCAAAGCACCGTGATGAACATAAAATTCTTGACAAATAAAAAGCCGCCCCACCAGTCCATCGCATAAACCACTTTCTTTTCTATTTCATGAAACACGAGTGGATAAACGGTAACGAGCCCCGCCCAAACAAAACCGATGATAAAGGGTTTTAGCCAACCTACCTTCCTGAGGCTGATGCGCCCGAATGATGTATGGTTAATGCCGTAATACAGTCCGGAAACGAACGGAAATAACAGCAGCAGGCCCCAGTCGTACCACGGCAGGGTAAGAATGTAGCTGACGTCTCTTAACAGCAGTAAAAGAGGATAAATTACCGCGATCAAAGTAAGCGTCACCTGGCTGGCAAATACTACTTTTCTTTTATTCCAATACCATTGCGACCGCGGATTGTTTGACCCTGTCTTTTTTTCGGTGATGTAGGCCTTTGTGTAGTAGAGAACCGTTACCGAAAAAATAAAGATGTAGAAGAGGATGGAGTTGAGTTCGTATTCGAATTGCAGTGCTGCTTCGATGGATAGCGCCACGGCGCAGAGTCCGTAAAAATAATTGCTGAAAAAGATGTAAGCGATAATTGACCTGTTCGACCGTAGATATGCGATTGCTCCCTTCAATGTCGTTAATTTTGCCTGGTTGATGCCGCTCGGAAATTACGTCATTGCGGCAATATCGCACAGATGCATGTTCAAAAGCGAACACATTTGAAGTGTGCATTGATGTTTATAGGCTGATAATCAGTTGGTGGTATAATTGGCATTGCATTTAGTCGAACACACCAAACGGCACCCCAAACTATGTTCAAAAATTATTTCATCACCGCCTGGCGGAACTTTTGGAAAAACAGGACCTTTTCGCTCATCAACACAATCGGCCTGGCGTTGGGCATGGCCTGCAGCCTGTTCATCATGTTATGGGTAAAAGATGAAAAAAGTGTTGATGCTTTTCATGCGAATAGGGACCGGTTGTACAGCATTTATGAGCGCCAGTACTACGATGGAAAAATATCCGCTTTTTATGGGGGGCCGGGTAAGTTGGGGGAAGAGCTGAAAAAAAAGATACCTGAAATAGAATACGCCTCGGGCATGTCGGGCGGTGATGTATGTGCATTCGCTGCGGGCGATAAAAGTTTGAAATTTGAGGGGACGAATGTGGGCAATGATTTCCTGAAAATGTTCAGTTTTCCGTTGCTGGCGGGCGACAAAAATGCGGCGTTAAATTCACCGGTCAGTATTGCCATTTCGAAGAAGATGGCCGATGCGTTTTTCGGCAGCGCGGCAAATGCCCTGGGCAAGACCTTGCGCTACATGGACAGGAAAGATTTGAAAGTGACGGCGGTGTATGATGACTTCCCCGTAGCGTCGTCCCGGAAAGCGGATTTCCTTGCCAATTACGCATTATTTCTGGAAGAAGAGGCATGGGCAACCAATTGGGAGAATAACGGCCCGAGTACGTTCATTCAGTTAAAGCAGAACGCAGATCCCGAACTTGTAAGAAAAAAAATCAAAAGATTTTTAGATGGCTATAATAAAGAGCTCGGACCTAATTTCGATATTGAACTGGACATGCAGCTATACAGTGACGTTTATCTTCATTCGGTGTTCAAAGACGGAAAATTGTCGGGCGGAAGAATTGAATATGTCAACCTCTTCAGTGTTGTGGCTATTTTTATTTTACTGATTGCCTGCATTAATTTCATGAATCTCACTACGGCGCGTTCGGTAAAGCGTTCAAAAGAAATCGGAATAAGAAAAGTGGTGGGGGCGGTACGGACGGCATTAATAAAGCAGTTTCTCGGAGAGGCCATCATGATCTCAATATTTGCATTGATCATCGCGCTTTTTATTGCCATGTTATTGCTGCCTGTTTTCAACGATCTTACTGGTAAACAAATATTGTTTCCATTCAGCGAGACAGGTTTCTGGATAATGGTAATTTGTTTAACGGCCGTTACAGGCATTGTGGCCGGTAGCTATCCGGCTGTAGTGCTGTCTGCTTTTCAGCCGATACGCGTATTGAAAGGGCAATTGAAATTTGGCAGGAGCGCCGGAATGTTCCGAAAGGGATTGGTAGTGTTTCAGTTTGTGCTGTCAACCATTCTTATCATCGGGACCATCGTGGTATCGAAGCAAATTAATTTTATCAGCAACAGCAATCTCGGCTACGATAGAGAGAATCTTATCTACATCGCTCTCGAAGGTGAACTCACTGGTAAATACGAACTGGTGAAACAGCAGGCTTCGCATTTGCCGGGAATCAGCAGCGTTTCAAGGATGACCGGGAATCCCACCAATCTTGAAAATGGAACAGGTGGTGTGGATTGGGAGGGCAAGGATCCAAATGTTACGCCCATGTTCACGCAGGCCTCGGTGGGATATGATTTCGTTAAAACGGTGGGAATAAAGCTTGAGGATGGCCGTGATTTTTCGAGAGATTTTGCAAGCGATTCGGTGGCTTATCTCATTAATGAGGCCGCTGCGCAAAAGATGAACTATAAAGATCCCGTAGGCAAACCGCTTACATTCTGGGAAAAGAAGGGATTTATTATTGGCGTGATGAAAGACTTTCATTTTTATTCGCTGCACACGCCCATCAATCCGTTGATTATCCGGTTAAGAGAACCGGAAGCCTGGGGAACGCTGATGGTGCGCACGCAACCCGGAAAAACAAGAGAAGCGCTGGCCGGCCTCGAAAAGCTGTGCAGACAACTTAATCCCAAATTTCCGTTTACGTACACGTTTGCGGATGATGAATACCGGAAGATGTATCTCGCTGAGCAGACTGTTGGTAAGCTCTCTAAATATTTTGCGTTCCTTGCGATATTTATTTCATGCCTTGGATTGCTGGGGCTTACTATTTTTACTGCAGAGCAGCGGGTAAAGGAACTGGGTATCAGGAAGGTGCTTGGCGCGGGTGTCGGCTCGCTGTTTGCTTTGCTGTCGAGGGAGTTTTTGCTGTTGGTAGCCATCGCGTTGCTCATCGCGTTTCCGCTTTCATGGTGGTTGATGAACAAGTGGCTGGAAAATTATGCTTACAGGGAAGATATTGGGGCGATGACTTTCGTGCTCGCTGCTGTTGTTTCATTGCTGATCGCACTCTCGACGGTGAGTATCCATGCGCTCCGCGCAGTGCTCTCTAATCCGGTAAAGAGTTTGAGGAATGAATGAAGCTTAGTCCACCCCCGGCGCTGCGCGCCACCCCCGCTAGCGGGGGATACGCTTTGCGGTTTCTTTCGGCCTTTGCGTGAAATCCGCCAGCGGGGGATACAGTTGCCTGGCGATTCACTATCCCCCTCCGGAGGGGGATAGTAAATCGCCAGGCAACTGTATCCCCCGCTGGCGGATTTCACGCAAAGGCCGAGAGTAATCGCGAAGCATATCCCCCGCTGGCGGGGGTG
>CAMPGT010000036.1 GCA_946885665.1 uncultured Chitinophagaceae bacterium | reverse complement strand
ACATACTTCTCTCAAATGCTACCTACACCTTTAGATATTGACAAAATATATGGAGGGCTGCCGATGAACGTAAAACTTTCCGCCGAAAGATCATTCGATCACGACCGTGGAGATAAATTGACGTATGAATGGACGATCGATGACGAGCAGCTTGAAGGAGCGACGCAGGAATATAATTTCACCACGGCCGGCGAACACCAGGTAATTCTTACCGTTAGCGATGACAAGGGCGGAACAACAACGGTCACGCGCGAGGTGTTTGCAGGAAATACCCCGCCGGAGGTTCACATCATGACATCGTCTAACCGTACTTTTTATTGGGACAATTCTTTGTTCAACTACCAGGTGAAGGTTCGCGACAATGAAGATAAAGGTGCTCGGGCTAGCAACACGAAAGTTACTTTCGGATACATCCCTCGCGAGGAAGACGCCGCTTTGGTTGTTGATGGAAGTCGCGATGCAGAAAGTATCAATCATTCTTCCGCTATTCATATGATGGCCTCGCTGGATTGCAAAGCGTGTCACTCAGTTGATAAAACCTCCGTGGGACCATCTTTCAAAGCCGTAGCCGACCGCTACGCTTCCAGGTCCGGTTCAGCGGATTACTTATCTGATAAAATTATTCACGGCGGAAGCGGTGTTTGGGGAGATCGTGCCATGACACCTCATCCTGCATTGTCGCGGTCAGATGCCACACAAATTGTGGGGTATATTTTGTCGCTTTCCAATAATGGTGAGCGTTTGAAAACCGAAGGCAGACTCGTTTTACTGCAACACGTCGGCAGTCCGCGGAAAGGCAGCTATTTGCTTACTGCCAGCTACGCCGACGGCGGCGCCAATGGAATAAAGCCTTTAAAGGGAGACGACTACATTCTTTTGCGAAACGCCGTTGTAGAAGCTGAAGATTTTGATAAAGGGAACGCACGAATTGGAACAATTACTAACCCTGCCCAATCTTATTTGACAGGAGTGGGCGACGGTACCTTTGTTGTTTTTAATAAAATAGACCTGACGGGCGTAAAGTCATTAACGTTCCGGGTGATGAGCCACAACGGGGGAAAAATCGAGGTGCATGGCGGCAGCGCTGAGGGTCCGGTAATTCATTCGGTTACCATTCCTCCTGGGAATGTTGCAGGTCCGTGGAAAGAATTTTCAGCGCCGATAACCGGAGATAGAAAAACACAGGATTTGTATTTTGAATTTAAGGCTACTGGTACCGACAAGAGCGATTTGTTTGATATTGACTGGGTGTATTTCTCCAATTGAGCATCGAATTGATAACTTCGCACTATTAAAAACTTCAAGTGGAAGGATCAATTAAACGTCGCGATTTTTTAAAGTCGGCATCGGTTTTTGTTTCGTCGATCGCCATCAACAACAGCGGCGCAATGACTGATTTTTTGCCTGCCGGGGCGGCATTTGATTTGAAGAATGAATTTTTCACGGTATTGTTCGATAAAAAGAAAGGTGTGTTCAATATTTATCGCAACGACGGCAAGCCTTTCATTGCCGGCGGTGCAGCGGCGGCTAACCTCTCCGCGGGAAAACATTCGATGGCCTCGGACTCCTACAGGCACAGTCTTTCTTCCACGGCTATCACCGATGCACTGGGTTCGGGTAAGCGGCTCGCCATTTCCTCCACCGATCAAAAAAAGAAACTCGATTTACAGGTTTTTATCACGCTGTACGACGGCTCCAATTCATTAACCATCGAAACTGAGGCGCGCAACGCATCGCGGAAAGCCGTTACCCTTAACAGTATCGAAACGTTCCGCATTCTCAAAGAGGAGGGAGCCGCGCTCAACATGCCGGGCGTCTCAAAATGCCTCACCAATGGTGAAATGTATTTCGACGATGGTGCGCTTCACGACTTTTCGGCGGCGGGAACAGGCATTAGACCTCCTGAAACGAAAGGTGTTACTCTTGCCAACAAAATTGTTTCAAAGAACCATCCCACCATCCATAGCTGGTGGAACACCGGCATGTTCAGCGGCTACGATAAAGAGGGCATCGCCATCGGCTATATTCAAAATGACAGGGGACTGGGCAACCTGCTTTTTGGCAAGTCTGGCGACGACGAGCTTTCAATAATTGCGGAGTCGGTGTATGCGCCCGGAATGACATTGAAACCGGGGAAAGACATCAGTTCGAACCGCGTGATGATCACCATTGCCGACAACCCTTATGCTGCCCTGGAAAATTATGCAGACGCTGCCGGTAAAGTGAACAACGCACGGGTGGGCTCTATTCTTAACGGGTGGTGCAGTTGGTTCTATACGCTTGCTGAGGTGTCGGAAGCAGAGGTGGTGGCGAACACGGCCTTTGCTGCAAAACATTTAAAACCTTACGGGTTGGAATATATCCAAATTGACGAGGGATTTCAGCGATGGCACGGCGAGTGGGAAGGTAACAGCCGGTTTCCTCATGGCATGAAATGGCTGGGTGATTACATCAGGAGCCAGGGATTCAAACCGGGCGTGTGGATTTCGCCATATGTCGTATCGGAACCTTCTGAAGTGTTTCAGCAGCACAAAGACTGGTTAGTGAAACGGAAAGATGGCAGCCTCCAGCGGGTGGGCGCCTGGCCCGAAGGCACCGAACCACCTGCCGATGAAAACCCGAAGCGCTATTGCCTCGACATCACGCACCCCGAGGCCGCGAAATGGCTGCACAACCTCGTCGGGAAAATCGCTAACGACTGGGGCTATGAGCTGATTAAAATAGATTTTGTTGCATGGTCCATTCTGGCGGCTGAACAATATTACGACCCCACGCTTTCTTCGGCGCAGGTATACAGGAAGGGAATGGAAATTATGCGCAAGGCTGCCGGCGATAAGTGTCATATTCTTGAGTGCGGACCCGGAGCGGTTACAACCGGGCTCATCGACAGCATGCGCATAGAGCTGGATGTGAATTATGGCTTTGCCGATGCTGCGTGGAACACGTACTTCCTGGACCAGGCAAGCAGTATGTCTGCAGCCGCAAAGAGATATTACTTCCACAAACGTACATGGATGAACGATGTGGATCATGTATGCCTGCAGCTTTTGAACAATGAGCAGTCGCAGGCGGCGGCAACGGTTATTGCCATGAGCGGTGGCAATATGTTTTCTGGTGACAGGTTGATACAGCTCGATGACTATAAATTAGATATTCTGAAGAAGATAACGCCTTCGTCCGGCGAAGCTGCGGTGCCGGTGGACCTGTTTGATTCGGATAAGCAGTCGGCGTTTGCGGTTAAACTGAAAAAGCCGTTTGGGGAGTGGACCGTCGCTGCGTTTTTTAACGCGAGCCTGACGGAGGCCATCGAAAAAACTTTTTCGCTGGATCGTTTGTGGCTGGAGCCGGGTAAAACATATCTCGCATTTGACTTTTGGAAGAAGCAGTTCCTGGGTGAAGTAAAAGACGAGCTAAAGGTTATCGTTCAGCCGGGCAGTGTTACATTGCTTTCATTGCATGAGGATACGGGTAAGCCGCGGGTGGTTTCTACTGACCGCCATGTTTTGCAGGGCGCCGTTGAATTGGAGAACGTTCATTTGGATGAAGATGCTAAAGCGCTTACTGGCGTATCGTTGGGTCCGTTGGGCAGTGCTCACAACGTGTATGTGTATGTGCCCGGCGAACATCCCTGGACATGGGGCGGGTATGTTTTGTTTCGGGATTATGGGTCGTATAGTTTGAAACTGGTTAATGGTAATGTAATAGAGGTGCATGTTCGCTTCGACAAATCGTCAAAGGTGCAATGGCAATTGAAGTATGAAGAATTCTTTGCGGCGCTATGAACGTTGGGGCTAAGTTAGTATCTTGTCTGTATAACCTGAACCCATGAATATATCGAAGTGCATTTTTGCTATTTTTTTATTGGCAATTGTTTCCTGCAATTGGGCGAAAGATAAAACCAAAGAGGCGGTGAATAAAACGGGCGAGGTTGTTGCCAAAGCCGGCGCTGAGTTCTCCCAGGGTGTCGCAGAAGGAGTGGAGAAAACGTTTCAGAATGAAGTTGTTTTATCTGAGCAACTGGTGTCTAAGGGTATTAAAACCGGAAAGATGATGATTATTGGAACCGATTCGACGACGGATAATATTTTGTCAGCATATCTGATATTTCAAAAGGATTTCAATGAAGGATTGATGGTGAGGGTGATTAACAAAGAAGGCGAGGAATACGGAAGAATTGTCCAGGAGGTAACTGGCAAAAAAGATGAAGCAAAGTATGTCGATTTTGTTTTTGACAAACGAACCAATATAGACTCTAAAGGAAAGCTATTAATATCGATAGCGAATGAAAATCATTAGTAGCTGTTCATGAGATAGCCCGAATAGTTTAATATTTACTTTTCATAGGAGTCCTTTCCTTCAAATTATTCTGTAGCTGTTGAAATACGCCGATAAACATTTTGAATCTGTTATCCGTATGCGGCCAGGCTAAGGGTTTGGTTTTTATTTCAGATTTAAGAATTTCATTAGCATGAATACAATCTTGCTCATCAAAGAACAAGTCGATCCATGTCCGGGGTAGTTGAGATGAGGACTTCACTGTGAAGCCGTTTGCGTAGATTTTAATGGGCGTAGGGACACTTCTCACATCGACCGTTCTAAAGTTATTGCTGTATGCCCAGGTAAAATAAGCTTCCCAATATTGAAAATGATTTACCAGCCTGGCAATAAGCTGACTATCATTTTCTTTATTGGCCGCTTTGATTCTCCATTGATTATTGTTTACACTAAATGGATTTTCTGTCTCTTCTTCAATCGTTAACGGAGATGATTCAAAATACACCACGTCTCCATTCTCGATCGTCAACTGCAGATCATCCCCATTGGTGATTGCGCGGTATGACAATGATGCCTTTTTTTCCGGAACAAGTATTAATTTTTCACTTTGTAGCTCCCAGCGACCCGATTCAAAAACGCCGAAATATTTAGTAAACGATCCGTCTGGACGAAGCTGCAGGAAGCTTGTAGGTGCGAAGCTTGATTTCTTTGATTTCATCTCACTGCTGTAATGTGTATAGAGCCACAGCCTGCTTATCTTCTCCTGAGGTGAACGGCAGGATAATATCAAACATAGGATGGCGATCACAAAAAAAGTGCCTTTGCACATCAGGGTATGTTTATTCGAGCCAAGATAGCTTTTACTTATTACACATCAAATCCTGTCGCCCAGATTTTCAGAGATTCTTTTTGAAACTGTCGAGCTTCTTGCACATAGCCTTACAAAGTCTTGTAAACCGAGGTTGCTGAAGAAGTTGGATTCATAATGTCTTTGATAGAAGATTTAGTTGATTTGCAAATTTTGAAGAAGTGCATTTTGACAGATGAATGGGTATTGCTGGGAAGTTTAAAATCGGAAAAGACAGTTCATTTACTTGCAGCTTTTTTTATGGCCCTCACTTAAGAATAGATTAAGTATATTACGTTTCATCAGAACAGAGTTCTATGAAACGATTGTTTTCATACCTGGCTGTATTTTTTATCACTATTTTTCCTGCCACTGCGCAGAAAGTCATCTCGATAAAAATAGACGGCGCGATTAGTCCGGGAACCGCAGGATACATTGACCGTGCTATTAAAAAAAGCGCCTCCGAAAATGCTGAATGTCTTATCATTCACTTAAATACTCCTGGCGGATTACTTAAATCGACCCGTGTCATCGTTTCAGCCATCCTTAATTCACCCGTTCCCGTTGTCGTGTATGTTTCACCCGGCGGCGCGCACGCCGGATCGGCAGGGGTTTTCATTGCCATGGCCGCTCACCTCGCGGCAATGGCGCCGGGAACAAACATCGGCGCCGCCCACCCGGTATCATCGGGCGGACAAATGGATACGGTGATGAACGAAAAAGTAACCAACGACGCCATGGCCTTTATCCGTACGATTGCCGAACGGCGCAGCCGCAACGTAGAGTGGGCGGTGCAGGCCGTGCGCAATAGTGTGTCCATTACTGAAAGCGAGGCACTAAAAATGAACGTCATCAACGTTGTGGCAGCAAATGAAAAACAACTTCTGCAGGAGATCGATGGAAAAACCGTTGAGGTGCAGGACGAGAAGCGGACCCTTAACACAAAAAATTCAACCGTAACGGCATTGGACATGCAGTGGTACGAAAAACTGCTGCAGCTCATCAGCGATCCCGACATTGCCTACATTCTCTTTCTTCTGGGTTTTTATGGGTTGCTTTTCGAACTATACAGCCCGGGAGCTATTTTTCCCGGGGTAATTGGCGGCATTTCACTTATCCTTGCGCTTTATGCCATGCACACGCTTCCCATCAATTACGCCGCAGCTTTGCTGCTGGTATTCGGACTTATACTTTTTATCCTCGAGATCAAGATAACGAGCCACGGGATGCTTGCGATAGGCGGCGTGATCTCGCTGTTCCTCGGATCGATGATGCTGATTAGAACCGACGAGGAATGGGATATCACGGGAATTTCGCTCGGCGTTATCATACCTGCCGTGATTACCACGGCGCTGTTTTTTCTGGTGATCGTTACTATGGGCATCAGGGCGCAGCGGTTAAAAACAACAACGGGCATCGAAGGCATGCAGGGGCAGACCGGTGTAACCATCACCGCGCTGAATCCTTCGGGCGACGTGATGGTACACGGTGAGATATGGAACGCCAGGAGCGCAACCGGGCAGTCAATACCTGTGGGCCAAAAAATAAGAGTAGTATCATTACATAACTTTACTGTCGTAGTGGAGGCAGTTGAAAATTAGAAAATACAGCTTATGCAACATTTACCGGTATCAACGATTATCATCGTTATTCTTGTCATTCTGTTTCTTTCCAGCGCCATCAGGATACTGCGCGAATATGAGCGTGGTGTGGTGTTCCGGCTCGGAAGGCTGATCGCGCTGAAGGGCCCGGGCCTCATCCTGCTGATCCCGGTGATCGATAAGATGGTGAAGGTTAGCCTTCGCACAGTGGTGATGGATGTGCCGCCGCAAGACATCATCACGCAGGATAACGTTTCGGTTAAGGTGAATGCCGTGGTGTATTTCCGCGTGATGGACCCGCGGAAGGCCGTTGTGGAAGTGGAGAACTATCTTGTGGCCACTTCCCAATTTTCTCAAACGACGTTAAGAAGCGTGTTGGGACAGTCGGAAATGGACGACCTGCTTTCGCAGCGCGAAAAGATCAACCAGAAACTGCAGCACATCATTGATACGCACACCGAACCATGGGGCATTAAGGTGTCGAACGTGGAAGTAAAGCAAATTGACTTGCCGCAGGAAATGCAAAGGGCGATGGCAAAGCAGGCCGAAGCCGAGAGGGAGCGCCGCTCAAAGATAATTGCCGCAGAAGGCGAGTTCCAGGCATCGCAAAAACTGGCGGATGCAGCGAAGATACTGAGCGATCAGCCGAGTGCGCTTACCCTTCGTTATCTTCAAACACTTCGTGAAATTGCGACGGAAAATAATTCCACGACAGTATTTCCGATACCCATCGATCTCGTGACCGCTTTTATGAAGAAGTCAGAATAAGTTAAAATTTTATTGCGCCACCGCGTACTTTTTAGGTTCCTGATGCAATGATCAGCGCGAGCCCGCCAATAAAAAATAAAAACATCGCTGTGATGTAGGCGTTGGTGCCGCGCGGCGCGCCGCGGAATTCTTTCCAGATGAACACACCCCAAAGCGCGGCCACGAGCGTGGCCCCCTGGCCGAGCCCGTAAGAAATTGCCGGACCCGCCTTGCCGGCCGCAATGAGGTTGAATGAATTTCCTAGTCCCCAAATAAGGCCGCCCAAAATACCTACAAGGTGCGTTTTAAAAGGGCCGCTAAAATATTCACGGTAGCTGGTGGGACTCCCTTCAAAAGGCTTTTTGATCAAAATGGTGTTGAATAAAAAATTGCTGACAAAAATGCCGCATGAGAAGATAAACACTGCGGTGTAGGGCGTCATTTTTCCTGCCGCGGGTTCAACAAAATTTTCGAGATCCATCGATACGGCGATAAAGCGGTAGAAAAACGACATCAGGATACCGGCGATCACCGAGATGATGATACCCTTGGATGATACCGCTGACTGCGAGCCTTTTGTTTTTTTGTAAGCAAGGGCGTTCAGGATGATGGCTATTGTAACCAATACCACGCCGGTAAACAGCAAGCTGGCATTTCCTTTTTCGGCGCCGAAATAATTGATGAGCACACCGAGTACGAGCGCCAGCCCGATTCCAACAGGAAAAGCAACGGCCATGCCCGCAATCGAAATAGCGGCGGCAAGGAGAATGTTTGCGGCATTGAATACGATGCCGCCGAAGAATGCACTGCCGATATTTTCGCCGGAAGCCTGACCGATATCTTCGATAAAACTGCGGCCGTGGCTGCCGAAGCTGCCGAGCGTAAGTGCGGATACGAGTGAGAAAAGCAATATGCCGATGACATAATCCCAATAGAACAACTCGAAGCGCCAGCTTTTGCTTGCGAGTTTCTGTGTATTGGCCCATGAGCCCCAACACAGCATGGTGATCACGCAAAGCAATACAGCGGTGCCATAATTTTCTACGATGAACATGGTACTCCTTTTATTTTATTGATTGTTGAGTTTTTGGGTTGGAAATGGATGCTACGGTTTCAATTGTATATTCCCCGTGATTAATTCCTTGCGATAAGGGATGGAAGGCTGCGCCCCCATGCGCGTTACGGAAATCGCAGCTGCGCGGCTGGCGAAGTCGACCGCGTCGAACAACGTGCCGCCTTCTGCAAGGGCCACTGCGAGCGCGCCACAAAATACATCGCCGGCGGCGGTGGTATCAACGGCCTCCACTTTTTGTGCGGGTACCACTGTAATTTCTCCCTTGTCATAAATAACACATCCCATGGCGCCCATAGTAATGATTACGCTTTTTACCCCCAGGTTCTGAATCGCCACTGCTGCCTGTGCCGCGGTGGCGGCGTCGGTTACGTTGATACCCGAAAGCATGGCGGCTTCACTTTGGTTGGGTGTTATGATATCTATGCAGCTCAGCAATTTCGGGGGAAGCGTATTTGCCGGCGCAGGATTCAGGATCACTTTGACGCCGTGTTTTACTGCATAGATGGCGGCAAAGTGTACGGTTTCCATCGGTATTTCCAATTGCATGAGCACAATGCCTGCACCGGCAATTTTGTCGAGTGCGTCTTCGAGGTCGGCCGGCATAAGGCTTGCGTTCGCTCCCGATGCCACAACAATACTGTTTTCGCCCGACCGGTCAACAGTAATCAGCGCCACGCCCGATGGGAGGGTGTCGTCTGACAGGAGGTGGGCGATGTCGATACCTTCTTCTTCGAACAATTGCGTTGACTGTTTACCGAAAACATCGTTGCCTACTTTGGACACAAAGGCAACATCACCACCCAGACGCGCAACCGATACCGCCTGGTTAGCGCCTTTGCCGCCTGGGTTCATAAAAAAAGAACCGGAGAGGACGGTTTCACCAGGCACCGGGATGTGGCTAGTTTTTACCACCATATCCATATTCGTGCTCCCAATAACTATTATTTTTTTTGAATGCATAGAATCGTGTTTCGCTGATTGATGCGGTCTTAATATTTAAATTACATATTTAGTTGGTTTTCAGCGGTAAAATATTCAATCGTCCAGATTAATTTGCAGACCGTGTTGATGACATTTGACTTCGTGTAACGATATGAAGGAATAAATATCGTTTTCATGATCACTCATTTCAAACGGTCGCTTGGCGCGGCCCTCATGCTTTTACTTTCGCTCACCGGTTGCAAAAAAGATACGAAAGAGCCCGAAAAAAAATCGGAATGCGAGCCCGTGGCTCCTGTTGGCAACCTTATTTATTCTGCATCCGACGACGTGTACACTTTCAAAACAAGCGGTGGCGGCACGATAAAAATTGATCTGGATGGTTCTATTTCGATTGGCCATAAAGATTATCCCGGTTTCAAAATCGAATTTTGGGGAGATACCAGCAGGGACGGCAGGGAAGTGACATCCGGTAACCATGAAAACCTGAACGGCAAACACGTAAAAGACCGAATTGGAACGCGGCGCACGATCATATTTCCCGATGGCGCCAAGATCACGATGGTGGCTGAGGGCAATGTGGGGCCGTTAATTTCGGTAAGCATTTACGACGGCGCCGAAAGCCATCGCATCAACGCTGTTTGCGGGTCGCTGGCACATAGTTCCACCACGGCTTCGGAGGCAAAGCAACTCGATGATGATGAGGCCGACGGCGAAGCCGGTACCTTCGAATTTACTGAGACCGGGCTGCTGTTCGTTAATGTGTACACGGAGAACGTGGTGGGCGACAAAGCTGAGGACCGTCGCCCCATAGGAGAGCTTAATCGTAATAATCCTAACCAGGTAAATGACTTTTACGACGATGAACGGCTTGGCCACACATGATCTGTACGTTTAAATCTTTCCCGGCGGAGAATAGGGTTAGTTTGAAAACCGCCCTCAGGGGGCGGTTTTTTGCATGCAAGCTCCAGGAGGAGGGTCCTGTGGATAACGCGGTGCGGCTGTGGATAACTGTTTCAAAAGACCGATTATCGGCCTCGTTTACCGTATTTTAATGAAATTTCAATCTGTTTAGCCGGAAAATATTTTAATATCACTTAAATGTGGGACGCAGGCAAAAGGAATGTACTGGTATATTTATTGCAGTTACTCAGGCAATCTTATATTTGCGGCTGAGAAATTATTGGCTATTAACTATATAAAATATTTTACCTTTCCAATCTCCTGCCGATATTTGCTTTAAAATGAATAAAACTCAAAATTTAATTAAAATGTTACAGAAAATTACGCTATCCTGGTTATTGCTCCTGATCGTTGCCTTCACGTCATGTGTTTCGACCAAGAAATACAAGGCTGCAACAACCGACGCGCAAAATGCCAAAAATTCCTATGATTCATTGCTGAAAAAGACGAATGATCTGCAGACTCAGTTGAATGACGCGCTGGCTAATAGCAAAACACTGGCTGAAGAACGCGACCGCTACCAGAAGGAAGGGGAAACTGCCAAGGGCCAACTGCAGGAGTTGCAAGGTACTGTTGACGATTATGTGAACAACATGCAGGAAGTTCAGAAGAAAGTTGCAGACAGGATGGCTGACTACGCAGATCGCGGAGTTAACGTTCAGTATAAAGATGGTTTGGTTTATATCACTATCGAAGATGCCCTGCTTTACAGAAGCGGCAGTACAAGGATTGGTAAAGACGGTGAAACCGTGCTGGGCACCTTTGCTTCCGTGATCAATGAATATCCCAACCTGAAGATCCTGGTTGTAGGCCATACCGACGACAGGGCAGGCCGTGGAAGGGACAACTGGACGCTCAGCACAGAACGGGCTAACAGTGTTGTTCGTGCGCTTAAGAACATGATGAAGATCGATCCGGCTCGTATGACAGCGGCAGGACAGGCTGAATACAATGCCGTGGCAGATAATTCAACTGAAGAAGGAAGGGCTCAGAACAGGAGAACTGAAATCGTACTGACCCCCGAAGCTTTCAAGTTGTTCAATAAGTAACCAAGCAGAGATAATCTTTTTAAAAGGAAACTTCGCCGACTTTTTAGTTGGCGAAGTTTCCTTTTCTTTTTTTAGTCTGTTGTCCACCCCCGCCAGCGGGGATACGTCTCCCGTCTCCTCATACCAACTCCTCTTTCCCCACCTTGTGGTATTCATCAATTAATCTGCGCTGCACCTCAAAAGGAACAACACCATACTCTGAAAAAGACAGTCGGAATTTGGCGCGGCCCTGCGTAATGGACCTCAGTGAAGAAGAATAGTCCTGCATCTCCGCAAGCGGCACGCGCACCGAGATCTTCGTAAAATGACTTTCGGCATCCATGCCCTCAATTACCGCGCGCCGCGACTGCAGGTCGCTGATGATGGCGCCCGTAAGCTCATCGGGGCAGAGCACGGTAAGCTGGTAAACGGGTTCCAGTATTTGCGGATCAGCTTGCTGAAACGCCTGTTTAAAGGCCATCAGCCCGGCTATCTTGAACGAGATGTCATTTGAATCGACCGCGTGCATCTTGCCGTCATAAACGCTCACCCTCACATCGCGCACATGCGACCCCGTTAGCGGGCCCTCCTGCATCTTTTCCATCACCCCTTTCAGGATGGAGGGAAGGAACCGTTGGTCTATCGCGCCGCCAACAATACAATTCAGAAACACAAGCTTGCCGCCCCAGTCCAGTTTATACTCATCCCTTCCGCGTACGTTAAAATTTTTCGGGTCGGCCATGCCTTCATAAAACGGTTCCACCTGCATGTATACTTCTGCAAACTGTCCTGCGCCCCCCGATTGTTTTTTATGCCGGTAGCTCGACTGCACTGTTTTCCTGATCGTTTCGCGGTAGGGGATGCGCGGCCGCGAAAATTTTACCTGGAGGTTCCGGGCTATATGCTCCAATTTCCATTTGACGACCGACAAATGCAGCTCGCCCTGGCAATGGAGAATGGTTTGCCTGAGCTCCTGCGACAGTTCAACCCGTACCGTCGGATCCTCTTCCTGCACCTGGTGAAGTGCCTGCGACAGCTTTTCTTCATCACCCTTTTGGGTGGATTCAATCGCAATGCTCATCAAAGGCTGCGGAAATTCAATCGGCTCCAACTCGTAGCGCTTACCTTTCGCGTGCAGCGTATTATTGACGTGTGTATGCTTCAGCTTAATCGTTGCGCCGATGTCACCCGCTACCAGTTCGTTAACCGACGTACGCTTTTCGCCTTCAACGATGAAGATCTGGTTCAGCTTTTCGGTAACGCCATCCGATTCATTGACGAGTTCCATACCCGGCCTGACCGTTCCCGAATAAACTTTGAAATACGACGTTTCGCCAATGTGTGGTTCGGCGTTGGTTTTATAGATGAAGATGCATGCGGCTTCATTGGCGTCGCATTTCACCGTTTCACCCGATTTGCTGGTCTGCGGAGGCATTTCATTGGCGGCGGGGCACACATTGTCAATAAAGCCCATCAACCTGCCGCTGCCCATATTCTTTTTGGCCGAAAGGCAAAAAAGGGGAAAAAGGTCGTGGTTGATCATGGCCTTCTTTAAACCGTACCGCATTTCATCCTCGTCGAGTTCTCCCTTGTCGAAATATTTTTCCATCAGGGTTTCATCGTTCTCGGCAATTGCTTCGATCAATTCTTTGTGCAGCCTTTCTGCTTTTTCCCTTTCTGCCTCCGGAATCGGAATCTTTGCCGGCTTGCCGCCCTCCGGCGGAAATTGATACACTGTCATGCGCAGCACATCCACGATGCCATTGAATTCAAGACCCTGGTTGAGCGGGTACTGCACAACGGTAATATTGCGGCCGAAATGCTCTTTGGCCTGTGCAACGGTTTTTTCGAAATCGGCTTTGTCCTGGTCGAGCTTGTTGACGGCAAAGACCATCGGCGTTTTAAACTTCTCGGTGTATTCCCAGATAATGTCGGCGCCCACTTCAACGCCGAAGTTTGCGTTGAGCAGCATCACGCCGGTATCCGCCACCCGCAATGCCGACACCACTTCACCGGCAAAGTCGTCGTACCCCGGGGTGTCTATGATATTGATTTTATACCCGCGCCATTGGGTATGCAAGAGTTTTGAAAAGATGCTGTTGCCTCGTTCTTTTTCAAGCTCATAAAAATCGGCCACTGTATTTCTTTCTTAGACTGTCCCTCGCCGGGTAATGAGACCGGCTTCGAAAAGCATGCATTCTGCTAAGGTGGTTTTCCCGCTGCCGGCATGGCCAAGCAGCGCAATGTTTTTGACGTGAGAGGTATCGAAAGAAGCCATGGCGGGCAGATTTGAGTTTGCAATCAGGAATCCGCAAATGACTATAAAGTTAGCGATTGGATCGGAAGCAATTTACCTTCCGTTTGCCCGCAGCACGGTGATCTCCTTCTTTTCCCTGTCGGGATGTGTTTTCTTCACGATGTAGTGCCATTGCTTATCAGCTACGTCGACGAAGAATATATCGCCCACTTTATGGTTCTTTACAGCTTCCTGGAACTCGGCGGGGAACATGTAGATTCCGAAAAACCAGTCCGTGTCGCCATGGGTGGTATTGCCATCCATGGTGTATTGATCGGATAGCTGATCGAAAGGTGTTCCCGACTGTGCCTTTTGCACGATCATTTTTTTGAGGCTGTCGATCTCTGAATTGGACAGGGATCCGCCATCGAGGAACACGTAGCTGGCGCGGTAATTTACCGTGTCCATTGCGTCCAGCACTTTATAGGTAACATAGCCAACGGAAAATATGTCGCCTTTGTTCTGCCTCAATAATCTTTTGTTAATCAGCGAACTGTCTTTGCCGGAAGAGAGTTTGAAAATGGTGGGCTTGAGGAGCGGGTTGTCTTTGACGAACTGTTCTGCCTGCTGCAGCGTGTTTATTTTCTGAAACTTTTCGGTTACGGTTTCCTGTGCCAGGAGTGGCAGGGAAAAAAGCAGGAACAAGCCTGCAAAGCTGTACTTCATAATTTATTTTTTACGCCTTTGGGGCCGGTTCTGCCCCGAAAACCTATAGATGAAGTTATTGATTTTTGGAGCATTCCGTGTGGCCATAAAGAAAGGGAGCAGAATAAAAATTGAATCTTATTCTTGCTCCCCTTTTATGAAATAGCAGTGCGAAAAAAGCCTTTAAAAAAGTCTTCAAAGGGACCTAATTGCCATCCGGCACAGGTGTGTACCTGAGGTATGGCTTTATCACCTGAACTCCTTTGGGATATTTTGCTATCGCCTCTTCTGTACTTATCGAACCGGCTACGATCACGTTCGTTCCCGGTTGCCAGTCTACGGGGGTGGAAACGCCATGTTTAGCGGAAACCTGGAGTGCATCTATCGCCCTCACTATCTCATTGAAGTTGCGGCCAATAGCGGCCGGATAAGTGAGCGTGAGCCTTAATTTTTTATCGGGGTCGATGATAAACACGGACCTGACGGTGGCAGTTGTCGAAGCGGCGGGATGAATCATGTCATAAAGCCGGGCGACAGACCGTTCGGGGTCGGCGATTAAGGGAAAATCGACGGTGGTTTCGTGAACTTCATTGATGTCAACAACCCAGTTGGCATGGTCCTTCACGGTATCAACGCTGACGACCAGCGCCTTCACGTTTCTTTTTTTGAATTCTTCGCTGAGTTGTGCAGTTCTGCCTATTTCGGTGGTACATACAGGCGTGAAGTCGCCGGGATGTGAAAGAAGGAGACCCCAACTGTCTCCCAGGTAATCATAAAAATCAATCTTGCCAATGGTGGTGTCTGCTGTAAAATTTGGAACAGTATCACCGAGTCTGAGTGTCATATTCTTGTTTTGTTCCAAAGTTACCTGTGTTGGTTGGTGACTGGTGGTGCTTTTCGCTGATTCAGTGGCACTTTTCATGGTACCGCGTCACCATGCATTTTTCAGGTCCTTATTAAACCGTTCGGGAACGATGATATCGCCTTTATTCCAATTGTCTGAGTAGCGTATGAAAAATGATAACCAGATGGTTCTTGATAATCGCATGAGCAATGGTTGAATCACCACGAGCAAAAAGGCATTGACGCCCATCCACCAGAAAAACCGGTTGTCGTGAAGCGAAAAACCTATGATCAGCCACCATAAGATAAATGTAGCAGTACTTAATGCCACTGCAAGCGCATAGCTCACATAACTGGTACCGTAATAGAATCCGGGCTCCATGTCGGTGGTTTGGCCGCACACCGGGCAGTTTTCATTCATCCGCATGAATGTTTTCAGCTTGTAGGCATTTTTTTCCTTAAATAATTTTCCTCTCCTGCATCGGGGGCAATTATTGCTGAGGATCGCGAATAATTTGTTCGGCCTGGTTTTCTCTGCACACATGGTAATTTATTTTTCGAGTTTTTTCCGGAATTCTTCGGGTGTGGTACCGGTGTATTTTTTAAAGAATCTCGTGAAATAGGAATTGTCCTGGAAATTCAGGTCATAAGCAATTTCGGTAATGGTCATGCCTTCGTTGGTGAGGAGTCTTTTTGCTTCGAGCAGAATGCGGTCCCTGATCACGTCGCCTGCCGTTTTACCCAGCAGATCCTGGCACAGCGCATTCAGGTGGTTGGGCGTTACGTACAGCAGCTCTGCGTATTCTTTCGGCAACTTTATCAGCCGAAATTGCTTATCGATCAATTGCTTAAAATTTCTCAACAGCATTTGCTTCTGCTGCGGAAAGTTCTTGATCTTTTTATTATTGCAACACCTGTCTACAATGATAAAAAGCTCCAGTAGCTTCAGGCGTATCATGTCGAGGTTCTGCTCTATATTTTCGTTGATTTCTTCGAGCATGGATTCGAAAAGAGCCACCGTTGCATCGTGTGCCGTTATGGGCAGGTTATACACACCTTCCTCACTGTTTCCCGAGAAAAACCGGAATCGCTCGAGGTACTGGCCATTTTGCAGGAACGACGTGAACAGCGACTCGTTAAAATGAACGATGTAGCCGTCCACATTACCCTGAAAATGCCAACTGTGCACCTGCCCCGGCGCCATAAAATATATTTGGAAGGGCGTAACAGGAAACTTTTCGAAATCGATGGTGTGCGAACCTTTTCCTTTGGTGAACATCACCAGATGGTAAAACGAATGCCGGTGCGCACGATACAGGTTGTTGTAATGCTGGTCGAGGTAAGCGCGAAACCTGCTGATGAGCAGACCGCGCTGTTCGCTTTGCCTGTCTATACTGCAGATGTCATAAACCGGGAATGTTTTGCGCATGCTTGTGAAACTATCCTGCAAAGGTCGCCATAAAGCGCCTGGAAACATTGGATTAAAAGTGCCATTCGTGGTACTTTTTACTGATTGGGTTAATTCCAGGGTTACAGGGATGTTAGTCGAATACGATGGTTTTGTTGCCCGACACAAAAATGCGGTCATCGAGCAGCATTTGCAGGGCATCTGCCAGTACCGATTTTTCCACCTCGTGGCCCGCTTCGACCATGTCTTCCAGGGTGTTGTGGTGTGCCACGGGAATGATCTGCTGGCTGATGATGGGCCCATCGTCGAGCGCGTTATTAACGATGTGGGCGGTGGCGCCAATCAGTTTAACGCCTCTTTCAAACGCCTGGCGGTACGGGCTGGCGCCCTTGAATGCCGGGAGAAAGGAATGGTGAATATTCACGATGCGTTGTTCGAAAGCCGAAACGAATGCCGGTGAAAGTACCCTCATGAATTTTGCCAGTACGAGATAATCGGGGTTGTATGAACCGATGGTTGAAATTATTTCCTTTTCAAACTCCTCCTGTGATTTGCCTGCATGTGAAATGAAATGGAAGGGAACGTCAAATTTTTCGGTGATAGGCTTTAGCGTATCATAGTTGCCAATCACCGCCTGTATATTCGCGCGCAGCTCGTTAAAGTGATGGCGCACCAGCAGGTCGGCGAGGCAGTGATGTTCTTTTGTGACAAGCACCACGATGTCTTTCTTTCTTACCGGAACAAGCGTTACTTCGGCATTTGCCGGCAACGTGGCAATAAGGTCAGCATGCAATGAAGGATCCAGGTCGCCATCAATTTCGAGGCGCGCGAAAAAAGTATTAGTCGCGGTGTCAACGAACTCCCGCATTACGACGATATTGTGACCGTTGGAATAAAGAACGCCGGTAATGCCTGCGATAAGTCCTTTGCGGTCGCCGCATTTAATGCGGATGACATTATTTTTAACCATGTGATTCACAAAAATAATCGAACGACACAAACGGCACCTAAAATTTTATAACGGCAATGCTCAGTAACCAAACGTTTGGTGAGGCGATGAAACCCGGGTAGGGAAGTCGAAGTAACATTCATTCTGCACATTTAAATTTATCTCCGCATACGGTGCCGCATGGCACGATATTTATGCCTCTTTAAAGCTAAGTCAGTATATCCTTTCAGGAAGATTTAAAACGGTGGGTCATGTGGAGACGAAAACTAACCAGGGGGAACCCTTTTCTTCTGAACTTCGCTATTTTTTTAATAACCAGTTTATTTCCAACTTTTTTAAATGCCGAAGATGCGCGCCCGCAGATACCGATCCACGGTAAGGTAACGTCTGCGCTCGACCAGCAGCCGCTGGAAGGTGTGTCCGTTACGGTGAAGGGTTCCTCAACGGGAACATCAACCGATGCCGAAGGAAATTTCAGTATCAATGTAGATCCCAACGCAACACTCGTTTTTTCGTTTGTAGGTTTCGAACAAATGGAAGTGCCGGTACGCGGCCGCGCCACTATAGACGTTGTGATGCAGATGGAGATTGCCACGCTCACCGAAACGGTAGTGACAGCTAATGCCATCCGGCGCGACAAAAGCTCACTTGGCTATTCGGCGCCGGTAATACGAAGCGACGAACTGCTGGCGGGCCGGAGCACCAGCCCCATCAGCGCACTGCAGGGTAAAACGGCGGGCGTTAACATCACCAGTACCGCATCGGCGCCGGGAAGTTCGTCGAGGATCGTACTGCGCGGCGGTTCTTCCATATCGGGAAACAACCAGGCGCTGATGGTGGTTGACGGCGTACCCATAGACAATTCCGACTTCCTGGGCGGAAGTGACGTTCGCACTACGCAATCATCCGGTAACGTTGACCCGCGCAGCACGGTGAACTTCGGCAACCGCGGCAATGATATCAACCCCGAGGATATTGAATCCATCACTGTATTAAAGGGCCCGGCGGCAGCCGCGCTTTACGGATCGCGCGCCTCCAACGGAGCCATCATCATCACCACAAAAACAGGCAAGCGTGGTGGCAAAAAGAAGAATGAGATTCGCCTGAGCTCAACAACCACCTTTTCGAATGTTCTTAAACTTCCCACCTATCAAAATGCGTATGGTGAAGGATACTTTATTGGTAACGACGACCAGGGGCAACCTCAGTACCTGATTGATCCGAAAGAGAACTGGAGCTGGGGTCCCCCTTTTGATGGCGAAGAAAAAGAATGGGGACAATCCATCAACGGTGTGCGGCTCAAAAAACCATATGTGGCCCAGCCGGATAACATTCGCAAGTTTTTTGACCTGGGAACAACGTTCAATAACAATCTGGCATTTTCGGGCGCGGGCGAAAAAACAACTTACTATCTATCGTTGAACAGCATTAATTCCGACGGTATCATGCCGGGAAATCAAGACAAATACAATAAATACAGCGTTCGCTTCAATGGCAATGCAGAGTTGAGCAATAAATTTTCGACGAGCTTAAACATCAACTACATCAACGTTCGCAGCGATCTCGTGCAGGGCGGACAGGGCCCCGGATCGGTTTATGACAATGTGCTGCAAACGCCACGCGACATTCCCATCGATAAAATGGGCGACCTCAGCAATCCTTATTACGGATATGGATTCCTGAACGAACAAAACCAACCGACCTACGGATTTTATGGCGCATATACCATCAGTCCATATTACCTGCTGGAAAATTACCGCAACCTAAACGACGTCGACAGGATTACGGGCAACTTTACCATCACCTATCAGCCGCTCGAGTGGTTGAACGTGGTGGAACGCCTTGGTGCGGATGTATACACCGACAGGCGGCGGTTCGAGTATCCCAAGTACGACTTTATTCCGGCCGATGATGAAACCGGCAATTACACCGTTTCTGCGAATACGCAGTCTGCAGTGGGAAAATACCAGGAGAATGTTTTTAATGTGCATGAAATTGTACACGACCTGATGGTGACCGCCACGAAAGAAATTTCCAGCGACTTTTCGGGATCGCTGATGGTGGGCCATAACCTGCGGCTAAGAAGGGAAAATATCGTAGAAGCCAGCACGAACCAGTCGGCAGGACTCGTGGTGCCCGGGTGGTACAACCTCGATAACAGCAACGGACCGGTGTACACATTCAACCAGTTGTCGAACCGGAGGCTCGTTGGCTTATACTCCCAGTTGACACTTAACTATCGCGACTTTCTTTTCGTGGATGCGACAGCCAGGAACGATTGGTCGTCGACGCTGCCCACGCAAAACAATTCCTTCTTTTATCCAAGCGTGAGTGGTTCATTCGTATTTACGGAATTGCTCAGCAACAGCAGGATATCGAACGCACTCAGCTACGGAAAGGTCAGGGCAAGCTGGGCGCAGGTAGGCAACGATGCAAACCCCTATCTGCTGAATACGTATTTCGGAAGAACGGATATTGACGGAGGCTTCGGCCATACAACTTTTCCGTTTAACGGTATTCCGGGGCTAACGCAGGGCGCACGGATCGGCAATCCCGATCTGAAACCGGAAATCACAACAGCGTATGAAGTGGGTACGGAACTCAACTTCTGGAGCAACAGGCTGTATCTGGATTTCTCCTATTACCACAATGAATCGAAAAACCAGATACTGACAATACCCATTGCAGAATCTTCGGGATTTACCAATAAAGTAATTAATGGAGGTATTGTAAGGAACCAGGGTATAGAATTGAGCCTTAGCGGCTTTCCTTTGAGAACAGCTGGTGGATTTTCATTTGAGCTTTAAGCAACTTATAAAAGAAACAGCAACAAGGTAGTTTATCTTGAGCTTTAGGGTGTAAAACAGTTTTC
>CAMPGT010000035.1 GCA_946885665.1 uncultured Chitinophagaceae bacterium | reverse complement strand
GCCCATCCCTACCGCGGCATTTTCAGGATCGATATGAATGAAATCGATAAGCCGGTGATCAAATTGTATGGAAAAGAACAGGGGCTGCCTTCGTCGGTACGGAACAACCTGTACAGGATTAAAAACCGCGTTGTGGTAACCACCGAAAAAGGGGTGTATGAATATGACAGGATCACGGATTCGTTTGTGGAGTCTTCTTGGTTCAAGAACTTCCTCGGCCAGAAGAATATCAAATACCTCAAAGAAGATAATGCCGGTAATATTTGGTTCATAGAAGACAGGTCGCTTGGCGTAGTCGACTTTTCCGGCAAAACGCCTGCAGTGATCTATTTTCCGGAACTGACGGGAAAGGTGGTGATGAACTTTCCGCACATTAATCCCATCGACAGGAACAACGTACTACTCGGCTCGGAAAAGGGATTTTACCACATCAACTACGAACAGTATAAAAAAACAAAGACCCCGCTCGAGGTGGGCATCCGCACAGTGAGAGTGATCGGTTCCGGAGACAGTATTTTGTTTGGCGGATACAATGAAAAAAACGCTGTCGAGATGCAGGTGCTGGACGACGATCTGAACTCATTGCACTTTGAGTTCTCCTCTCCCACATACGAACGCCAGGCGAGCCTCGAATACAGCTACAGGCTAAAAGGTTTCGACAGGGAGTGGTCGTCGTGGATAAAAAAGTCGGAAAAAGAATACACCAACCTTGCACCGGGTGAATACAGCTTTGAAGTAAAGGCGAAAAGCAATTTGGGCAACGAATCACAAATACGATCGTATTCATTTAAAATATTACCCCCGTGGTATGCCGCACCCATGGCGTTTGTCGTGTACATACTGCTGCTGGCAGGCGTGGTGTACCTGCTGTACAGGATGCAACAGGCGCTCATGATCAGGCAGCAGAAGAAGCATGAAGAGGAACAGAAGCATTTGCAATATGTGCACCAGCTTGAAATGGAAAAATCGGAGAAAGAGATCATTGCTTTGCGCAACAGGCAGCTCACTCATGAAATCGGGTCCAAGAATTCCGAGCTCGCATCCGTTGCGATGCATCTTGTACAAAAAGGAGAACTGCTGGCGAAAATCAAGGACGAATTGATACGGTTGAAGAAAAGCCCTTCCTTCGATCCGTCGGCACACGAATTCAGGAAGATCATTAAAATATTCAATGCCGAAAATGAAATGGATAAGGACTGGGAAATGTTTGCTTCACATTTCGACAATGTGCATGGCGACTTCCTTGCCGCATTGCGCGAAACTTATCCCATGCTCACGCTCACCGATCTGAAGCTGTCGGCATACCTGAGAATGAATTTGACGAGCAAAGAGATTGCGAAACTATTGAACATTACGGTGAGAGGCGTGGAGATCAGCAGGTACCGGCTGAGAAAAAAGCTGGGAATAGCTACGGAAGTTTCGCTGTATAGCTTCTTCAGCAATTTTAAAAACCGCAATGAGGCAGAAATAAAAAGGCAGGACAAGAATGTCCCGCCGGTTTTTACGTGATCATTATTAACGACTCTTAATTATAGCCGGGGTTTTGTTTCAGCTTGATTTCACCTTTTGAATTTTCCACATCTATTTGCGCCTGTGGTATGGCATAGAATTCATTGATCCCCTTTGTGAAGACGGCATCCTGGTTTGTCGTGAAAAATGATGCGCGCGTCTTTTCTTTGGACTGGTAAGTATTCAGCACGTCGGCCATGTAGCCTGTTCCGTTGTCCCATCGCTGCAGGTCGAAAAAGCGGTGACCTTCCATAGCCAGCTCCAGCCTTCTTTCGAAACGAATGGCTTTTCGCGCATATTCTTGTCCGTTAGACGAAAAAGTGCCGGTTGTATAAGGGTTGATCTTGTAGTTGTCGGCCGGCGCGCTCGAGGTGGTTTGCGTGTACACACCGGTATTGGCATTGTAGGCGGCGTTTTTATACACCCATCCCTGTGGATCGGCGGCGCGGTTCCTCACCATGTTCACATAAATTTCCGCCTGGTCGAGACTGCCGATCTCCGCCTCCACTTCTGCCGCCCACAAAATAATATCAGCAAAGCGTATGAAATTATAGTTGTTCGCGTTGATCTGCGTTGCTCCCCAGAAACTTGTTTCGTTGGATGAAAGTGTTCCGAACTGACTTTTGGCATACACATTTTTTTTCGGGTTGAACACGCCGTTTGTTGCAGGGTCCCTGATCCATTGCCTGTCGTGCGGACCCCAATCCAAATAAGGAATTCCGGGGCGGCCGATGGTCCAGTCAACGCGCGGATCGAGTGTACCGGTATAAATGTTATTGGAATCACTCACCACCGTGCCCTCGTCCCACGTATCCAATAACGGCAAGCCGTTTGCATCGGTTTTGTACGCATTCGCGAGGTTCCATGAGGGATTGTTGAAACCGCAGCAACCGCCGGGCGCGCCGGGGCCATTCGGAAAATTCAACACATCGCCGTAGTTGCCGTTAAGCGCCGAACCATCATTTACAGAAAACTGGCAGGCGAAAACAGACTCAGGTCCATTTTTCTGCGGTGCGTTGAAATTGCTTTCAAAATTAACGAGCGCGTATTTCTGTCCGCTTGCGGTTTCACCATTATTCATGAGATCCTCCAGCAACGGTTTCGCTTGTGAATATTTGTCCTGGAACATATAGGCCTTTGCCAGGAAGGCCATTGCTGCATATTTGTTCACGCGTCCCGCCTGCGGCTGGGTGTTTGGAAGGTTATCAATTGCAAATTGCAGGTCGGCCTCGATTTGCGGCCATGCATCAATGTAATTTCCGGAGCCGTCAATGTTGGCCACCTCCAGGTTTTGATTTTCGTAGGTTACCGATTCGTCAACAAAAGGTATGTTGTTCCACATCTTCTTACCGTCTTCATGATAAAAGCCGCGAAGAAATCTTGCTTCAGCAATCATGCGGGTTCTCTCTTCTTCAGAAACGTCTTCAACATCCGGAAGAATACGGATCACATCGTTTGCACGCTGAATGCCGGTGAACAGCATCTTCCATTTCTGGTTCAGGTAAGGCGTAGTGGCCTGCGACAGCGACCAGGTGCCGATAAGCACTGCCGGCGGCTGATCGCCGGGAGTGGACCCTTTGTACGAATCATCGGCGGCCATGCTGCCATACACCCAATTTGAGCCTGCGCTTCCATAATCGTTTCCCTGGTTGTCGATACCGATTTCTCCATCCAGCAGCGCGTACGCTCCCACCAGCAGGCCTTCAACACCCGCTTTGCTCGTAACATTCGGCGCCGCCAGGGAACCCAGTGGTTGTTTGTCAAGGAACGACTTGCTGCAGGCATAAACAACACATAACATCAGCAGCAGGAGAAAGTATATTTTATTTTGTTTCATAATTCAGGCAATTGATATTTAAAATCCCAGGTTGATACCGAATGAAAATGTTTTTTGATTGGCCGGGTACACGCCCCCGTCAGTGCCGAAGTTGGTGCTGGCAGTGTTGCTGCCGGGCAATTCGGGATCGAGACCGGTGTATTTTGTAATAGTGAACAAATTTGCCGCCTGCAAATACACACGCAGCTTATCCAGCCCCGTACCTCTTAGCATGCTCTCCGGAAACGTATAACCGAATATGAGGTTCTTCATGCGCATGTAGGAACCATCTTCCATCAGGTACGAATTGAAAGCACCTGATCCATTGCTGAAATTTCCGGTTCTTTCCAATATCGGAACTGTCGCATTCGGGCGGTCGGGTCTCCATGAATTGTACAGGGCATTTTTACTGATCGCCACATCGAACGATTGCGGAAAATCTATCGACGAACGCACGTTGTTGATCACGTCGTTCCCAACCGACGCGTAAAGGAATGTGAAGAAATCAAAGTTCTTGTACCGCGCGGCAATGTTCAGGCCGGTGGTAAAATCCGGATTAGGATTTCCAAAGTGCACGCGGTCATTCGCATCAATCTTCTTATCATTATTCTCGTCCCGGTAGCGAAATCTTCCCGGCGCCGCCGCATCCTGTACCGGGGCGCCTGCTACCTCTTCGGCGCTTTGGAACAACCCGATTTGCCGGTAACCGAAAAATGCGCCAACGGCCTGACCGGGCTGCAGTCTCGATACACCGTAATCAATATAAGTGATGCCTGGCGGCAGGCTGATCACCTTATTATTATAAGAAGTGAATGTTCCCGTAATGTCGAACGTAAAATCTTTGGTGATAAGGCCGTGATAAGTAACGGCCAGATCGATACCGCTATTCTCGATATTACCCGAGTTCACGAAAGGCGGAAGTGCGCCCCCGGCAGTAAAAGGAAGTTTTTCCTGGAACAGCAATCCCGAAATGGATTTCTTATACCATTCCACCGAAAGGTCCAGCTTGTTATACAACAACGTGGCATCAAACCCGATGTTGGTGATGATGTCTTCTTCCCACGTAGTGAACGGGTTGCCAAACTGGCTGCTGTAAATACCGGGAGTAGACGTGGTGCTGGCGCCTGCAATATCATAATATGAGATCACCGGGTTTTGGGCAAACAGCGTGTAGGCATTGGTGGGATTGATATTGCTGATGGATCCCAGTTTGCCCCAGCCTCCCCTTATCTTCAGGTCGGTGATCCAGTCGACCTGCTGTAAAAAAGCTTCTTCCGAAAGTCTCCAGCCTGCGGTCACGGACGGAAAGGTGCCGTACCTTCTGCCTGAGCTAAACACCGACGAACCGTCGCGGCGTAAAGTAGCGCTTAACAGGTACCGGTCGTTGTAACTGTAGTCGAGTCTTCCAAAGATGGAAAACAACGAGCTTTCGTAAGGGGTCTGAATTCCGTTTTTGCCGGCAATATTCGAATTCGTTTGCGTGGCCGCCTGCCCGGCATTAAGCGTCCACAAATTCGGATCAACGGTAAGGCTGTTCACGTTCGTGATAAAATAATTTCCTCTTGACGCGCCAACGGCACGGCCGCCGTTTTGCAGCGCCTCGGTTCCCACCAGCACTGATACATTATGCAGCGATGCAAATGTTTTCGTGTATTTGGCAGTGTTCGTCCAGTTCCAACTGTTGTAATAGCCGTAATTTTCGATGTACCCGTTGGGATTGGTGCTGTTTTCGGCGTTTTCGTAAGCAGTAAAGGTGAAAAAGTTATTGAAGAAGGAATTGTATGTTCCGCCAAACGAAGATCGCACGGTGATATCTTTGAAAAGATCAACTTCCACAAAAGCATTTCCGTTCATCTGCCATTCGGTGCCCGTGTAATCTTTTGTGCGGGCCATAATGGCGACCGGATTTGGAGCGTTACCGAGGCTCTGTGAACCGCCGCCGGCAAAATTTCCCATAATGTCGTACACAGGCACGATGCCGGGCATCCTGAATGCCGCATTCAGGGAGTTGGCATTATTGACGCCGGGCAAACCCAGGTACTGCGGGTTCTGTTTATAATAAACATACAGGTTCTCCCCTATCCTGATATTATCTTTTACGGTGAACGACGTGTTGATCCTGGCGGAGTATCTCTTCAGGTAAGTGTTTATCAGCGTTCCCTGCTGGTTGAAATAGTTCATCGAGAAGAGGTAGGTGGATTTGTCGCCGCCGCCGCTCACGGAAATATTATGGCTTTGTATGGGCGCGGGTTTGAATATTTCATGAAACCAATCGGTGCCCTGTTTATTGGCTTTGGTGATTTGGTTGGTGTACAGCGCATAAGTGGCCGGATCAGTGCCGGGGTCGCCCTCCATGGCGCCTGTCGGCGTGATGTAATCGGGTATCACTGGGTCAGCGCCATTTCCATATTGCTTGTGTACAGGCTGCAGTCCCAGGTTTTCATAGGTCTGCCAAATGGCCTCGGCAGCTTCCTGCGGGTTGGTGAGGTTCCACACATTTCCACTCAGTGGCCGTTGCGTTCCGTAGTAACCGTCGTATTCCACTTTTGCTTTCCCCGACCTGCCTCTTTTGGTGGTGACAATGATCACACCGTTCGATCCGCGCACACCATAAATAGCGGCTGCACCGGCATCCTTCAGCACCTGTATGCTTTGGACGTCGTTTACATTGAGGTCGTGCAGGCTGCCGTAAGCGCCGTCAATGATCACCAGCGGTTCGGTGCTGCCCACCGATGTGATGCCGCGAACCCTGATATTGCTCGGGCCGCCGGGAGCGCCGGAGTTCACTATCGTAACCCCTGCTGCCTGTCCCTGCAGCATGGATTCGGTTGTGCCTGTCGGTTGGGTTTTCATGTTGTCCACGTTCACCACGGCAACCGAGCCGGTGATATCTTTTTTCCTTTGCGCGGTGTAGCCGGTTACAACTACCTCGTTGAGATTGGTAGAAGATGATGAAAGGCTGATGGTGCCCAATGCCGTTTTTCCCGACAGGCTAAGTTCCACCTGGCCGAAGCCCACACTGGAAATAACGAGCGTTGCATTTTCATCGGCAACATTAATGGAGAAACTGCCGTCTTCCCCGGTATTGGTACCCCCGTCAACACCTTTTACCTGCACCGTTGCACCAACTACCGGCAGCTGGTCGTTGGTGTTAACCACTTTTCCCGTCACCGTTTTTTGCGCCACGGCGCCCATACAGAAAAGCAAAACGGCCGTCACAAGGAGAAACCGTTTTTGGGGGACCGAAATTTTTACTTGCATAAGCAATGTTTGGTTTTATAGATAAAAAATAAATGACTGAGGATCGTTCACCAGGGAGCGATCAATTTTGTTTTACTTCCGAATTGCTTACAAAAGAGAGCTTCTTGCTATCCGGCGACCAAGAGTTCACATTCAGCGTTCCCTGTCCGCCATACAGGTAGGCGATCACACGCGGCGCGCCCGCCTGCGAAAGGGGCATCACGCGCAGCATCACTTTCTTATAAGAAGGATGTCCATCGGGTTCAATGTCGCCGGGAAAAGAAATGAAGGCTATCCATTTTCCATCGGGCGATACATGCGGGAACCAGTTGTGGTATTCATCGAATGTGAGTTGTTCCCTGCCGGTTCCATCAGGTTTCATCCGCCATATCTGCATCGTTCCGGTGGGGTTGGCATTGTAATAAATGTATTTCCCGTCGGGCGAATATTCGGGACCGTCAACGTGCCCGGTAGTGTTAGTCGTAAGAGCAGTTTCCTTCCCGGTGGCAACGTTTACAGAATACAGGTTGTAGATATTGGAACCATTTCTTTTTGCCACGATCGCCACACTTTTGCCGTTCGGCGCCCATCCGTGCCAGTAAGAAGGTGTTTCTGTGGTTACCTGTTTGGGTTCGCCGCCTTTGAGCGGTAGTACGAAAACAGTAGAGCCGCCACCGGGTTTTCCCGCTATCGAACTACTGATCGCCAGCATTTTTCCATCGAATGAAATACCGTGATCATTATTAATGCGGTTGGCCGATCCCGTGTTGAGCTGCTGAGGCGCTCCTCCTTCAACCGGAATTGTATATAAATGGCCTTGCTCATTAAATAACAACTGTTTACCGTCGGGCATCCAGTTAGGGGCCTCGAAACGCCCGTTGCCTTCGTGAATTATTTTTCTCACGCCGGTTTCGACGTCGATGATTTCGAGCCTGCTGGCCATCTCGCCGCTGAAGGGTTTTGCATTGCGGGCAAGGACGGGATTAGGCAGATAAGGATTTTCAACCGGCCTGTCTATGCGCACGTTCCACACTTTCGCTTCCTCCACTTTGTTTTCGTCGTGCGAGGAGATGTAAAGTCCGACGAGCACAGAATCCCTGAATTTCAGCTCGCGGGTGGCCACTTCCTGCAGCGGCTCTCCGGGGTTGGCGATGCGCATGGTGAACAGGTTACCTTTTCTTTCGAGTTGAACGACCTGGAAAACCGCTTTCTTGGGAAAAAACACTTCGTCTTCGGGATCGCGCATGTATGCGCCGCGCAGCGGCCGCCACTGCATCACCACAAGGCCGTCGCCGTGAACCACGGCGTTCATGCTTGCAGCCGATTCGTCGTCCGATTCGCGGACCATCCAGCCGATCTTACGGTGACCGTTGCCTGTTTCTCCCAGGAATTCGAAATTGCCCGTAACGATGAAGTCGCCCGGTATCTTCTTATACAGGTACCGGAATTCATCGCGGTTGAACCATATATTATAGCCTGAACCTTTGAGGTGATAGGTTTGCGTAACGTCATCGTATGTAGCGGCCCCGGCATTTTTCGGCTTGCCGATGTCGGCGGTATGGGTGAATGTGCCAATGGTGGATACAACAGGCGAGGTTGACTGCGTTTGCACGTTCGACGTTTGCGCCTGCAGGTAAGAAGTTGAGAAAACGAAGAACAATAAGGTGAATAATTTCATGGCGGGATCGTATGTTGTTGAAGAAAATAATGATCGGATCAAATGTAGTTTGCTGATGAGGAGCGGCCTCAAAACGGCATACATTATCACCACTACAGAAAAAACGAAAAACCTGATTTAGAGGGTTTTTTGATACTTCATCACTACATCACGCACGAAACGGGAGAGAGCGGGCCGCGCGTGACCGGTTAACTTTGGCTTTTTGCCTCCGGAGGATCACTTATTTGGCCGGGTTTTGACTTATAACTTATAACTTTAACTCGATGATATTACTTGTTGATGACAGGCACGAGAATATCTTCTCCCTGAAGACTGTTCTGGAACAACACGGCTTTGCCACCGACTCGGCATTGTCGGGTGAAGACGCCCTGAAGAAACTGCTGAAAAAAGAGTATGCGCTCATCATCCTCGACGTACAGATGCCGGGCATGGACGGCTTTGAGGTAGCCGAAGCCATCACCGGGCTGAACAAGACAAAAGACATTCCCATCATCTTCCTCTCGGCCGTAAACACGCATAAGAAATTCATAACAAAGGGCTTCGAATCGGGTGCCGTTGATTACATCACGAAACCTGTCGATCCGGACATCCTCATCCTCAAGGTCCGCAACTTCTACCGTCTTTATGAAAAGACCCACGCCCTGAAGGAGGCCGAAAAATCACTGACCGCCACTGTCAGTGAACTGCACACCACCCTCGAGTCACTTCCCCAACTGGCTTTCACAGCCAGCCCCGAGGGTAAAATAGAGTTTGTGAACAGGCAGTGGTTCCTGTTTTCGACATCGCACCAAAACTTTCCCGATACCGCAGGCGGTTCCAGGCCCATCAACGAATTATGGGAGAGGAGCATTGAAGCGGGCGCCGAGATCGAGAGAGAGGTTTGCATCCGCCGGCTCGATGACGGCCAGGGGTATTATCACCTGCTGCGGGCTACGCCCATTAAAATGAATGGCCGCATCACAAAATGGGTCGGCACGTTCACCAGCATCCATGAACAAAAGATGCTGCATGAGACGCTTGAAAAGAAGGTGGCCGAAAGAACGCAGCAACTGATGGACATCAACCGTGAACTGGAAATCAGCAATAACGACCTGGAACAATTTACCTCGGTGGCCTCGCACGACCTGAAGGAACCACTGCGCAAAATCCAGGTGTTCGGCAACCTGCTGAGAGAAAAGGCGGCCCTTGACGATTCAAAGGCCATCTACCTCAATAAGATCCTTCATTCAGCCGCAAGAATGAACAAGCTGATCACGGATCTGCTGTCGTTTGCCAGCCTTTCACAACCCGATATTTTCACTTCCACCAGCCTTAATAATATTGTCAACGACGTTGTGAACGACCTCGAGCTGCTGATTCATGAAAAGAAAGCCGTGATCGTGATCGATGAAATGCCTGAAGTTGAAGTGATTCCGGGCCTTGTTGCCCAGCTTTTCCAGAACCTCGTTAACAACGGACTCAAATTCACCAAACCCGGCGTTGCCCCGCGTATAAGAATTTCGGCTGAATTAACTGATAAACCGTCGATGGAAAGCGCCGCCGCGCCCAACGGTAAGTGGTGCCGCATCTGCGTCGCTGATAATGGCATCGGGTTCGATGTGCGCTATGCCGAAAAGATCTTCACGATTTTTCAGCGCCTGAACAACAACCGCGATTATGAAGGAACCGGCATTGGCCTGGCCATCGCAAAAAAGATCGTTGACAGGCACAAGGGAATTATTAACGCCAACAGCACGCCTGGCGAGGGCTCCACATTTTATGTCATCCTCCCTGCAAAACAGGAAACGTTACGTTCATCTGGTACCGAAAACCAGTTCTTAAAAATTTCTTTAGCCTAAACATCCATGACGAGATTTTTTAGACAATTGCCGCTCAATATAAAGCTGATAGTGCTTGCAGTGATCCCCCTTGCCATGCTGATCTTCTTCATGCTCGAGATCAACGTGGAAAGAATGGAAAAGATCAACGTCATCGAAAGTTACCTGCAAAGGGCCTCCGACGTGGAACAAGTGGGCCTGGCCATCGATGAGCTGCAGTCTGAGCGCCGCTACAGCTTTGGTTTTCTTTTAAAAAAAGAATGGCGCAATGAGCTGGTGATACAACGGCCGAAAACAGATGCGATTATTGAACATCTCGAGAACAGCAATGAATTTCGTGGATTAAGGAGCTACACATTCCTCGACAGCCTCGGTTCCATCCGAAGAAAAATTGATGACAACGCTGTTACGCCGGAAGAAGTGATGACGTTTTACACGAGCGTAATTCTGCGGCTGCATTCACTGAACAACATCTCCAGCGGAAACGTTATTCTAAAACCCGTTTTCGAAGACATAACAAGCCAGAAAATACTCACCGGGATGATCACCAACCTCGGTATCCAGCGCTCCACCGTGTACCAGGATATCTACCTGGGCAGAATTTCGCCGGTATTGAGGGAGAAGCTGAGAACAGATTACCGGGTGTACAGTACCTATGAACGCGAGTTGAAACTCAAAGCTTCGGCGGAAACCTCCAGGATTTACGACAGCCTCGCAAAAGTGCCACCGCTTAAACCCACGCTGGATTACATCGCCGGCATGCTGTCTGGCACGCGAACGGGCAAAACATATGACGCCGAAGCGTGGTGGCAAATGTCGGCCACCGCAGTCGACTCAATAAAAAGTTTGCAGAAGGCCGCAATGACCAATGCTGTGCAGGGCATGCAACAGATACTGAACAGGCATAAAACGGCACACGACAGAACGTTGATTCTGCTTGTGGCCAATGTCCTTTTTGTTTTACTGGTAATGATCTACACTATTCTCGTGATCACGCAAAGCCTAAGCAAGCTGAACTTCGCGGCACAGCTTATTTCCAGGGGCCAAACCGGGGTGCAGGTTGAGCGCGAGTCGCGGGATGTCATCGGCGAACTTGCATCGTCCATAATAAGAATAGACAGGAACAACGGCGTGGTATCGCAGGCGGCGAACGCAATAGGCAGCGGCGATTTCACCGTGAACCTCGCGCCACGAAGCGATGGCGATGAACTGGTAAATTCCATGATCCGGATGAAATCGGATCTGCAGAAATACACGGAGGAAAATAATGAGAAATTATGGATCCATGCCGGCCTTGACCAAATAAACGAAAGCGTGCTTGGTGAAAAGGATGTGAACACCCTCGCCACCAATGCGCTCGACATGCTTACGCAATACATCGGCGGACAGGTAGGTTTATTTTATGTACGTAATAACAATGTGTATGATTATGCAGCGGGCTATGCGGTGGATCCAAACGCTTCCGTCACAAAGAAACTGGCCGCGGGCGAATCACTCGTTGGCAAGGCGGCCCAAACACAAAAGATCATCACGCTTAACAATGTGCCTGCAGAATTTGTAAAAGTAAATTCAGGCACCGTTGATGCACAAACGAAAAACGTCGTTATCATTCCGCTCGTACATAACGGCCGAACAGAAGGCGTTATCGAAATAGGTACGCTGGGAGAATTTACGCCGATGATTCAAACGTTCCTGATGCAGGCTTCGGAGCCGGTGGCGATAGCACTGCAGGCGGCAAAAAGCAGGGCGAGGCTGCAGGAACTGCTGGAAGAAACCCAGTCGCAGGCCGAAGAACTGCAGGCACAGCACAGCGAACTCGAAAATGTGAACGCAGAGTTGGAGGCACAGGCGGAAAAGCTGCAGACTTCGGAAGAAGAACTACGCGTACAGCAGGAAGAACTGCTGCAGGTAAACGAAGAAATGGAAGAGCGTGCACGCTTGCTCGAAGAACGGAACCAGGTGATCGTTGAACGTAACCTGGAGATACAGCGAAGGGTGGAAGAACTGGCGCTCACCACAAAATACAAGTCGGAATTTCTTGCGAACATGTCGCATGAGCTGCGCACACCCCTTAACTCAGTGCTTTTGTTGTCGCGGCTGCTCAGCGAAAACAATGAAAAGAACCTTACACGGGAACAGGTGGAGTACGCCAACGTCATCCAGAGTTCGGGCCAGGGATTGCTTTTGCTCATCGACGAAATTCTCGACCTCTCGAAGATCGAGGCAGGCAAGATGGAACTGGAGTTCCAGCCGGTAATGCTGAAAATTATTGCAGATGACATGCGCGCCTTGTTTACGCCGGTGGCACGCGATCGCGGCGTTGAATTAAATGTAGCCATAGAACCCGGCATCCCGTCACAAATTGAAACCGACAAGCTGCGGCTGGAGCAGATACTTAAAAATTTATTGTCGAATGCGCTCAAGTTCACATCGGCAGGCTCGGTCAGTCTTACCATCAGGGGATTGAGAGATAATAATTCATTCGTATCCTTTGTTGTAAAAGATACCGGCATCGGCATCTCGAAAGAAAAGCAGGAGCTTATTTTCGAAGCGTTCCAGCAGGCGGATGGTTCAACGAGGAGAAAATACGGCGGAACGGGACTGGGACTTTCGATTAGCCGCGAGCTCGCAAAATTGCTGGGCGGCGAGATCAAGGTGAGCAGTGAACCCGGCAGCGGCAGCGAATTCACGGTGTACATCCCGATAAAAAAATCGGTTGCCGCTCCGCTTCAGGAGTTACCTGTGCAGCCACCGGCACCGGCGGCCGCACCTTCTGTTGAGGAAGAAACGAAGCCGCCCGTGACCTTCCATTCACCCAAAATTCCTGAAAGCATCCCCGACGATCGCGACAACATCAAAGAAGGCGAAAAAACTATTCTCATCGTCGAAGACGATACCGCTTTTGCCCGCGCGCTGCTGGAATTTACCCATGCAAAAGGTTATAAAGGATTGGTGGCGGTACGCGGCGACGAGGGTATTTTACTCGCGCAGCAACATAATCCCGTAGGCGTCCTGCTCGACATCCAGCTTCCCGTAAAAGACGGCTGGGAAGTGATGGAAGAACTGAAATCGAACCCGCATACAAGGCACATACCGGTACACGTGATGTCATCGCTCGAGGCGAAAAAGGAAAGCCTGACGAAAGGAGCGGTGGATTTTATCAATAAGCCCGTGGCCTTCGAACAGATGCAGGAAGTGTTCAGGAAAATTGAACATGTAATTTCGAAGGATCATAAGAAGGTGCTGATTGTCGAAGAAAATACCAAGCACGCCAAGGCCCTCGCCTATTTTCTTGAAACGTTTAATGTAAATACACAAATATCCGACTCGATCCATACGGGCATCAGTTCACTGAAAGGAGAAGGAGTGGATTGCGTGATCCTCGACATGGGCATACCCGACCAGCACGCTTATGAAACGCTCGAGGAGGTAAGAAAGAACCTGGGATTTGAACATCTTCCCGTTATCATCTTTACGGGGAAGAGTTTATCGAAGAATGAAGAGTCGCGCATCAAGCAGTACGCCGATTCGATCGTCATCAAAACGGCGCACTCCTACCAGCGAATACTCGATGAAGTGTCGCTGTTCCTGCACCTTGTGGAAGGCAACAACGGAACGCAGCGACAGGCCAACCGGTATAAACGGCTGGGCGCATTGAATGAAGTGCTGGCAGGAAAAAAAGTGCTCGTGGCCGATGATGATGTGCGGAACATCTTTTCCCTGACCAAGGCCCTGGAAATCCATAACATGAAGGTTGTAGCAGCAGTAGATGGCAAGGAAGCGATGAAGCAGTTGGAAGAACATCCCGATACCAGCGTTGTGCTGATGGATATTATGATGCCGGAAATGGACGGCTATGAAGCTATGCAGTTGATTCGTAAAAACAGGCAATTCAAAAAACTGCCCATCATAGCGGTCACGGCCAAAGCAATGGCCGGCGACCGGGAGAAATGCATTAAAGCGGGAGCATCTGATTACATCTCGAAGCCTGTGGACATGGACCAGTTGCTATCGCTATTACGGGTATGGCTATACGATAAAAGCATGTGATATGGAAGAGAACAAGATCCTGATCATTGATGATGACAACCGGAACATCTATGCGCTGAGCGCTGTGTTGAAGTCGCGCGGCTATAACATAGTGGCGTCGACATCAGCCGTTGAAGGCATGCAGGTATTGCAATCGGATCCCAAAATAAAAGTGGTGCTCATGGACATGATGATGCCCGATATGGACGGTTACGAAGCGATCGCCGAGATCAGGAAAAATGCCAGCCTCACCTCGGTGCCCGTGATAGCGGTCACCGCGCAAGCCATGCCCGGCGACAGGCAAAAGGCGCTGGTGGCCGGCGCCGATGCTTATTTGTCAAAACCCGTGAACGTGGACGCATTATTGCAATTGCTGGAGGAATATAAATAGGGTTGAAGATGATAAGTGATGATGAGGTAGAAATCTTGCTGGCAGATGTCCATGAAGTTTACGGGTATGACTTTCATGACTATTCGAGGGCGTCATTGAGGCGGCGCATCACCAGGCTGTACGACCTTGACCGGTTCCCCAGCTTTGCGGAATTCAGGTATCGCATCAGGAACGATGAGGATTATCTGAAACGATTTGTGGAAGAGATCACGGTAAACGTCACAGAAATGTTCCGCGATCCACATTTTTATCGCGTCGTCAGCAAAGAGGTGCTGCCGCTGCTGGCCACCTACCCTTTGATCCGCATCTGGAACGCGGGATGCTCGACCGGTGAAGAAGTGTACTCGATTGCCATTCTGCTGGCGGAAGCCAACCTGCTGCACAAATCGCTTTTGTATGCAACAGACATTAATCCGGATGTTCTGGCAAAGGCAAAGGGCGCGATATTTCCCCTGTCGGTAATGAAGCAGTATTCGGAAAACTACATTGCTGCGGGCGGGATGAAAGATTTTTCGGCATATTACAGCTCGCGGTACGACCACGCGCTTTTCAACAAGGAACTCACGTCGAAAATGATCTTTGCCACGCACAACCTGGTTTCCGACAGGTCGTTCAACCAGTTTCAACTGATCATGTGCCGGAACGTAATGATCTATTTTGATAAAAACCTGCAGGAACGCGTCTTGAATTTATTCGATCAAAGTCTCGACCAGTTGGGATTCCTGGCATTGGGTGCAAAGGAAACACTGCGTTTTTCTAACCTCGCCCCGCGCTATAAACAACTCGGCACCGAAAAAATATGGCGGAAAGGACTATAAATAACCGGTATCATATATTAATCATCGGCGGATCGGCCGGCAGCCTCGACGTGCTCATACGGCTGCTGCCCCAGTTGCGCACCGACCTGCAGATGGCCGTGGTCATCGTGGTGCACAGGAACAATTCGGATTCATTGCTGCAGGAAGTGCTTTCCGAGCGTACCTCCAATGCCGTAAAAGACGTGGAGGAGAAAGAAGAAATTGTTGCCGGGACCATATATGTTGCGCCTGCCGATTATCACTTGCTCATTGAAAAGGACCGTACATTCTCTTTGGATTATTCCGAAAAAGTAAACTACAGCCGGCCCTCGATAGATGTCACTTTTGAAACAGCCGCCGAAGCGTACGGCGCAACGTGCGTGGGCGTTTTGCTTTCCGGCGCAAATGCAGATGGCACGGCTGGTCTCGCTATTATTAAATCGAAAGGCGGTTTGACCGTTGTACAGGACCCTGCCAATGCCGCCGTATCCTTCATGCCCGGGCATGCGATTGAAAAGGTCAAAGTAGACTATGTTGCTTCGGTTGAAGTGATCGCAGAGATCATTAACAGACTCAACGGATAACGACAGCCGGTTTATTTTCGAGCACAATAAATCCGCCGGGTTTGCACGTCAGTTCTATAAAACTATCGTCTGTCTTTTTTATCGAAATATCCTTTTGTGCGGCAACCCTGTAGTGCTTAAAAGGTAGCTTTATTCGCGTACTGCCACCTTTCTCTGAAGTGATTTTCACGTTGGTTATTTCACCACCGGCTTTCTTCGCATCAACCAAAAAGGCGCCTTCGGCACGCAGTTGCCGAAACGAAATGTCCTTCCAATCATCGGGCACCGCGGGCATGATCTCGATAAATCCTGCATAACTCTGCAACAACATTTCCTGAAGGCCCGCGGCAAAAGCAAAATTACCTTCCAGGGTAAACGGACGATAAGTGAATGTGGAGTAACCCGATTTCGTTTGATCGCCATTAACATGAAAACTGTTTGCAGAACAAAACGCTTTTGCGAATATCTGAAGACTTCTCAGTGCGCCGTTTCCGTCCTTTGCGCGCGCCTTAATATTCGCGAGCCATGAGTAGGAATAACCGCACCAGTTGGCCGGGCCGACGCTGTCCAGCAAACGAAGGGTGTTGCTGATAATGGCCCGCTCCCTTTCCCCGTCTTCCCATTTGATCAGGCCGAGAGGATGAATGGCCATCATGTGAGAAAAATGGCGATGCGACTCGTGGTATTCCATAGATGGCGACACCATCAGCTCATCGTTCGGTGATATGGCAAAGTCACCAAATTCATCGTAAATTTTCTTCCAATGGGCCGATTCATCGTTCAGCCCAAGTGCTGCCGCCAGTTCGGCAGCCGCGTGAAAGTTGAATTTCATTAATGCGAGGTCGTAGTTGGTGGTTTGAAGGAACCATGCGCTGAGGCGGTTGTCATTGATCTCGGGACTGGAGCTGATGGCCAACTGCCGGCGGCCGCTATCATCCTTTACCGTTATTTTTTCGAGAAATGTGCTTACTTCCTTTAGCCATGGATAAGCGCTATTCTTTAAAAATTCCGTATCCATGCTGTATCGCCATTGAAGATAGAAATGCTGCGACAGCCATGAAGAAACGGTTGGCGAGAGCGAGTACTGTATCCACCCTCCCATTTCTGTTCCGTCGAGTGTGGTCACACCCGGAACAGCAAGTCCGTTTGTTTCGAAGAAAAGACGCGTATATCGCCTGTAATTATTTTTGTTTTCATTAAGGTGATCCAGGTAGGCTAGCGCCTCTTCGAGATGATTGCCGCTATACGCGGGCCAATAACTCAACTGTGTGTTGAGGTCGTGGTGGTAGTCGCCCTTCCACGGTGGGATGCGTCCATTGTCGGCCGTCCATACCGCCTGAAGCGATATCGGCGGCGCACCCCGCCGCGAAGCCGAACCGAATTTATATTGTTCGAGATACCATTGCTTCTCGATAAGAGGATCGGGTACGTGGATCGCAGACTTCGACCAGAAATTTTTCCACCACGCAATGTGCGACGACAATTCCGAATCGTATCCTTTTTGAAGGCTGTTTTGTGTGACGGCTGCGGCATGCCTGCTTGTTTTTTTATCGGGGTAGTGAGAAGATATGCTCCAAACACCGTCGATGGTCTTGCCCGTTTTCTTCCATCGAACGCTTATTTCATAAAGAAAGCCGTTCCACCCTTCCTGGCTATAAACAATGGTTTGGCCGACTTTTGCAATGGTTCCGTTTTTATATCCGAGCCGCGAAAGGTCGTCACCGCCAACCGGGTCACCACTGGTTTTTATCTCGCCCTGGTATCGCGGCGCCACGAGTTCGGGAGTAAAATGCGCGGGCACATTTGTAAACCTGAACCAGCCTGCGGCATCAGTGGCATGAACAAAAGTAGTTAAGGTGATGCCGTTCGCCCACTTCACTTCGCACAGTGCACGTTGTATGTCGAGGTGAACGGATTGCACTGTTCCCCAATCGTTCATGGAGAATTCGAGTGCGCCGCCCGGAATTTTTGTAGGCGCCGGTTCCCGGTCGTACGGTTCATCAAAGTATTGCTGCACGGGCTTGTAATCCTTCTTCATCACCTGCTCGTGTATCCATTGATAGCGGAATTCTTTGCGGTGCAGGCCCTTCATCGGGCGGAGGTCCCACAGGTCGGCGCGGTCGAGCGACAAACGCAGGTTGTCTCCTTTCTGCCACACCAGCGCACCGATCATGCCGTTGCCTAATGGAATGGCTTCGTCCCAGTTTTTTGCAAGCGTGTCAAAATGCAGGTCGTGAGGGGATGCCTGTCCGAAACCGGCCAGGCTCAAAAGGAGCAGTAAAGAAAAACAGAATACCTTGTTCATACAGATGCTTCAGTGATTCACTAAAAATAAACATCTGCGCGCAAAACTATTGCCTTAATTCCTTCGCCACTGCTGCTGCAAGTACGTTGCGGTTGGCAGATCGGTGTAGAGGATTGCTTTGCCGTGAGCGAAGAAGCCTTCAAGACCCAAAGCAGAAAACATTTTGTGCAATTGCGAACTGTCGGCGTGCCTGTTTCCTTTTGGCCAAAGCGTGTAAAGTGAGCCATCGGCTTTGTGCCTGTAAAATACGGATACGGGGATGGGGTGATGAATGGAGGGTCTGTCTTTAACAACAACACCCGAATCGGAAATAATAGATTGAATAGCGTTGAGGTGACGGTTGTACTTCATGGGAGGTGGATTTCATTGCAAAATTCGCAACGTTCCATTGGTTTTTGGAAGAGAGCGTGCACCTGCTTTCCATCTTTGCAGCATTATCTCTACAGCCACTAGGGGTTTACCATTACATACTGCCGGTAGTTATGGATAGATCAGGTATTTTTTACGCATTTCCTTGTACTGCGACAGCGCAGGTTCCCACGATTTGCGGATCTCTTCTTCGGGAACGTGGTTTTTGATTTGCTCTTTGAAGCGGCTGTCGCCGGTGCGAAAATCAATGTTCCCGATTTCTTTGCTGAGGGTGTAGTCAAAAAACTTTTCCTTCTCGGGATACGCGTCGTACAGTTCCTGGATCCATTGAATATTGATCTTTTTCTGCGCCCGCAATTGCTCCATATCCACCTTGCGCAGGTCCATTCCGTAGCAAACTTCGTTCATGTATAGCGGCGTTTCCGACATTCCCTTGATGCTGCGGGGCGTAAACGAAAATTCATATTTACCTTTTAATGCCGGCGCGCCAACGATGGTAAATGGAGAATACGTTCCCCTTCCATAATTTAAGATGGTGCCTTCAAACAGGCAGGTGGACGGATACAGGATGATGGACTGCTGCGTATTCAGGTTCGGAGAAGGTTTTATCGGCAATACGTATATGCTGTCGTGCGTGTAGTTGACAAGGGGGATGATGCGGATGGAACACTGGAGATTTCGCGGAAGCCAGTGTTCGCCGTTGATCATTTTAGCGAACTCCCCTATCGTCATCCCGTGCGTGATGGGTATCGGAAATTTTCCAATGCCGGATTTCAATTTCATATCCAGTACCGGGCCGTCTACAAAATACCCGTTAGGGTTTGGCCGGTCGAGTATCAGCAGTTCTTTGTTATTTTCTGCGCAGGCCTCCATTACATCGGCGAGTACGTTGATGTACGTATAGAAGCGGCAGCCAACATCCTGTATGTCGAAGATCATGAGATCGACATCCGACAGGTCGGCGGCCGACGGTTTTCTTTTGGATCCATAAAGGGACACCACCGGAATTCCGGTGGCCGGGTCACGTTCGTTCTTGACCGCCACACCGGCGCTCGCGTTTCCGCGAAAGCCATGTTCGGGTCCGAATATTTTGGTGATGGTGACGCCCAAAGAGCGGAGGGAATCTACGAGGTGCGTTTGCCCGATGGCGGTGGTTTGATTGCCCAGGATGCCAATTCGCTTGCCTTTGAGCAGTGGAAGGTATTTTTCCGTTTGCTCGGCGCCGGTAAGAATATGTTTTTTTTCGTGATTGGGAACGGTAAGAATGTGTTTTTCTTCGTGGTTAGCTGCTGTGGGGCAGCCGGCCATCAAACTAACAAACATCTGCAGGTATATGATCGGCGCGACAAAGCTCATTGACGGGTTTTTAGTGTAAAAATAAGTGGAAAAAAATTTCGGTTCGTGTAAGTTTCGCGCGAATGCTGCAACTAATAGGGAATGAAAGCAGGATATCGCTGACGCGCAAACATATTATCATGGATGAGATCCAATTTTTACAGTTGATCGATCAGCACCAGGGTGCTATTCATAAGATATGCATGCTGTACAGGGATTCGCGGGAAGACCGTGAGGATCTCTTCCAGGAGATCGTGTTTCAATTGCTGGTTCCATAATACTTTGCATTTGTTGTAAATTTAGTTTAAAAATCCACTATCTAAAAGTGTATTGCTTATTGACAAGTACCAGGCGGCTTTTTGTTTTAACAGCGTCCCAATTCGTCGGAACAGTGATTCAACGGTTCTGCCCAGCTAAAATAAAGCCGCGCAATTCCGAAGTAATGATGTTTTTACCGCAAACAAGTAAGAAAAACACCACTTCATAGTCGCGTGAAAAATCGTCGCCGCATTTCCGCGCTGGCGAAGGGTTTCACGCGAAGGCGCAACATATCCCCCGCTGGCGAAGGGCTTCGCGCGAAGATGCAACAACCGTATCCCCCGCTGGCGAAGGGTTTCACGCGAAGGCGCAACAACCGTATCCCCCGCCGGCGAAGGGTTCACGCGAAGATGCAACATATTCCCCGCTGGCGGGGGTGGCGCGAAGCGCCGGGGGTGGACCAGCAATCAGAAAGAA
>CAMPGT010000034.1 GCA_946885665.1 uncultured Chitinophagaceae bacterium | reverse complement strand
TGGTGCCCGCCGGAAGTGGCTTTCGATGAGGCCGACAAGGCAGGATTTTATTTGCAGGTTGAATGTTCATCCTGGGCCAACCAGGGCGCCGTGATTGGCGACGGAACACCGCTCGACAAATTCATTTACGCAGAAAGCGAACGTATCGTAAAAGCATTTGGCAATCACCCTTCATTTGTGATGATGGCCTATGGAAATGAACCCGCCGGTAAGAACCACGTGAAATACCTGACTGAATTTGTTCAATACTGGCAAAAAAAAGATCCCAGGCGCATCTACACCACAGGTGCCGGGTGGCCCGTGGTAGATGAAAACGATTACAACAATACGCCCGATCCACGTATACAGCATTGGGGCGCCGGGTTAACGAGCATCATCAACAGCAAGCCACCTCAGGCGGCTTACGATTGGGACGATGTGATCGCAAAATGGAAACATCCCACCGTTAGCCACGAAATCGGCCAGTGGTGCGTATATCCCGATTTTAAAGAAACAGCTTTATACACCGGCGTACTGAAAGCCAAAAACTTCGACATATTCAAGGAAACGCTCGCTAAACATGGTCTGGCCCCGCTTGCCGATAGTTTTTTAAAAGCCTCAGGCAGGTTGCAGGTGTTGTGTTACAAGGCAGATATCGAAGCGGCTTTTCGCACGAAAGATTTCGGCGGTTTCCAATTACTCGGGCTGAATGATTTTCCCGGCCAGGGCACCGCACTTGTGGGTGTGGTAAATGCATTCTGGAAGGATAAAGGTTACGTAACTGGCGAAGAATTCAGCAGGTTCTGCAACGCCACAGTGCCGCTGGCGAGGTTCCCGAAAATGATTTATCTAAACGATGAAGCGTTGCAGGTGCCGGTAGAAATTGCACACTACGGACAATCGATCCTTGAAAATGTAAAGCCTTCCTGGAACATTAAAAATGCAACAGGAAAAATATTGTTCAGCGGTGAACTTCCGCAGGCAACCATCCCCATAGGCAACGGATATCAACTGGGCGAGATTAGCCAGTCGTTGTCATCTATACACGACCCCTCGAAACTTACATTAACAGTAACCGTTGGGAAACATGAAAATTCATGGACATTGTTTGTCTATCCCGCAAAACATGAAGAAGTAAAGGGAGTTTTCGTTACCAATAAATTCGACGATGAGGCGAAGAAAATACTGAATGATGGCGGCAAGGTATTGCTCACAGTAAAAAAAGGATCAGTGAAGAAAGAAAAAGGAGGAGATGTAGCAGTTGGTTTTTCAAGCATCTTCTGGAACACTGCATGGACAAAGAAGCAACCGCCGCATACACTGGGTATCTTGTGCGATCCGAAGCATCCCGCGCTTAAATACTTCCCCACCGATTATTACAGCAGTTGGCAATGGTGGGACGCGATGAGCCATTCCGATGCGATGATTTTGGATTCCGTTTCAACGGGCCTACAGCCTATCGTTCGCGTTATTGATGACTGGGTTACTGCAAGGCCCCTGGGCCTGGCATTCGAATGTCGCGTAGGAAAAGGCAGGTTGATCGTTTCGTCAATAGATTTGCTGACAAATGCCGATAGCCGTCCCGAAGCGCGGCAGCTTCGCTACAGTCTTGAAAAATATATGACCTCGGGCCAGTTCAATCCCCAGCCAGAAATTGAGGCATCGAAGATTGAAGGGTTATTTAATTAATAACATGGCGATGAATTAAAGATCGGCGGCACAACGAAAGCCAACAGTCGAACATCGGTCCAGGCCCGGATACATCATTAAAAATTTTACTGCCAGGCGCGATGGAACAGGTCCGCCATTAGTATACCACATTGAATCTTTTGCCTGATAATACGATCCGCCTTTAAGTATGCAGAAACGATTATACCTGTCCGAATATTCGCTTTCCGTGAGTTCCCACGTGTTGCCGCACATATCGAAACAGCCGAACGGCGATTTACTGCCAGGATAAGCATCAACGGCCGTAGTAGCCTCCGTGTTATTGTACTTGCCTTCCTTTAAATCCTTGCCCCATGGATAGCGCACCTGCTCATATCCCTCGGCAGCGAATTGCCACTCTCCCTCTGCCGGAAGCCGTTTGCCTGCCCATTTCGCGTATGCCCTGGCATCGTTGAGGTCTACGTAAACGACAGGATGGTTGCCTTTCCCTTCGGGTGGCCTGCCGTTTTTCCAATGCTTCAGGAACAAATATTTTTCAGCCGGCGCATAGCCGGAAGATTGTAAAAATTTATAGTACTGCGCATTCGTTACCGGGTATATATCAATGGCCATATAAGGAATATGCACCATCCTTTGCATGATATAAGGATCGTTTAACGTCTGCGAAACGTTGATATCCATGGCGGAACTGTAAATCCCCACTTCCCTTATCATGAACTCGACGGTCTGGTTGTAAGTATGCGGCATAAGCCTGACCATCGCGGCCTGTGCTCCGTGCGGCTTTGTTTTATCCGTTTTTTTCAATGACGTCGACAGCGACGGAACGGAGGCGCTTCCATTGTATCTTTCATTTGTATGCTTAACTGACGACAAAAATGCCTGGAAATCATTTCCCAGGTCTTGTTTCGAGCCTGAGATAAAACAGCCAACCGACCGCGCACGAATCATACCTTTTACGATTCCTTTCCCCGGCAACACTTCTTCGCCGGTGATGAGATCAAAGTACAAGGTGGCATGCGATGGGTTTATCATCAGCAGGTCGCCCGAAACATCATGTTCGTGCCTGTTAACGAGTGTCCACAGCCTTATGCCGTTCCCCTCCCACATAGAAGCGAATATTCCATGCTGCATAGTTTCTTCAAGGGGCGTCCATCCTTCACCGTTAAACAAATCATGATATCGTCTCTGTATAGGCAGGATGGCGCGCAGAATAGACTTATCCCTTTCATTCCATCCCATCCACTGTCCAAACACATTTTCCCAAATCATCATTCCGCTCCCATTCATCCAGGCCTGGTGCAATTCGGTGGTATGGTCGCGGTCCCACCTGGCAATCTGGTGCTGGATATGCCTTCTTTCAAACCACTTGTTGCGTAAAATGCCCGGAACATATCTGTCGCTGAACCATTGGGCCCACGACAAATGATTTGTGGACAGGTTTTCGAGGTCGGCCGCAAATTCTCCCTCCAGCACGATGCCGGGTTTTACATCATCAAGCTTACGGCGATATGCTGCATCGGCTTCTTTAAGGGTGTCCAGGAAAATGCCATCGGCATCAATGGCGCCTATTGTTTCGGCCAGCAATTCGAGGTCGCGCTTTCCTTCACGCCGTGTACCTGTGTCCCATGGGTTGTAATTGATAAATACTTTAACGCCGCCGGCATGAAATTGGGATACTACGCGCCGAACACCGCTGAGCCCGCCGGGCATGTCACGGTAAAAATCAAATTGGTTTCTTTCATCTATGCCTATGCGCGGATATGCGTGCCACAAAACCACGCTGTCATATCCTCCAAACTCATGTACTCCCTTATTCAGCACCTTGTCAACCGTATATTGATTCGTTGACGGATCATAGAAGTCGAGATCATACATCATAAGAAAGAGACAAGAAAAATTGGTACGCGCCCATTTGAATGCGGGGTCCTCGTAGGCAGAACCGGTATAGCCGGTCTCCTTTTGTTTCTTCGCGCGCCATTCATGAAGATGCGCACGAAATGCCGGCCACGCAGCAGGATCCCCGGGTGCCGCAATCAGTCTCGGCATGTCCTCTACATCATTGGACACTGGTATTGCACTCCATGATTGTAACGACCGCAGGCTAATAAAAGGAAATGTGCCCAGCAAAGAGGTGTTTATAATAAAATCTCTTCTTGATGGCATAGTGGATATATTTATCGCTTACTTAACCTGCAAACTGCCAACCGGCTTGTCAGAATAAACGATGTAGCTGTAGCCATTCAACGCGTATTGCGGATTTGGATTTAACACCCTGATCAATACGGTGTGCTTCCCATTTGGCAGCTCGTATCTCCAAAACAGTTCATGCCGGCGCGTGGTAAAGCTTGTCGGAAATTTCGCCGTCTCTATTTTCTTTCCGTCAATGTACATTTCCGCTTCAATGACATATTCGGGTGCGCTCTTTTCTTTTTTCAGGCTTTGGCCCGCAAGTATAAACCCTGTTCCTTCGAAATCGAATGACACCTCTTTTATATCCTCCTTGTTAAGTCCCGCTTTGTTAACCGGATAAAGTTCCGGGAACCCCTGTTCCAGTTTAACGGCTGTTGGCGACTGCACCGCTATCGTTATCTTATCACCGTTAACCTTGCCACCATTTCTCTTTATATTTTCCATTGCATGTTTCAGCCCGATTTCATATACCTTGTTTAGCGATATTGTGGTGTATTTAAAGTCAATGTCTTCTGCTTCTTTCAAACCCATTTTCCAGTAAGCCGGTATTTTATCATATCCGAGTATCGTTCCCAAAATACCGCCTGCAGACGAAGGGTTGCAATCTGCATCCTGTCCCGCCCGCGTAGCTATTTCCAGTGTTTTTGTAAAATCATTCTTCCCATACAATAATGCAAGCACAACGTAGGCCGAGTTCACTTTGGCATCTATATTGAACGGCGCGAATATCCCATCGGCGCACGCAATGTCGCTCGACCATTTTTTCTGTATCTCGAACCAGTTCTGGTGCCAGTCCCCGGGATATTTTTTGTGCCAGTTAATGACGTCGTTGATGCATTGATAAAATGTTGATTGTTTTGGAACCGTTTTAAGCGCCTCGGATACGATGTAATTCATGTCGCTCGACACGAACGACAACGAATACATGGCCCCCATAAACACGCCTCCATACCAGCCGTCGCCATAGTTCATAATATGACCGATCTTATCACTTATAACTGAAGCCGTATTCGGCATTCCGGGGCTCATCAGTCCGGCATAGTCGGCTTCTATCTGGTAGTCGATATCTTCAGAATGAGGATTGTGTTTCCAATGTCCGGACATGGGCGCCTTTATACCATTGAGTATATTATATCTCGCTGCCTGGTTGGCGTGCCACAGCATGTACCCCGCATTGGCGAATGCGTTGGCGAAGGAGTCAACCGGCGCATCAAGGCCGTATTTTTCAAACACATCTACAAACGTAAGGTCCATGTACAAATCGTCGTACAAGCCGGGATTATTGAGCATGGTGTGTTTGAGATATCCATCGTACCAAAGCAGCGGCTGATAATCCTGGATAAACGTTCCGTTGAACCGGAATTCATAAGGGCCACCAAAAGTAACGCCGATCGTCTGGCCCGCCCATCCGCCTTTGATCTTATTTTGGAGATCTTCTTTTGTAATTGAAATTGTTTTCTGCGAAAAGCCAACGGCGCAAACGCAGAGCGTTGATAGCAACAGGGGAATCTTTTTCATCTTTAGTTTTACGAATGACTAAAAGGGTGTAGGTGAAATTAACATATTTCGGGGAAGCTTAAATTGGCATGGTGTGCTTTTTGATGCGGATACATAAAACACACAAATGAAATCACAGGAAAGACCACCCGATATACAACCGACAAAAACGCCTGAAATCGTTCCGGAACCGGAAAAACCCGAAATACCCGATTTTCCGCCGGGAGAGCCCGCAACAGAACCGGAAATAGAGCCGGATGCGGAGCCTGAAACGGAGCCAAAAACACCCCCGCCGGAAGTAACACCCCCGGAAAACCCTGGTCAGCCTTCGCCGATATTACCAGGTGAACGGCCCAAATAAACGGGTTACCTGCCGCCGTCCAGCCGGAAGGATACCTTGCAAATAATACCGTATGAGGATATCTTGTTGTCCTTCACCTGCACTTTGATATCTTTCACAAAGATGGAGTCGATGTTGTGGATGGTCTTTGATGCTTCAGCCAGGGCGTTTTGAATGGCGTCTTCTATACCTTTTTCGGAAGAAGCGATAAGCTCGATTACTTTTACGATTGGCATAACCGGTGTTTTAAAGGTGAATACTTCTGGTATCATCACCAAAAAACATGCGCGAAATTGCTAGCAGGGCAACACCATTTCGATTTTGCAGCCGGCGCCGTGGGAGCTGTCGAAGTGAAATTCACCGTTAAACGACTCTACGCGATTCATCATATTGGAAATACCAATGCCTTTTCTTTTTTTATTCACATCGAAACCTTTTCCGTCATCCGCAACGAGTACGCGTATCTTCCCGTCTTCCGGGGTCACCTTTACCTCCACGTTCTTCGCCTCCGCGTGCTTCAGGATATTATTCATTTGTTCCTGCACAATACGGTATATGTTCAGCTTCACATCGTCGTCTATCGGCCGGTCGCCCGCGCCATAATTAAGGTTTACGTTCGTTCCACTTGCCTCGTTCATCCTTTCCGTCATGGTCAGCAGCAACTGTTCCAGGTTAATATTTTTGAGCGGGGTCACGTTCCTGGCACTTAGCATCCTGATTTCGCTGATGGATCTGTCGATCATCTCGAGCGATGAGTCGATTAATTGCTTTACATCAAGATCGTCCTCTTTGGCAATCTGCAGGTACAGCTTCGTGCCCGCAAGTATTTGGTTAACGTTGTCGTGAAGCTCCTGCCCTATCCGGTTCCTCTCTTTTTCCTGCGCCTTGATGATAGCTCTCGCAATTCTTTTTTGCTCCTGTATCTTCTGGTTAAGTATTTCCTGTTCCATCACTTTCAAGGCAGTTTCAGCCTGCTTTCTTTCAGTGATGTCCCTGACCGCGGCTGTGGTAAGCGTGCCCTCGGCAGTAGTGAACGGACTTAACCGCACTTCTACAGGAAATTCCCCGCCATCGTTGCGGCGCGCAAAGAACTCAAATCCCTGGGTGGCTCGCATCGAATTATACATTTCAAGATTCGCGATCATTTCGGATTCCCGGAACCTCTCGGGAAACAACATACGCACACGCTTGCCAACCAGCTCGTTGGCACTGTAACCGAACATTTTTTCGGTTTGTATGTTGACCATTTCGATTAATCCTTCGTTGTTCACCACTACCATCGCATCAGGCGCAGATTCAAGCAGGCTGCGGTATTTCGCCTCACTCTGCACAAGCCTGTTGATAGCATCCGCTCTCTCCCGCTCCGTCCGCCTTTTTTCTATCGCCGACCGGATCGCATCCGGCAGCCGTGTCAGGCGGTCCTTCAAAATATAATCATCGGCGCCCGATTTCATAATATCCGCGGCAAATTCGTCGGTCATACTGCCCGTAACAAGAATAAAAGGGATGTCGCCGGGTGTCTCGCGCACAAGTTTCAACGCTTCTAATCCACTGAATTGCGGCAGTGAGTTATCGGCCAGGATCACGTCAGGTGTCAGTTTTCCAAGCGCATTGATAAAAGAAGGCCTGCTCGAAACCAGCAAAGACTCAAAATCCAGTTTCTCTTTTCTAAGGAACCGGGTGATGATCTCTGCATCCGTCTCGTTGTCTTCGAGCATGACTATTTTGATAGGGATTTTCATAGCTTTTACACGGGACGTTGATTTAACAATAACCAATAAAAACCAAGATTTCTGATTGCTGCGGCAAACCCTTCAAAGTTCACCGGTTTAACGAGGTAGCTGTTCGCACCAAGCTTATAGCAACGTTGAATGTCGGGATCCTCTTTCGACGATGTGAGGATTACAACCGGCGTGGTGCTGGTTCGCAAATCGGCCTTCACTTTCTGCAAAACTTCAATGCCATTCACTTTTGGCATCTGGATGTCGAGCAGGATAACTTTCGGCTTGTAAAGAAGATCCCTTGAATCTGCATACTTGCCTTCCGCAAAAATAAATTCAAGCGCCTCTTCGCCGTCCTTCACATGAAACAAGTTGTTCGCCATATTATTTCTCTTCAGTTCACGTATCGTCATTTCGGCATCTTCCATATTGTCCTCCACGAGTAATACTTCAACCGAATTATAATTCATATTGTAAGGGGTTTTTATCATTAATTGCCAGGTAAGCTAAAGTAAAAGGTAGCGCCGCCGTTTACTTTTCCTTCTGCAGAAACGGTGCCGCCATGTTTCGAAACAATCTTTTCCACAATGGCGAGCCCTACACCGGTGCCTTCAAATTCATCGGCGCCATGCAAGCGTTGAAATACCCGGAACAGCTTGCCGCGGTATTTCTCATCGAATCCCACACCATTGTCTTTTACATAGTAAACCGTCTGCCCGTCTTTTGCAAACGATCCGATATCAATATGTATCTTTTTCTCATTACCTGAATATTTAATGGCGTTAGAAATAAGATTGATCCACACCTGCCTGATGGCATTCATGTCTCCCATCACCTCAGGAAGTTGCTGAATGTTCCATTCAATTTTTCCATCTTTTCCTTCGGCCGCATCCTTTACCACTTCGCTCACCAACTGGTCCATGGCAATGTTAGTTTTAACGATGTCCTGCCTGCCCATACGCGAGAACGTAAGGAGGTCATCGATCAGGTGGCCCATCTTCAGTGTATTATTTTTGATAACACCTGTAATGCGTCTGGCTTCATCATCGAGCTTGCTGCCATAATCTTCCTCGAGTATGGTGGTAAAGCCGATGATACCGCGCAACGGCGCACGAAGGTCGTGCGATATGGAGTACGAAAATGCCTCAAGTTCTTTGTTCAGTGATTCCAGTTGGATGGTCCGTTCCTTAACTTTCTGTTCCAGGTTCTGGTTGAAAATATTCAGTGTTCTGTTCTGCTCCTCTATTTCGTCGAGCATACTGTTAAAGGCATCGGTGAACAATCCGAGCTCATCCTGTCCGGCCTTCACTGCGCGTACCGAATAATCGCGCCGTTCGCCGATGATGTTTGCCGTTGCGGAAAGCGACAGCACCGGTTCTGAAATACTTTTGCGCACAATTTTGCTGACGAGTATGGCAAGTGGAAAAGACAGGATGATAACGAGCACCATCACCACCGCGAATATTTTGAAGCGGTTGTACATGGCGCCGAGATCGGACGAAATGAACAACGCGCCTACTTGATCTTTATCCTGCATCACCGGCCGTATGCCCTGAACATTCCAGTTAGACAGGCGATACCGGCTTATTTGAGCATTTTGCGGAAATGCCGATGCCGCCGCATTTGCGGGATAGGTGGCAAACAACTTGCCTTCGCTGTCATATAGCGCTGCCCGGGTAATGTGCGACTCGTTTTTAAGCGCCTGCAGGATCTCCGTTGCTGCTTCACGATCCTGAAACGCCAGTGCAGCCGTGCTTTGAGATGAAATGATGCCATTGATAATGGTCAGTTTCTCTATGGTCGACTTCCTGAAAACATATAATTCGTAACAGAAGAATCCAATGCAGGTCACCAACAGCACCGTGCCGCAGATGAGGATGATCACCCTCATTAATTTTTTTCGGATCGGTATGTCCCTGAACTCCATGTTAGCGGTTTTTCGGGTCGTAGATATCCGCGAGCCTAAGCAACTTCGAACTGATGACGAGTCCTTCACTCTTCGCTTCGTCAAGATTTATCGCAAACTTTATATTGTTTCTTCTTGTTACGAACCTGATGATGCCTCCCTCTGCAAGGAAGGTGGGTGAATCACTTATGGTCAGCACACTTTTTCCCTTAACGGCCGCAAGCGCTTGTTTAGACCGGTATGGATCGGCAATAAAAAGCAAATGGCACTTCCCTATTTCATCAACGTCTTCGATATACCTGACGATTACCGCCCGTTTGCCAACCTTCTCTCCAGATACAGTTTCCTGCAAGAACGGACCAAAGGGGTTGTGACCGAATACGCCGATCACCAGTGAATCTGCATTGTTAAAAGCATTGGCCGGCCACTCAACAAACTGGCAGAAGTTAAAAACAAAAGCCGCTTTTAACTTGTATTCACGGCTCACCGGCGCCTGCGCCTGCAGGTGCATCATTGTGCCGGTTAGCAACAGTGCAGCATAAAGGATCTTATATAAAGTATGTTTTACAGCCTGCATGTTAGTTTTCCGTTAAAGCCACGCAGGATCTGCCGTGGCGAGGGTGATGTCGGAATAAATTCGGGATGCCTGTCATCCAGCAGATTTTGTCCGGTTACGCTGAGCATGATGTTTTTAGTCATTTTCCATGCTACCTGCACGTCGAGACCTGCATAGGCGGACACTTTCGGTTGGGGTAAGGAACTCACATATCTCAACACGAAACCCGCTTCGATGCGTTTGGAAGCATCGAACATCGACTGTATCAAAAATTGGTTCTCAGGGTCGTTGCTTTCCCCAGTGGCATTATTCAGATCCACCGCACCCGGCTTTACTTTCAATTTTTTCTTCAAATACGTATAGCCGCCGCGCAACCTCCACCAATCGGTGGGTTGATACGCGCCCGAAAGTTCAAGTCCGTAAGCGTGCCCCTCCACATCGTTCGCGAATGAAAGCGGAAATCCCAATGGTGGCGGACCTGGCTTTACACTCGTAAGGTGATCATAAGCATTAAAGAATGTTCCCACCGACAACGACAATTGGTCGGCGGGCTGCAGGCGCCAGCCCAGTTCATAGGCAACGAGTGTTTCCGAGATAAATCCGCCGGCATCGATTACAGCTACGCCGGGAGCGGCGTACAGGGAAAAATCTTCGTCAATACGCGCGGGCGTTCGCACGGCGCGCGAAACACTGGCCCAAACCGTGTGCCTGCCGGTGGGTGTCCACGACAAGCGGCCGCTTGGCGAATATTCAATACCGGTGTAACTGTTGTGCTCCACTTTCGTTCCCACAGTAAAAAACAGTCGCGAGGGAAAGAGTGTAATTTTATCCTGTAAAAAAGTGCTGTAGATGTGTAATTTCTTATGAGCCGGGTCAAATCTGAACAACTCGAGGTTATCCATCCTGTCATCGATTGCCCTCACGTCGCCACCCCATATCAGCTCGTGGCTGCGGCCGGCCTTTACCCTGTACTGGAAATCGATATCAAAAGTTTTCAGCTTTTCTTTGAATCCGTTGCGCAGGTCACGAAGGGTTTGGTCAAAATAGGTGCGGATGGTAAAATCCGATTTTTCGGAAATGCGGTGCGACCAGCGTGCAAGTACGTTGCCGCCTAATGCGATCACTGCATTGGTTCCATCGGGATTAGGAAAGGCATCGTAAAAATCTGATTGAACGGTAACCTGGTTTTTTTCGTTGGGATCCCAGTCGATCCGGAAACCTCCCTGGCCAACTGACCATGCATCCGCCGCTTTTTTGCCGTCGTTCAGTTTTGTGTCGGCCTGCTTGTACCCAAGGCCATAAATGCGGTAGTGAAGCTTATCGTTGATCTTGCCGCCATATCGCAGCTCTGCCGACCACGGCATAACGTTGCCCGCTCCTGCCTGCACGTACAGACCTTGCGTTTCTGTTGATTTTTTGGTGATGATATTGATGACGCCGTTTACAGCATTGGCGCCCCACAGCGTGCCGCCGGGTCCACTCACCACTTCTATACGTTCAATGTCTTCGAGCAGCACATTCTGAACATCCCAGTAGGTGCCCGCATATAGCGGCGTGTAAACGGTGCGACCGTCTATCATCACCAAAAGTTTGTCGGCAAGTACATTATTAAATCCCCGCACACTGATGGCCCATTGGCTGGAGTTAACTTTCGCCACCTGGAGGTTCGATGCCAGCCGCAATGCTTCGGGAAGAGTTGTCGCCCCTGAACGGCGTATATCCTCCGCCGTTATCACCTGCACCGCAGACGCAACATCTGATAATTTTTCGGGACCTTTTGAAACGGTCGTCACCTCGATGTTCATCAATTGTTCTAGGCTCAGGCTTTTTAATAGTGAGACAGAAAACGAGGAGTCTGTTTGACTGAAAACCGTATGAGAGGGCACCATAAATCCTGCAACCATCAGTAGATGCAAAATGGATACAGGAATACCAGGTTTTACAAGGAATGGAATTTTCACCATACTTTTTTCTAATAGGAAGGGTTGGCGCCCAGGGTTTAAATGATTCTACTTAAATTCTGCTGATAAATATACGTAAATCCACGCTTTGAACATCAGCGACGATCATTATCTTCCTTTTATTAAAAGTCGGAGTGAACGAGATAGTATTTTTACTATGCCTCAGGGGCATCAATTATTTTACAATAAGTTTTGCTTTCATCACCTGGTGAAGACTGCAAAAATAATCTGCGCCCTTTTCAGCCACCATGCTCCATGATTTACCCGGAGCCAATACTGATGATGTCCATTCTTTATTTTTTTCTTCCGTTACATCGTGATCAACCATGTCGCGATTGATCCAAACAACAGTGTCACCTTTCTGCACAGTGATCTCCGCCGGCTGAAATTTCATTCCCTTAATTTCAACCGTGTAGGACTGATGAGCACTTTCATCCGACGGAGATACACAACTGCAAAACAGAACGGTCAACAAGAATAAATACCTGCTCATTAACCGCCTATTTTTCCCTGTACCATGACAGCGTGATCCAGGTGGGTTTTCAATACGGGTAATACCTGTTGAAGCAACGCTTTCAGCTCTGCGTTTTGGCTTTGGGGTATCAAGGTACCTTCCACTACCGAAACAACGGCTTGATGATAGGCCACCTCGTTATCGATGTAGGCCTTGTCAAACGCTTTACCCGACTTTGTGTTCAGCGATTTTCTTGTTTTTTCAGCATCGGCCTTCAATTTTTGGCTTACTGCATTGTCTTTTGGCGTAACGTTCAATTTGGTGACAAGGGCCACTGCCTGATCGATAACGCCCTGGTGATCTTTCGCCATTGTGCGCGCAAATTCAAGTATGTCCTGGTTTTTCGATTTATTCTGCGCCAGCCGGGCGTAATCGATATCTACCTGGTTGGCCGCAACGGCCACGGAGGCAATTTCGGGATCGGAAAGCTGTGTTTCCTGCGCACTTAACGGCGCGGAAAATAAAAGTGCGAGGGCAAAAGATGCCACTCCAGGCACACGAAGCATGCTGTGGTTCATTGTATATCTTTTTTGATGAATGTTTATTAATTAGATAAACAAGGTCAAAAAAGGTTACAAAAGAAAATAAAAGAATATGACAACCCGCCTAATGATAGGCTACAACGATATTATTGATCAATATCTTTTTACCCTCGCGAGTCACCCGGCTTTTAGCCGGCGCCACCACTAAAGACATCACTTCGTCGGCTTTCATCTTAACTGAGTAATCGCCGGAAACGTTGCGCGCTACGTATTTTCCGGTAAGTACATTAAATAAATCAGACTTTGCCCGCAAATTTATCTGCACCGATTTTTTAACGGTGTAGGGATTGTAATATAAATAAGAAGGATAAGTACTGTCGCTGAAAAAGTCCAGTTTATTTAGATCAATTTGGAGTATTTTCGGAACGTTCGTGCTCTTCAAAATGGCGCCAAAGAAACCGGCCCACGCGCCATCGTAAATACCCAGGTTGGTGCATTGCCGGCCCACATCGAACGTTGGGCCGTAGTCTGCCCATATTTTATTGTAGGCAACAGCGTCGCCTGTTGCGCGCGGCGACTGACCCGCTTCCGAATACCGCAGACCTTCATACGGAATCACGTGTTGATCTGCATGAATATATTTGTCGCCATAAAATTGATTGGAGGCAGGTAACTGATCCGCATAAAAAAAGCGTGCTGCGTTACCCGCGTTGAGCAACCATTTTGCAACTGTTTTCGCATACCGCGGATCATACTTTACCGCAGGCGCCATAAATGCGTTGGAAAAGGTTTCCAATCCAAACACATAACCTTCGCCACTGTCTTTCCTGCTGCCGACGAGCCCATACACATCGTAGCCATTCCAGGTTCCTTCCGTTACGCCATATCCCCTGCGCACATCAGAGCCTTTGATGAGCCAGTTGATATAACGGCCGGGATCATAGTTTGTGCCCGCCTCCGCATTCATTCTCGCTGCAATATATGGCCCGAAACTTATGCTCATTTCGTAATAAGGATTTTTGTCGAGCTGCTCGTAATAATCCATGCACCATTTAGCAGCCGTCAAATACTTATCGTCTCCAAACTGCTTATAGGCCCAGTACTCAACGATGGCCGCCACAACGCCGGCTTCGGGGCATTTCCAGGCAAGGGTTTTGCCGTTCCAGGTTACACCGTTCACCGGTTTTCCCGTATCAAAATTGTAAGCCTGGTGCCAGAAGTCAGGAGACGATCCGCCGAGATTTACGACCATCTCATAAAAACCGTCAGCAATTTCTTTGAGCCTGTCGCCCATCCCTTTTTCCTCAGGATACAAATCGCCAATCATGTAGTAAAGCAAAGACGGACCCACATCATACCACCAGTCGGTATGGTTCCTGTCATGTTCAGGATTGGCAAACGAGTAAACAATTTTCCGATGGCCATAATCGTGCTTGAAAGTGCGCAGCATATCCACATAATTGTATACCTCGTCACCTACTTTCACACTGTCCTTTTCCCTGCCGCATAAAGTGGCTCCCACTACCGCCGCGATGAATGTCAGTCCGTCCTGCATGCCATCATGTTCGATCCTTTCATCACCATAATAAGCAGGAATATAAACGGTATTCGTCTCCATGTTGTAGTGGGTCGTATCCAACTTGATTGTCGGGAATTCGCTCGTCTTGTTCCAGTCGAAAATATATTCATCGAAGGCAAGGGAGCGCTCCTTCCAGTCGAACGGCGCGTAAGGCTTCGGATCCCGCGGCCATGCTTCCACTGCTTCAATCTTTACCTGCTCAATCGCGCGCTGCTGGCCGGCCGCGTCAAAGCCCGCCGCACCAACTGCAAAAAATATTAAATATAGCGTACGCATTAACTTTTTATTTTTTTGGTGCCGTTGCCAGGCACGTGTAATACTCACTTCCTCCGTAATACAGCCACCATTTTCCATTGTGCGACGTTAGGCCGTTGAAGAAAATGCAATCCGCAAAACTGGATATCGACTTGTTGTGATCCTCCACGGAAAATCCATTTTCCCAGGGAATAGACGTTTCAGCAGCAAGGAAGGGGCGCGGAAGATATTGAATGGGCTTCTCAGGATTCGATTTCGAAAGCAACACCTGTCCGGCAGCATAAAAATGGCCCGTGTGATTGCCACCAGTGAACAGGATGATCTGATCGGGATGAGAGGGATCGTGGTCGGTCAGCGCAAAACATCCCTCGCCTCCGGGCCATGAATGGTCCACTTCTTTCGATTCCCAATGGATCATGTCATCCGAATACGCCATCAGTCCGTCGTTGATGTACATCACGAATTTCCCATTAATTTTTACAGCTTCATTTTGCGCATTCTGCAGCACAACGGCATTCCTGTGTGTGCGTTTTGCTTTGGGAAACACCATTCCCACCTTCTTCCAATTCACCAGGTCCTTAGAAGTGGCGAGGAAGGTTCCGTTAACGGTAAGGTCGCTTGTTTTTGGCCAGTACCACTGGTTGCAAAATAAATAATAAGTGTCGCCATACTTCGCGATGTTCACGTCTTCATAACTGTATTTCCTGTCCTCGCCGTTGCGAAAGAAGGGGCTGTTAACAGTATCTTTTGTGAAATGCACACCATCGGTACTGGTGGCGACACCAATGTCACAGATATAATTGATCGGGGTATTTTGCTTTACATCTATCGGCTGCTCGCCGCGGTACACATAATAGAATACACCATCTTTCACGATGATGGAACCATTATGAACGCCGCCATCGTGCCGTCCCTGGTCCCATGCGCCCGGTGTGGGCGCCAGCACAGGGTTTCCTTGATATTTTGTAAAAGGTCCGAGCGCCCAGGGGTATTCTTCATACATGTCGGCCGGCGCCTTAAGGTCTTTCGGAAAGGTGCCCCACCATCTTTCTTCGCTGAAAGAATAGTGCTTCCATGCTTTTTCTTTGTCTTTATTGGGAAACTGCCATTCAAATTGCCCCTGCTGCCCCTCAAAATCGGTAAGCTTTTCTTTATTGCCCGTTTCTCCATTGCTGTTGCAGCCACCTGCAAAAGCCAGCGCAAAAGCTGCTGCAACGAAATTGATCGTTAGTCTCATCAGTGTTTTTTTAAATTATTGAAGTGTGGGCACAATTTGCCTAAAATAATTGACGCTTGCCTGCACGTCGGGTACGTTGTTCTCCCAGTTATGTTCATATTCCACGGAAAACAGTCCTTTGAACTTTTGCCTTTTCAATTCCTGCATAACCGCTTTTACATTGGCAACACCCTGGCCCCAATGAACGTCATGCGCATCCTTGCTTTTTTTGTTCAAATCTTTAAAATGCAGTTGAACGATGTGGCCCTCTGCTTTTTTCAAACATTCTACCGGATCCAATCCTGAGCGTATCCAGTGGCCAATGTCTGCACACATTCCGATCCTTTTGCTCTGACCCTTTATCGCGTTCAAAACAATATCGGGGTTCCAGTACCTGGTTGGTTCGGGGTGATTGTGAATGGCGAGGTTAATCTTATACCTGTCGCAGAGCTCAGATAAAAGCGGCATAAATTTCGGATCGGGTTCCGCAGTGAGATTCCTGATGCCCATAGTATTCGCGAATTTGAATAACTGCCGCCAGTCGCCTTCGTTGTCGGCAACGGTTACGCCGAATGACACCATCGCCACTCCTTCGGCCCTCAACTTGCTCAATACTTTTTTCATTTTATCCTCCGGCATGTGGTAATCCATATTACCTTCAAATCCCCCTCCTATCACCTGTCCGGGATAACCCTCCACATACTTGAGCCCGCAAGTTTTTATTTTTTCCACCGCTTCAAAAAATGAAAAGCGGTTGAACGTGTATGCCTGCGATCCGAGTTGCCAACCCAGTTTCTCCTCCGGGAATTGCGGTGCACTCACATTCTCGGCCGGATTGTACTCGGCAACTGCAATCTTTGAATCGGCGGTGCCGTAATACAGGAACCATTTATTGTTGAAATAAACCAATCCTTCGACGAAACAAACTCTGTTCACCTGGCCGTTTATTTCAAAATCCCTGTCGGGCGTCATAAAATAATTATCCGCACGGCTAATGACTTTTGATGGATCATTTTTGTCGAGCAATATCTGTCCGGCAGAGTAGGTTCCCGGCGCAAGCTTCGGATCACCATACCGCTCGCTGTTGCGGCTATTGTAAATAAACAGGATGCCGTTGTCAGTGATCATAGGGGCCGGACCAGGTTCCACAAGGTCGCTGTCGAATTTTCCTTTCCTCGGACCGAATACGGGTTTAATGTCTTTATACATCGCGCGCACGGTTTCATCTCTTCTCTCGCCAGCTTCATATTCAACAGGGGTCCAGTTAACGAGGTCGGTGGAAGTGGCAAGAAAAACATGGGTATCGCCCCAGTACATCCAGTATTTACCTTTAATCTTCTGCGCGATCATTTTGCTGCCGACTCTCTTCGTGACGATCGCACCGGATTTCACCCAAACGTGTTCATATTTTCCTCCAAGCGCCTTTCTGAATACGGGCCCGTACTTGGTCCAGTTTCTCAAATCCTTCGAAGAAGCGATCGACATATACGAATTCGTACCCTCCCAGGCAGAGTAGGTCATGTAATAGGTGCCATTCGCATCCTGCACCACTCTTGGATCTTCGCAACCACCCTCCCACTCGTATTTTTTAAAGGCATCCGCGGCGGGATACAAAACAGGTTCCGGTTCTCTTTTAAAATTAATGCCGTCCGAACTTAAAGCGAGCCCGATCCTCGACGTACCGGCGTATTTACCCACCTTGTCTTCTGCACGATACAACAGCGCCACCTTCCCATCAATCACCACTGCCGAAGGATTGAAAACATCCTTGGCTTCCCAATGGATATTCTCTTTCCTCACCGGGCAGAAAAACGTTGCCGCTTCGTTGGGCCCAAGAATGGGATTCGCTTCATCCACCTTCTCAAAGGGTCCCAGTTGCCAGTTGGCCTCTTTTTCTTTTTTGAAAGAAAGAAAAAACACGATCGTACCGACCAACAACACAACTCCGGAAATTTTCATTACTCTCATGGCGATTACTGATTGTTTGCTAATATTTCGGATTTTGCTCGATCGTTCCCTGGCTCAGGGTAACTTCATTGGAGGGAATAGGTAAAAGATAATCGCGATCGTCGCTAAACAGCTTACCCTTATCCACGTTATACTTTGTTGCATACGCCCGCATTACTTCTCCAAATCTCTTCTGGCGCAAAAGATCGAAACGGCGATGACCCTCCATGCCTAGTTCAAGACGGCGCTCCTTCCAGATGGCTTTACGCAGTTCCGCCTTGTCGGTTGTCGTCACATCTGGTAAGGAAACCGAAGGATCGGTCGGGGGAACATACGCCTGTATCTCCCTCTTCGGATCAAGCGGGTTAGAATTCCTGGCCCTTTCGCGAACGTCGTTTAAGTAAGGCAGTGCGGCGCCGGAATTGCCGTTTTCATTCAACGCCTCTGCATACATCAGCAAAACATCTGCATAACGGATCACTGTCCAGTTTTTATTCACGTTGTTTAAATAGCCATTGCGCTCATCCGTTTTCACAAATATTTTTCTGTCCTGGTAGCCATTGGGTGAGATGGAATTATCCTGCACATGGTTGTCTCCTGCAAATTTATCGCCCGGCCTGATAAAGATATAAGTCAGCCGTGGATCGTCCGGATCATAAGCATCCCAAAGATCCTGTGAAGGAATATGAAATCCCCAGCCGCCTTCAGTGCTTCTTGAAGAGAAAAACTCCAGCAACTGGTTGCCCACGGCAGGGTAAACGCCGGGAATGGCCTGGAACTGAATTTCGAAGACGGACTCCTTGCTGTTGCGAAACTCATTTTCAAAGTTCATGTAGTATTCCGAATTCAATTCATATTCACCAGAAGTAACCACTTTGCTGAATGCCGTCTCTGCGTTGGGAAAATCTCCCTGGAACATGTACGACTTTCCAATCAGGGCCCATGCGGCGCCCGATGTTACCCTGCCCATTTCTGATTCAGGGTATTCACTTCTTTTGGGAAGCGCAGTGGCATCGGTGAGATCTGTATATATCTGCGCAAAAACCTCTTCCGGGGATGACTTGGGAAGCAGTATATCATCGGGCTCCAGGTTCTTTACAATCAGCGGAACGCCGCCATATGCCGTAACTAAATTGAAATACGCCCATGCACGAAGGAATTTGGCTTCATTTGTATACCGGGTCAGCAAATCCTTGTCGCCAGTGGCATTCGGCGCGTTTTCAATTACCGTATTGCACCTGTTAATGAGCGTGTACGCGCTCGACCATAAAAAGCCGGCCACCGCATTGGTAGAGGTCATCGTGAAGTTCTGTATTTGCTGTCCGTCTGCATAGTCGGCTTCGCTGGCGCCACCTTTCAATGCATCATCAGTGCTGATGTCGCCAAAGAAATAGTGCGCTGTTTGAAGTGTGTTGTAAGGAACGCCCTTCACCTGGTAATAACATTCGGTTAATGCGTTCCTGATCTGCTCTTCAGTTTCGTAATAATTATCTGAAGTAGTGACACCATAAACAGTTTTATCGAGGTTCTTTTTTGAACAACTGCCTGCAGCGATAAGCGTTAGTCCAAGAAAAATATATTTATTAAACGTCTTCATCAGTATATGTTTATTATATTATTAGAACTGTGCATTTACACCAATAGAAACGATTCTTGACGCCGGATAGCGGGTAATTTCAAATCCCTGTTGTATAGGGCTTCCATTGCCCACTTCCGGGTCCATGCCCGTGTACTTCGTAAAGGTTAACAGGTTCTGCCCGCTCAAATAAATGCGGCAGGAAGAAAACAGTTTCGTTCTTTCAAGCAATCCATGGGAGAAGGTGTATCCGAGCTGCAGGTTTTTCAGCCTTACATACGACCCGTCCTCTACATACCATGAAGAAGTTCTGTTGTTGTTATTCTTATTGGTTTGAGATATCCTCGGAAAACGTGTGTCGTCGCCTGCCTGGCGCCAGGCATCTGTGTACGCTTTCGCCGGCACGTTGTCAATCGACACAAAGTATTTAGCAAGATGTTCGTTCCACATGTCATTTCCTGCACTGCCTGTGAATGATGACGACAGGTCGAACTGCTTGTACGCAAGGTTGAAATTAAATCCGAAATAAAGATCGGGATGTGGGCTGCCAATGTACACCCTGTCATCATCATTAATGACTCCGTTGCCGTCTGTATCTGCAAATTTAAAATCACCAGGAAGCGCAAGAGGTTGCAGCAGGCTTCCGTCTTTTCCCTGGTAGGCGTTGATCTCATCCTGCGTCTGGAATATTCCCAGCCATTTGTAACCGAAGAACCTGCCCATCGGCCCGCCTACCTCCGTTTTGGTAAGCGCCGACTTAAAGCCTGTTCCATAGATCGGGTTGTTGCCTTCACCCAGCGAAGTGACTTCATTTTTATACATCGACGCATTGCCGCCCACGCTGTAAGAGAAGTCGCCACTCTGTCCGCGCCAGTTGACGGCAAGATCAAACCCTTTGTTCTGGATGCTTCCTGCGTTGGTGAACGGAGCGTTGGGATAGCCTGTATAAGTGGGCACCGGCAACCTCAACAGCATATCATTGGTTTTTTTGACAAAGTAGTCGAAGGTGACGGACAGCCTGTTGTTGAACAGCTCTGCATCCAAGCCTATGTTTGTTTGTTCGCTTGTTTCCCAGCGGATGGCAGCGTTACCGAGGTTACGCGGACCGTATGCAGGATAATAAGTGCTGCCAAAGGAGTACACCTGGTAGTTGGCCGTACCAACTGTTGTGATGGCCGCGAAGTTGTCGATATTCTGATTGCCGGTTTGTCCCCAGCCCGCCCTGATTTTCAAATCAGAAATTGCATTGATATTCATGTTC
>CAMPGT010000033.1 GCA_946885665.1 uncultured Chitinophagaceae bacterium | reverse complement strand
ATTTTATGCATCCCCTAAAGAACGTTAACTACCTACTTCCCGCAAGCTGGCAACCACTTCACCGGCAGTGACAGAATACTGTCCGAACATTTCCAACAATAGTATGGCTCCGTTGGTTTGGCTCAATGTCAACTGTGTTTCTTTTGTTTCCATCCCGGTTGTACAATCCCGCACAAGCATCACTTCGTATCCCCGGTTACTCATTTGAATTGTGCCATAATCGCGGCTGAGGATGCAGGCATTGGTGTTGAAACCTGCAAACAGCAGAAAAAGTATTTCCTGCTGTTTGCAATAGCGATGGAGTTCCTCACCGGTGGCCACTACAGGCTCCTCGCCTGTCGGCTGTGCCCTGGGGTGAAAAGTAAGGGCGGGAAGTTTTTCTTTGTCTGCTTCGCGTGGCTCGTTCGGCCGCCTGTACGGCTGATAGGGACCAGTCATATTCCGGAACGAGGCAGGCGGCCAGACATCACGCTTCGACACCATTTCTCCCTCATTCACCAGTTTCACCCAATTCGGATGTTGTTTTGCTACCGGCGCGGACGGCGCATGAACAATTTGGAGCCCCGCTTTCCGGCATGCTGCCATCAACGGCACCAGGTTTTGGGTAATGATCGCTTCCTGCCGCGCTTCTGTATCCTTGAGATAATGGCGCTGCCACACGTCCACCAGCACGAGCGCCACCTGCGAAACAGGAATTGACCAATCAAGTGTCGCATATCCTGTGTTGGTCTCGAGCCACTCCTCGCCAGCATCCACATACCACCGATGGTAACGTGGACGTAAAGACAAAGCCCGGCCACTAACACGATTCGCCGCTTCAACAGGTAGGTACGGTTTCATGCCCGACCCTACAATCGCCCCTAAGCCTCCCAATGAGGTCTTTTTTAAAAATTCACGTCTGGAGTTTTCGTTTTTACGCACGTTATGAATCTTTATAATCGCCAATCACTCCACCTGTCACACACCATACCCTGATACGGTGGCTTACTCCGCAACCTATTTATATAATTGTTTCAAATCCTGCAGCGCCTTATCTAAATTATTGCGGGATTCAGTTGCTATGGTCTTAAGTTTTCCCTTGAGCGCATCATCTGATCCTTCAGCTCGTTCCTGGCCCCTGATCAAACCGCTTACACAAGCCGCCTGATAATCGCCGGCTTTCGACAGTGCGGGTCCAGACAAAATTTCCAGGAAGGCAACAATCTCATTTTTCTGGTTGCGCCCTCCTATTACGTTGCTGAAATTTTCCAGGAACGCTTTTTTCCCCGGTGCAGCACCGTCGAAGAATGAACCTCTTTTCACCAACTCCTTCAGCAGGTCAGGTGATGATCCCGATTCGGAACTTAACACAGCGGTTGTGAACCATTTGCTCTCTCCGCGTTTTTCTATCACTTCGCTCAACGCGGCAATCGCGCTTTTATCTTTAAATTCTCCTAAACTCAATGCCGCCTGGAAAGCCACCCTCACCGACGAGTCGTTTACCATGCCCGTTAGTTGCGAGAGGCAGCCGGGAAACCGCTCCGAAAGGATTGCAGCATTTTCGCGCACGCCGGGTGATGAGTCTTTCATCGCCTTCTTTACTATTTCGGCATCTAAAGCATTCATGCCTTCCAAAACATACAGCGCATGCAGCCGGAATCTTGGGTCTTCACTTTCGTTGAACAAAGTTTTTACTGCCGCGATCACGCTCTTATCCTGCCTTTCCAGCAGCAGTCTTTGGGCCTGAAGGCGCCACCATCGATTTTTATGCGACAGCAATTCAACCAGGTCCGAAGATTTTGCGTTTCTCAAATCAACAGGAACCTGTTTGTATGCATCGGCATTACCGGGCACAATTCTATATATCCTTCCATACTTGTTCCCGGCATTGAAGTCCATTCCCACCTGCAGATCCTCAGGAATGGACATCGGCGTTTCAATGTGCTGCCGGTACATATCTATTACATAAAGATTTCCATCGGGGCCAACCGTAAAACTCGTGGGACGAACCCACGAATCGGTAGAGGCCATGAACTCTTTATTTTTTTCCGCGTCCGGACGCCTGGCAACAAAGTAAGGAGCAGTGTCCGAACGTGAGAGAATATCTCTATGAACCAGATTGCCGGAAACGTCCCCGGTAAAAATGTTACCATAAAATTCTTCTGGCAGGGCATCACCACCATAAAAAGTGCCGCCGGAAGCGGCGGTAAAATGATCCTTTTCATATTCCACCTGCTTCAAATTATTCTCCTGGAACCTCTTGTTCCTTTGCTTTGTACGTTCGGCGCGCCAGTAGGGAGCCGGTGTCAATTGATACATCAGCGGATCATGATCCGAAATATTTACCATTGCCGATCTTAAAGATGCGGGCAGGAAAGGATTGCGCTCAAGGTAATGCCCCGGAATAACCACCTGTTGAATATGAAGAGAATTTTGCGTAACGAACCGGTGCCCCCAATCATCAATTGCCAAGCCATACTGGCCGCGGCCCGTTGTCGCTTCAAACTGGTTCCTGTCGAGACGAAACCGGAAATCTGAACCCTGCATGTGAACCTTTGGCGCGTTGGGCATCCTGGTAAAACTCACTTCTCCTGCCTGGCCATTATTGTTCGCATAAATCCAGTTATCCACGCCAAAACGCAGGTTGGATATTTGTGCTTCCTCATTCTTATTGAAAAAACCAGTAAACAGTATTTCCTTTACATCGGCCTGCCCATCGCCGGTGGTATCTTTATAAAACATGATGTTAGGCGCAGCGGCTATCAGCAATCCGCCTTGCCACGGTAAAATGCTGGAAGCCTCTCTCAAATGAGCCGCAAACACAATTGAAGTATCCGCGCGCCCATCGGCATCCCGGTCCTTTAACATCACAATCGATCCTTTTCCTTTGGCGGAATCGGGTTTGTAAGCATCCAACATTCCGACAACGTACGCATTACCCTGCTCATCAAATTCCATAGATACGGGGTCGATCACATATGGCTCTGCGGCAAAAATTTCAGCCTTGAAGTCGCCGGCAAACTGAAACGTTTTCATCGACTCTTCCGGAGAAAGAGGGCCGGAATAGCGGGACTCATTACCGCAGGAAGAAAATAAAAACGCAAAAAGAGCAAGCAAATGAACATTCCTCACGGTTTCCGGAAATAACTTTTTTTGAACTTTGATCACCATAAATTAACTGTTTACTTTAAAATTTCGCCCAACCCACTCAATGGAGGTTAGCACCATCTGCTAAAGACGAAATAATTTTTTTGCATTTTCATACAACAACTTACGTTCTACTCTCTTTGACGGCGACAATTTGCGAATTTCAGCAATATCAAGCGCGCCCGTACAACCGTTGGCAGTCTGACCATGCGGATCCTCGCAATCACTGCCATAAACCAGCTTATCCTGGTGCCTGTCCAGGAATTGCCTTGCATGTTCTTCATCACGCTTCAGCGCATTCAACCCCGATCCGGCAGAGAGATCGCCATACATATTGGCGTAATCACTTAGATAGCGGTCAGTGATCCCGCCCGCGGTAACCGGGCCTTTTGGATAGAGAACCGATTGATCCGTGTGATTTTTGTCGATGTTGGCCCACCACGTTTGCGCATGCCCGATAAAGTTCACTTTCGGATATTTCTCCAGCATTTTATAGAACCGCTCAAATCCATAATTGTACATTTTATGCTGCCAATGGATCAGCACCGGAACATTGTAGGATTGCGCCAATTGGTAAATTTTTTGCATCCCGGCCGAATCGCATTCCACGCCAAACTTCAGCTCGCCGATCACCACCGCTCCAAGTTTTAAATACTTTTCAATTTCAAATAGCGCGTCAGGCAGGTCGGGCACCGCGCATGCTCCAAACAGAAATTCCTTCCGGTGTTCCCGCGCAAACAGATAGCACTCCGCGTTTCCTCCGGCTTCTGCCTGCAACCCATTGGAAACACCATTGTGAGTAGATGCCGAATTCACAGGGCGTCCCGATGGTAAAAGAATGGTAGTAGTAACGCCCATTGCCCTTTGATGTTCGAGCAACCGGTCGTCGCGACGCGAATGATAGTGTATGTGCTGATGAATATCAATAACCGGTTCCTTCCTGGCGGCAACACCAGGAAGTCCGGCAAAACTGTTGAACTTCAATCCAGTTCCAAGTATAAGAATGCCCGATCCGGCTAAAAATTCCCGCCGGGAATGACCTTCTTTTAATTTCCTCATTAATATCAAATTTTATTACGAAGTATGAATACGATATCTGTTTAATTAACATGAGGATCGGTGCCAAGCATTTTGTCAATAAAGCGATAGGCTTTCATACGAACTTCCAATGGAAAATCGTGTTCCGCATCCGGGTACTGCACTTTTATTTTATCCGGCGCCCGCAGAAACCGGTAGACTTCAGCGGCATGCGCTATTCCTTTCTTTACTCCCTTCACATCGAAATTGCTGTCATGCAGAGGGGAGTTGGAAAAAAACGCCCGCGGAGCGAGAGCAGCTATAACTTCATCGAAATCGAACGGTATTTTCTTTGCGTCCAGATGATATTTGTCTCGGATAAGCGGCATATAACGTTCTTGCGCCCACGGACCCAACGCACCGCCATATTTTTTTGTCACGGCTTCACCTGCATTATAATGATCCATGAGGGTCCAGCCGCAGCTTGATACAATCACCTTTAGCCGCGCATCAAAAGCAGCGGTAAACATGGCACTGTGGCCGCCTAAAGAATGTCCTATAATTCCGATACGGTCAGGATCAACATCCGGTCTCGCCTGCAGCAAATCGATACATCGAATATGATCAAAAATGTTTTTCATAGTTCCGGATTGATAACGGTCCGTTTTAAAATCATACTCTTTCAAATCGCCGAAGCTGGGATAGTCTGGCGCAATCACCACGTATCCTCTTTGTGCAAGCTCTTTAGCATAGGCCCGGTTGGGTAATTTAGTTTGACCGTCAACAATTCCCTTTCCGGCAGCGCCCGTTGGATGAGCAGCCAGCATTGCAGGGTATCTTTTCCCTTCCTTTTGGTTGGGAACATACAAATATGCGGGAACCCTTTCTTCTGCCGCCGCGGTGAAGTGTATCGTTAACCGGGTATAGTTGTCTTCTTTCAATTTTCCGGCAATTTCCATGTCAGGCGGAGGCAATGCTGATCGATCAGGCAGTTCACCCATTGCATCCTGCATGCCCCTTAGAATTTGCTTTCTTTTTATTTCCCACTCTGCTAAAGTCGTCACACGCCTTTGCCGGCCATCGGAATCTTTATAAAAAAGTAAACCAAACCCATCGAAACCACCGGCTTTTTCAACGGCCTTCTCAAACGAAGCAACAGGGTTTGACGCCATAAACGCAAATGAGGCCGCGGACATAGAAATCATAAATTGGCGTCTGTTGAAATTACCTGTTTCCATTGTGAGAATGGTGGTCTTTAAAAGTTGGTCTCATCACTTAACAAATATATCTGAATGTACATAAAAAAAGCCGCCGCCTGGTTCGGGCCGGCTGCAAACAAGTACTTACAACGTTTGAAACTGGTTATTACAACGTTTGAAATGGCACCAAACTTTTGCTGCGACCATCTGTGAGAAGAAAAATGCTTTGCATGCACACCATTTCTGATTACCCTTACACCATTCGGGTGACGGGAAAAAATGCAATACCCTGCATCCTTAAGCTATTGTATTACAGTCCTAAACGCAAGTCGGTTAATATTCATTTTTCCGTTAATTTGCATTAAAGCCCTAAAAAGCAAAAGAACAGATAATGGAAAAAGCAAAAACACTAAAAGACATTGCAAAAAAATTAAACATGTCTATTTCCACTGTTTCAAAAGCGCTTAATAACGATGCTTTCACCAGCGCCCTTACCAAAGAAAGAGTGCAAAGACAGGCCAGGGAATGGAACTACATTCCCAATGAGTCGGCGCGCCATTTCAAGTTGAATAAAAGCTTCATGGTGGGATTGATCATACCCGACCTGCTGGACAGCTTTTTTATAATGGCCATTAACGGGATCGAAGAGATTGCAGAAAAACAGAACTACAATATATTTCTCACTCAATCGCATGAGGATATTGTAAAAGAAAAAAATATAGTGAACATCATGATCAGAAACCGCGTAGACGGTGTGATCGTGGCGATCACAAAAAATACAGTGGACATCGGTTTCCTGGAGAAATTCAAATTAGTGGGCATACCGGTGGTATGCATAGTGAGAGAACCGCAAAATCATTGCTTCAGCTATGTTTGTCTCAATAATAAAGACGGAGCGTTTAAAGCAACCGACTTTTTGATCAAGAAAGGGCACTCAAGGGTGGCCCACATCATGGGCCCCAAAACTTTGCAAATATCACAGGTGCGGTTTGAAGGATATAAAGAGGCGCTGCAAAAAAATAAGATCCCGTTGGATATGGAATTGGTAAAAGTGGTTGACTTTTCGAAGGAAGAGACGGAAGCGGCCACGCAGCAACTGATGAAATTGAAATCGCCGCCAACAGGTATCTTCACTTTCAAAAACTGCATCACCCTTGATGCTATCAGGTATGTAAAAAGAAAATATCCAAGCCGGTTGAATTCAATCGACTTTACGGATTTCGGAAATCTTCCCATGTTTGATTATCTCGATCATAAGCCAATAGCATCCATCAAAGAAGATTTCTACGAAGTGGGTAAAAAGGCCGCCGAATTACTTTTTCAAATGATCACGGGCGAAGAAGATATGCAAAAAGAAGACTTTGTGAAAATCGAAATTTCGTGCAAGCTGATCATTAATAAATAACCTCATTCATCAATCCCCATTATCAATAAAACTTATGGAGCTTTCGCGTTCCAGACCTTGTGAGACGTAATGGCAAATGAGGCGCCTTCTTCAAAATCGTACAGGTAGCCTTCTGAATAGGTTCGGGGCAACGTGGCGGTACGCACTATCATGCTTCCGCCCCTGAAGCCGCAAACAAAGGATATTGGTCCGCAGGAGATTTTGGCCAACCTGCCTTCCTGCTGAATATCATGGATGGTATAAGTTGCATCCCTGTCACGGGTGGTTTCAATAATGATTTGTTCACCGATGAGGCTTTTATCCAACGGCAATTTTGAATCGACAAGCAACCACCCTTTTCCATCAAGTTCCTTGTCCATTTTCACCACTTTACCGGTAATCACTCCGGTGGAGGTGAGCTTCACCTCATTGTGCTTTAGCTCCTTTCCATTTACTAAAACTCCTTTTTTGGCCCCGCCGTCTTTTTCCTGCAGGTAGCCGATGGTTCCGGTCATTGAAATACCATTCGGCAGACGCATCACTGTTTGCGAAGCAGGGTTGTACAACAAATAATCTGTATGGCCATCCGCCTTTTCCACTTTGATGGCCACCTGTTCGCCGTCACCATCATCCAAACGCTGTACGGATGTAATGAAAGGCTGATTACGGTACGGTTCAAACACCGAAACGAAAGTACTGTTCAGATCGGTTCCGCTCCGGTGCATCAATACATAGCCAAGGCGCCTGGGATTGCCGGGCTTATTTTGCGGAGGATCACCATCGGCCAACGCAACATCGCTGCATGATGTAAGCGCGTGCATACGAAGATGGATATTATCTTTCGCTGTTGCACCGCGATAGCCGTTTTGCACTTTCCAGTCCAGCACAAAATTAGCCGGCGGCTGCTCGTCTTTTCGAACATTATAAAGAAAAGAATAGCCATCGGGAAAGTTTTTTGCGGCCGCGCCTTTTGGAATATTTGCTCCGGCATATGTTCCTTTATCCTGGGTTTTCAATTGAAGTCGTTTATTAGTGATCATACCGGGCGGCCCATGGAAACTGTAAACATGATCATACCCACCTTTCACGCGAAAGATATCGACTATGTAAGCATTGTTGCCCGAACCGGTGCTGTCATCACCTCCTATCAACAGCATGGTGCGGGTATATTCTTTCGTTTCGGGGTATGCTGGCCGGCCATCCAATTCAAAAGCGCCGAAACCTTTGACTTGTGTAAAAAGCCTGGTATGTCCGCCCCATATCATTCGTTGCGGGTGTTGATTAACGAAAACAGTATTATGAGATATGGTACTGCCCGTCCATTCTATGTTACTGGGAATTTTGGTGGCAAATTCCGGGTAGCCGTGATCGGGCGCCAACCAATTTCCGAAAGCAAATATGTCAAAGTTCAAAAGGTCCGGATGTGCGTGCATTTTTGTGCGCCCATAATTACTGGCCAGCGCGATACCGGAGGGCCCCATAGCTGATTCAAGCAAGGCAAGACCAAAACCACTCAGCAGGTATCCACCAACGGGACGCGGTCCTGCCCTTTCTCCAATTTTTTGTATTTCACGATGCAGCAATTCAGGATCACGGGAATAGATATCAAAACCAAGGCCCCTGGCCGAGTTACCGTTTGCACGATATGCTGCAATGGCGATTTGCGGATCACGCGTGTATTTGTAACCGATGGACATGAATTTCGGATCTGCCTGTTGTGCGCTCACCAGTCCTGTTGCGCCATAATCGCCGATATTGGGAATCGCAACGCCCAACGCAGCCATCCTGTACGCGACCTTGAATGCCGCTCTGAATTGTGGAAAATCGCGGAAGATATTGTGTGCGGTATAGCCAGGATAATTACTCAGCAGTTCGGCGATTTTTGTAACCTGGTGTGCCCAGATAAACGCATAGCCGGGTGCGCCCTCGTCAGAAGTACCATCTCTGTCAAAGTGGTTTAGCATTAATCCGGGAATGGCGCCTCCATCCGGCTCAAACAACCAATCCAGCCATCTTTTTGTTACCGGTTCCGTATTGAGCGCCAGGGCACAGGCTGCCACTGTAAGCTGGTGCATTCCCTGGTTGCCACGAATTTGCCTGGATAGTACCGCATCGAAAGCTGTCTTCAAAATATTATCGTCAATATTTGCAACAAAAAGTTCGCGGGAACCTTTAGCTCCGGGCAGCGTATACTTCTGCGACATGCTTTTTAAAAATGCGTAGAGTGCCGCATCATCCTGCGTTCCACTGAGTATCTTATCGTAAGAATCTGCGAATTGTTGCACAACGCCTGTTTCCCAGATCGATCCTTCAATCTTACCAAGCCCCGTGCCGCCATCCGAATGATACCAACCGCGGTCGGCATATGGCTTCCAATCCATGTCGGGATATACATCGGCAATACGGTCCAGGAGAATGGCAGCTTTATGTGCATAGCGTTTATCGCCGGTATAAAGAAAGGCATCAGCAAGAGCTGCAAGGCCATTATTGAGATATTCCCAATATTTCCAGCTATAGTAGCCGATAAATTTATAGGCGCGGCCATTTTTGGCAACATATCCAAAGCCATCATCCACACCAAATTTGTGCAGCGGATCCATGGGATCGGGATGATCCGTATTGAATAATAAACTGGTGTCTCCTTTCGCAGGATTGAACAAACCATGCTCATCAATCGCGCTTTGGTAATATTTGCCGAAATCGTTGGTTGGAAAAACAGACTTGCAGGAGGGGCACGTTAGTTTCCATGGCTCATTCTCAAAATCCGGATTGTACGGATAGTTGCCATATTCGAATATTTTATTGCCACACACGAGGCATCCAAGAAATTTTGGACCGGAACTATGACCGTCGTAAGTAACATCTATCGTTCTCGGCAAATCCTGGCCGGGCACCATCCTCCATAATTCTTCATCACTTTTTGCCAGCCACGGCTTTGCTTTGACGACCGCCGCATTCAACAGCGCTCGCGCCCATTCATATTGATGGGAATTGTTTCGAAGATTGGCGATCCGCTCTTCCGAATAACGCCCTCCGTAAATTCGGGGTGGATTCTCGTATGCCGGTACAAACAAAGTATAACGCAATGACCCATCATAACGGTGATGCGGAAATGTATAGAACTGCACTTTACCTTTCTCATCTAATGCAAAACCAGGATCATCTTCCAGCTCAAGCGTGCTGTTGTGAACCGCAGCAACGTGACAGTAATATGTATCACCGTTTGAAAAATCCAGCCGCACATATTTTGTTTTGGGTAGTTTTTTGTCGAGAACCAGGCGCCACATTTCTCCGGTATGAGTCAAAGCTTTCACGACACCCGAAACCATCGTACCTGACGCATATTTCCATCCGGCCGATGACCGAACCGACACTCCTTCTTCATTGATGACAATATGATCTTCAACTTCATTTCCATTTAACCTGTAGCTTACCACGATTGCCTCGCCTTCCATCTTCACGGATTCAATCCAGGGAGCGTTGCGGAAGGGTTCGTGAACGGCAATGAAGGTTGACGACTCGCCCGAATGGCGCTGCATGATGCCGTTGCGCAGAAATTCATCCATTTTATTATCATCCTCCTTTGCCAACCTGATAGAAGGCGAATGGAAACGAAACACTTCGGTGCCTGGTTGCGACAAAATATGGGAACGCAAACCAACATTCAAGCTATCATAATGCCAGGTAGCCGTCCATGGTCCTGCGGCTGTCCCTTTCCTGATATCCCTGAGATAAGAATAAGCGTGGAAGCGTTTTGGATCCATGTCAAATTGCGTTTTGGGAACCTCACTTCCACCCCATTCGGGTACCAGTGTCTTCAGCGGCCGGTCAAGCGCAATGCTTGCATGCAGCGTACCCTGCTGCTCGCACATTCCATGCAAAAACCAATCATGCATCCGGCCGCCCTTCACGTCAAAGCGATCGATCACATAATCGTATCCCGAAGCGGAGTGTATCATCACGAGTCTTCGGCGGTACACATCTGCCATTGAATAAGCCGGAGAGGCGTCTACATCCACCACTTTCACGTGTGCATTGCCATCATCATAAAACTTCAATCGCCCCGTCACCGGTTTTTTCATCGACCCGGCATCCTGTCGCTTTTCATCAATGACAACGGTATTATGCGAGGCGGTGTGAACGGTCCATCCGCGGTATTTCGAATGCGTATATCCCACATCTGAAAGCAGTTCCTGGCCGGCAGCATATAAAATGATACCGCCGTTGTCATAGTGCGAATGGCCATAATTTCCGCTCCAGTTTACATTCAACATTACCTGGTTATCTCCTGAGCCGGTGCCCGGCGTTGCATTTCCCAGGGCGGGCCACAATCGCGACACAGTGCTGTCCGTCCCTTTATCGCGACCGTATCCATATTCCCATCCGTATCCCCATGTATCGTTAACAGGAATTTTTCGCCCGTTGGGTAATATATTTTTGCCGTTAACAACCAAAGCCTTTTCATAGAGCGGCGCTTCCTTGCTTATATCCGGGTGATCAAAAAACTCTCCTTTCCAACTGGCAGGATCTACGTAACCCTCCAGCGCATCAACCACCGATTTCAGGGAGCCGATGGTCATGTCGTGGTACGAAGGCGTCCCTTCTTTCCACCATCCATCGGCAAAAAAACCTTTTGAAAAAAATTCCCGGAAACGCTTCACTGCTTCGTGCACCATAGCCGGATCGCCCAAAATACGGCCTACGCGTATCATCTCGGCATACATGCCGGGCGACTTATTTGAATACTCTTCCGGGTTGGCCGTAGTGAACGCATAACCGAGACGCAGCAGATTATCTGCAATGCGCTTGTCAGTATCGGCCCCGATCCATGTATTCATCCGGTTCCAGTCGTACCCGGATTGTAAAATGTCATACACGTTGGCCAGATACGTTGGAATATCATCATATCCCCACCATCTCCATTTCGCGCCACGGTAGGGAGTTAATCCTTCGTACGGCCATTTTTGATTTGCAGGAAAAAATCTTACCGGCGCATTGGGGTAATCATAACGAACCGCATAGTCGGGAAATACCTGCGCAAAACGACCTGCGATGGCCGCTGCCCGGTCGCCGTAGGCATTATCCCTGGTTGCATACCATATTTTGGCAAGCTTTTCGGCCAGCGGTCTGATCCATAACCATTTTTCATACAAGGCATGCGCCTCAAAATAATAAGGGTAACCAGTGGCATCTTCATAATAACGATACACCTGCCGGGCGCCGCCCGGTGCAGTAATCACTTTTTCGCGATTGTTTGGAAACTTTGTGTTTGGAAACACCATCTTGCAGTAATTGCAGCGAACCGTCAATCCCATTCCCGGTTTCCAGGTCAATACATTCATTTCTTCGGCGCCACTGTGACAATTAGGGCACCCTATAAAAAAGATACCCGATTGTTCCGGAACCTCTGCAATGACTTCTTTTAAAGACATCCGCATCAACGGCTCCACCGAACGTTTGAGCGCATCGATGTTTGACGCCTCCGGCGGATAGATCGGGTGACGAACCAGTGATGTATCATTAGATATCGCACAGATGGCACCGTTAGCCGAGAGGAAAACGATCAACAGCAGCAGCTTCCGCACTTTCGTCACGATCTTGAAAAAAGAAACCGGGTACATTCTTCTTTATTTTTCTGAGTGAACGGTTATTCTTCCTGTCGCAGGTATGCAAGCAGATCGGCCATCTGCTGCTTATCAATCTTCTTTTCAAAATCAGCCGGCATTGCCGACATACCCAATGCCGTCAATGAAGAAATATCCTGGCGCGCAATATGTGTTGCCTGCCCTTCCGTATTGCCAAGAGTAATGGCCGTAGGCGTTTCACTTGAAATGATTCCCTGAACAGTTTTGCCGTTGTTAAGTTTTACGTTCCATATATCATAGCCGTGAGCGATAGATCTGTTAGGGTCCAAAATATTGGTCATGATATCCGATGAGGCCCAGGCGTGAACGGTTCCCAGGTCGGGACCAAATGCACGCCCCATTTTGCCCCTTACCTGGTGGCAAATACCGCAGTTCATTTGATAGATCAGCTTCCCCTTTTCTTTGTCTCCTTTTGACTCGAGGGCCGGCTGATATTGCTCGATCACCTCTTTACGCGTGTCGTTTTGTTTTGCAAATAATGTTCTTGCCCTGTCGCGGTATTCTCCCGCCGACCTGAGGCGCACACTTTGCGGCCAGCTAATTTCGTTCAGCTTTATAGTACCGGATTCAATTGCATCCAGCAGCAGTTTCACTCTTGGTGCGCTTATCATAAAAGTGTTAATCGCGGCACTGCGGGCGTTGGGGCTCAACGAGGTCCATTGTCCTATTAAATACTGCGTCATTTCTTCACCCGGTATAACGCCAAGTGTTTTCAGCGCGGACAATTGAACGGGTGACGGATTACGCGGATTAATCAGCTCCTTTAAAAACGAAGTGTATGAAGAGGGATCTTTAAGGGCCATAAAATCCAAAGCCGACGCCCTCAGTTCAGCGGATAAACCGCCGTTCCCGGCGATTTGAAGCGCTTTTGACATGGCTGCTTTCGACTGAGCCCCTTCGGAAAGGCCGATGACCTGCAAAACATGCAGCGCTCCCTCTCTTACAGTATTTGAAGTATTTTCCAAACTTGCCTTTATCAATGACTGCCGCACAACAGCAATACCGGCCGGCAACGACTGTCTGTTCCCTAAACCTTCGGCCAGCCCTTCGATGAGGGGGGCCTGCCATGTATTTTTTGCAGACGCATCGGCGCTGACTGATTTTTGAATAAAATGTTGAATGACTTCAGTGTTCCTGCTTTTCCCAATGACACTACTTAACAATTGCACTAAAGACGAGTATGCCGGAACAGACGGATCAAATTTAGACAGCACGGCATTGAGCAGATCAACAGATTGAGAAGAAGCCGCACTTAATGCCGCAATTTGCATCCACCTGTCATTGATATCTTTGAACAGCAGGCGCTGCCTTATCGCATTAGCCTGTGGCGTATTGACAAAGCCCAACGTGCACAGCAGCTGAAACCTGACTTTCTCATCACTGTCATCCTGCAGGGTGAACAAGGCGGAAGCCAGGCGGGGATCCTTTTTAAGATGGAGCTCTGCCAATTTGATCGCATTTTGCCGAATACCAGGAAGTGGATCTTTAAGAGCGTTTACGATTAACGCAGTGGGCAGCTTATTCATCCCTTCCAACGTCCACATTGAGTGAAGCCGGCCCATCGGTGATGTTGAATTTCGAGCCATCTCAATAAGTAACGGCACTGCTTTTCCGGAATTTCTGCCCACCAGCAGCCGCTGCGCGTTGCGCCGCCACCATATATTGTTATCTGCCAGCTTTTGCACCAGTTCATCATCCGAAGCATTACCCAGTGCAAGGCCGCTTGTCCATTTTGGCGCCACCGCGTCGGCCGCGCTGATGCGATAGATACGGCCCTTGCCCGTACCATTGTACAGGTCCACTTTTTTCAGCACGTCTTCCGACATAAATTCGGGGCCTTCTATCACCTGCCTGTAAAAATCCACCACATACAGCGCGCCATCCGGTCCGATGTACATGTTTACCAACCGGCAGTAAGGGTCGGTAGAAGTAAGGAAATCCTTATGGTCGAGCATGCTGTTGGCCTTGAAAGTAACTCCATCCGGCTGCAGGTGATCAACATGAATCAGGTTGCTAACCGGTTCACAAACAAAGGCGACATCACGATTATATTTATCGGGAAAGGCTCCTCCCAAATAAGCGGTGAGACCGCAGGCCGAGGTAAATACACCCACATTGGTGAGCATCTGGTATTCAGGATTTTTTGTGGTTGAAAAAACCTCCGAGTGACTGGCGAGAGATTGCGTGGCATTGGAAACAACGAGGTCGGGATTGCGTTCGAGATACCGCGCAGCAATCACTTCCTGCGAAATGTGAATGGTGTTGTTTACCATAAGGTGATTGCCCCACGCATCGAATGTTTGCCCGAATTGCGTTTTACCCGACAGTACTTCGAGTTGGCGCCGGTCGGGCCGAAACCTTACAGAGCTCTCGGGTATTGTAACGCTGGTATCATCTGCATAATGAATTCCATTATTTTTTACAACGGGCAAATTGGCCACGTAAATCCAGTTATCCAGTCCATAAACCGGGTTATTAATATTGGCTTCCAGGTTTGATGTGTCGAAGCCGGTGAGCATCGTGGTCCTGATATCTGCCTTACCGTCTTCATTCGTATCCTCCATGTAATAAATATTCGGCGGATCCGTTACGATGATGCCCTTTTTCCAACGCATCACTCCCGCGGGCAGCATCAACGAATCAGCGAAGACCACACTTTTATCCATTTTTCCATCGCCGTCGGTGTCAGTAAGCAGCTTTATTTTTCCTTTGCCCGATTTATTCAAAGGCATACCCTCCATTTCCACAACATACATTCGGCCATACTCATCTATCATCATATCAACGGGGTCGCTGATCAACGGTTCGCTGGCAATCAGCTCGATCTTAAAACCCGGTTCTATCTGAAAAGTTGACAAAGCTTGTTCGGCTGACGCAGAGAAGGGAGAGTCGGGTTTATTGTGGCAGCCGGTTGCTGTAAACAGTAAGGCGCACACTGCACTTGTCAAAAGATAATGGTGAAGAAAACGAAATGATCTGTTCATGCTTCTGATTGAAATTCCCGGCCGCTAACAAATCTATAATTTTTTCGTTCGCATTGTCTGAATGTTCCTGCACGGCCGTTTGAAATTTCTATTCAAACGTTTGATATTGTTTTTTCAATCGTTTGAAATGCTTATTCAATAGTGCGCTTCTGTAGCCGGCGAATCATTTTTTATAAAAAAGAAACTTTACATTTGGGTAGCTCTCTTCATCCACAGCAAAGCATAAAACCGAACCTGAAAATACCGGCTAATTTCCAAAACCTGATTATGATAAAGCGTTTTATCATCCTGTTCTCCTTCCTGCTTTTAGATAATATTTCATTTTCGCAACAAGCCACCTCCGCTGACGGGACAATGGAGGTAGGCGTGGCCCGTGTTGATATTACACCTGAAGTTCCCATCCGGCTGGCAGGTTATGCGGCCAGATCCAAATCCGAAACCGAAACGGTGCTGCAACGTTTGTCGGCGAAGGCGATCGCGTTTGGCAGCGATGCCCAACATCCGTCCGTTTTGATTACAGTTGATCTTGTTGGTATTCCGTGGCGCATCACAAAAAGAGTTGGCGAACAGCTTGCAAAAAAAGCGGGAATCGATCCTTCACAGTTCGTTATTTGCGCTTCTCACACACACGGCGGGCCTGAAGTGGGAAATTTGCTGAATATTCTGCAATCGCGCGGCGATCACTTCAGCGATTCGTTGTTGGCACTGAATCAGCTCGTGCATATCTCACAGTACACAGAGCAGCTAATTCAAAAGCTTGAAGAGGTGGCGTTAGCGGCGTTAAAAAACAGGCAACCGGCGTTGGTTGCCTGGGGCCAGGGGCAGGCCCTGTTTGCAGCAAACCGCCGTACGAAAGGCGGGCCGGTTGATCCCGCATTGCCGATGATGCGCATTACCAATCCCGACGGCACGCTTAAAGCTGTGTTCGTGAGTTACGCATGTCATGGAACCACACTGGGAGGCATAAACGAAATTCATGGCGATTGGATCGGCGAGGCGCAGCGGATGATCGAAGCCAACCACCCCGGCACTATTGCAATGGTTGCTCTTGGTTGCGGCGGCGATGCCAATCCTGAACCAAGAGGTACGATAGAGCATGTGAAATCGTATGGCAAGGAAATTGCCGACAACGTAGATAAGCTGCTTACGGCGCAGTTGCAGCCGCTCACTACTCCACCGGTTGGCAATATGAAATGGATCAAGCTGCCTTTTTCAAAAGTACCCACCGTTCCTGAACTCATTCAGCTATCGGCAGAAAATACAGTGAAAGGCTACCAGGCGCGCCTTGAGCTGGATCGTGTTCAACGCGGACAAACCATTCCGGCAGCCCTGGATTATCCTGTTCAAACCTGGAACTTCGGCAATAAACTGGCAATGGTCAACCTGGCGGGTGAAGTAGTGGTGGATTACTCTTTACGTCTCAAGAATGAATTGGGCGCTGAACACCTGTGGATCAATGCTTATTCCAACGACGTACCTTGTTACATTGCTTCGCGACGTGTATTAAAGGAAGGAGGATACGAAGCAGAAACCAGCATGTATTGGTATAACAAGCCGTCACCCTTTTCCGAAGAAGTAGAAGATATCATTGTGAAAGCCGTGCATGCCCTGGTTCCCCCACCCTTTAAAGCAGAAAGAGATTCGACCAACCAAGAAGAGCTGGTTAAAGAAGGAAATGACGGCACCTATCATTTAACCGCAGCGGATGCAAAAGCCATCGGCCCCGAAATTAAATACATGCCCGAATGGAAAGCTTTTGGATGGTTCACAACGAAAGACAGGGCCGAATGGAACGTAGAAGTGGAAAAAGCCGGGAAATACGATGTGTACCTTGACTGGGCCGTTTCTGATAGTGAGGCAGGCAAATCATTTGCATTTGAAGCAGGCAACAAAAGAGTGAAAGGGAAGATTGGCAAAACAGGATCATGGTTTACCTACAAAATGGAAAAAATAGGTACCGTTCGCCTAACTGCCGGCCGTCATCAAATGATCTTTAAATCCAATTCCCAATCGGAAACCGGCGCGATGCTGGATTTAAGAGAAGTGAAATTGGTATTGGCCAGGTAAGCGACAGGTTGATACACCTCTGTTCATCCAAACAAAACCATACTAACACTGCTGCAACATTCGTACGATATTGAGAAGCTTCTGAAAGAGGTGGCCAAAGGCAATGAAGAGGCTTTCCGGGTGATCTTTGATCTGTACAAAGCTCCATTTCATGCCGCCGCTTATAAGATGACCCGCTCGGCAGACATTGCCGAGGAAATTGTGCAGGAAGTCTTTGTATTGTCATGGGTGAAGCGCGAATTGATAGCGGAGGCAAAGCGCCCGGAAGATTATATATTCACTATCCTCCACAACTGCATTTATGCTCATTTTAGAAAACTCGCACAGGAGCGTCAATTAAAATCCAAACTGGCACAGGAGCCGGAGGGTGAATACCAGACCGAGGACTTACTGAACGAAAAGGAAAATAAGGCTATTCTCGAAAATATGATCAGCCATCTTCCCCCGCAACAGAAGCTGATCTATAAATTGGCCAAGCAGGAAGGCCTGAGCAGGGCGGAAATCGCTAAAAAATTAAATATTTCGTCCAACACCGTAAAGAATCACCTGGGCGCAGCAGTAGAATACCTGCGTTGCTGTTTTAAGAAAGACGCTTCAGCCATTATCTGGGTCACCATCTGGATGCATTTATAACTTTTTTTTAAACCGCCTAGTACATTTCAATCAGCTCCTTCATCTATATAGGAGAGGTATAATTTGAAATACAAAAATGTCTTTTTCAAAAAACAGAATTCTATATTTATTAGAAGCATATTCATCCGGGAAAGCTTCGCCCGACGAAGAACAGGAATTTTTTGCCTGGCTGGCAAAAGGGGATCAACTGCCGATAAAAAAACATGTCGAAAAACTTGTATCCAGCTACAATTCAAAAGAGTTGGTTCCTTCAGTAGATTGGGAGCACCTCTATCAAAAAGTCATACAAGAAAAAAATAACCGACAAATTCAGCCGCGGGTGCGCAAAATGCGATGGACCTCCTGGGCCGCCGCGGTGGCAGTTTTGCTGCTATTCGGAACTGCCTATTATTTCTTTACTCCGTACGGCGCTCCAAAGCAGGTGGCTGCTATTCAGCAGCCAAAGCCCAATGATATCGCCCCCCCAAGTACCGTCAATGCAGTTCTTACGCTGAGTAACGGACAAGAGATCATTTTAGACAGTTCGATCAATGGTACGCTGGCAATCCAGGGAGCAGTGAATGTGATGAAAACTGCGGATGGACAAATTGCCTACCAGGGCACCAGTGATGATATAGTCTACAACACCCTCAGTAACCCAAGGGGCAGCAAGGTTATCAGCCTTACGCTCGCAGACGGCAGCAAAGTTTGGCTGAACGCCGCCAGCTCTCTGAAATATCCAACTGCCTTTATGGGCAATGAAAGAAAGGTGCAAATGACCGGTGAAGCTTATTTTGAAATCGCACATAATGCAGCTATGCCTTTTACAGTCGGCAATGGTGAGACGAGCGTTCAGGTATTAGGCACTCATTTTAACGTAAGCGCTTACGATGATGAAAGCTCGGTGGATGTAACCCTTTTGGAAGGAAGTGTGAGCCTGACGACCATTAATAAGCAACCGCCCACCCTGCTCAAACCGGGCGAACAGGCAAGGATAATCAAAAACGGCATGATACAGTTATCGGACAAGGTGAATATACAGGAAGTGACGGCATGGAAGAATGGGCTTTTCTCCTACAACAGCGCCGATATCGAAACGATTATGCGGCAAATTTCACGGTGGTATAATGTAGATGTGGTGTTTGTGAAGCCTGTGAAGGAAAAGTTTTACGCTGAAGCGCCGCGGAATGTGAGTGTATCGGTTCTGTTAAAGATGCTGGAAGCCACGAAAGCTGTGCATTTCAAAATTGAAGGAAAAACGATTAGCGTAATGCCCTGAGACTCTCCCCAACCAGACCCAGAAGTTATTTAGATCGGCTTAAAAGAAAAAGCCAGATCCCCTCGAACGGGAACTGGCCAAACATCTGAGCTGATTCGACATAAAGAACAGTGGCACTGCCTTACTATTTCATCAACCCAAACGTAACAAAGTTATGCAAAATGCTTTTTATGGTCCGCCATTTTTTCAACGGCAGACCGTCATCAAAGCGATGAGAATTATGAATTTCACAGCAATTCTTCTTCTTGCCATCTGCCTCCAGGTAAGCGCTACAGGGCATTCCCAGTCCATCACACTACACGTTAAGAACGCTCCTTTAGATGAAGTGTTCAGGAAGATTAAAAAACAAACGGGTTATACGTTCGTTTACACTGAGACGATGCTGAAGGAGTCAAAAGCAATAAACCTGGAGATAAAAAATACTTCTTTGCCGGAAGCATTGGCCATCTGCTTTACCGACCAGCCCTTTACTTACGTGATTATTGACAAGACAGTGATTTTGCAACCTAAAGAAGAAAATCAGAAAAATATTAATAGAACCAGTGACTTACCTCCTCCAGTCGAAATCAGGGGAAGGGTGGTCGATAAAGGGGGAAACCCTTTGCAGGGAGCATCTGTATTGGTTGCAGGTACCAAAAACGGTACCACTACCAATAGCGATGGCCGGTTTACACTATCAGTACCGAACGGCAAAAATATTATTCTCGAAATTTCCAGCGTAGGGTATCAAACGAAAATGGTGAATGTGGATAATCAGGGTGAGATCAATGTTACCCTGGAAGAAAATGTTGCAGGGTTGAACGATGTGGTGGTCGTAGGATATGGAACGCAGAAAAAAGCGAATTTGACCGGGGCGGTGGCATCAATTTCAAGCGAGGCACTTGAAAATAAACCACTGCCAAATGTGGGCGAGGTGCTAAGAGGTGTTTCTCCAAATCTCAATATTAATTTAGGCGCATACGGCGCTGAGCCCGGCGCTTCGCTTAGCTTCAATATCAGAGGCGTTGGGTCAATTAGCGGCAACAGCGCGCCGCTTATTTTGGTTGACGGAGTGGAAATGGATATCAATACTTTAGACCCGGGAACTATTGAAAGTGTATCCGTTCTAAAAGATGCATCCGCCTCTGCCATTTATGGATCACGTGCTCCCTTTGGAGTAGTTTTGATCACCACAAAAAAGGGTAAGAAAAACGAGGGAGTTGTGATTCAGTATAACAACAACCTGGTATTTGGACAATCAATCGGAATACCGCATATGGAAAATTCGTTGATTTTTGCTACCGTTTATAACCAGGCTGCTGTAAACGCAGGAAGCCCTCCACAATATCCTGACGAACAAATGGAGCGGATCAGGGGATTCATAGAGGGAACTTATACAACCGAATACGATCCTAATAAACCCACGGCTTCTGTATTTGATGGAAGACGCATAGGTAATGCCAGTTACGATTGGCCTCACATTTTGTTCAAAGACCATAAGTTTGACCAAAGACACAATATTGCTGTAAGTGGCGGCAGTGACAAAAGCCAGTACTATGTTTCACTGGGATACTTTAACCAGGATGGCTTTTACGGTGTTGGCTACGACGATTACAAACGATATGATGTTCTGGCAAATCTATCTACCCAGGCCACCAAATGGCTTAAGTTTAATTTAAGTTCAAAATACTCGAATACGAGTACCGACTATCCAATCGGGATAACTACTGTTGAGAGGAGATATATTGGTAAT
>CAMPGT010000032.1 GCA_946885665.1 uncultured Chitinophagaceae bacterium | reverse complement strand
GTGCTGCAATTTATTCTTGCCGACGGGTCGAAGATCTCTGCGAGGCCGTCGGGTACGGAGCCGAAGATCAAGTTCTATTTCAGCGTGAACGATTCGCTGGCAAAGGCGGGTGATTTTGAGGTTGTGGAGAAGCAACTGGATGACAGGATCAGGGGGATTATTGCTGATATGAAGCTGGGGAAATAAAATCAGGGAGCGGAAATTTTTTTATTATTTATTTTCTATTGTCCACCCCCGTCGCTTTGGCAACACCCCCGCCAGCGGGGGATACTCTCATGTTCACACTTCCCTTCGCGCTTCTCTCTTCTCCCTAAAAAATAAAATAAACAACACCAACACCACAGCAGCAATGTACGCCGGCACCAGCCAAATGCCGAGCCAGTCGTGCTGGCCGGCAGATTTATAGCTATCTACCACATAACCGGAAATCCAGGTGCCTATAAACATACCCAATCCGTAAGTGGCAAACGTAAACAAGCCCTGTGCAGAGTTCTTGATCTTCTCACCTGCCTTCTTCTCCGTGTACATATAACCGGTTACAAAGAAGAAATCATAACAAATGCCGTGCAGCACAATACCCGCGTACAGCATCCACTCATTCGGACCCACGTCACCATGGCCGAAGGCAAGATACCGCAGCACCCACGCGGCCATGCCGAGTATCAGCATGTTCTTCACCCCGATCCGGTAAAACAGGAAAGGAATCGCAAGAATGAAAACACCTTCAGAAACCTGTCCGAGGATCATTTTACCTGCAGCATCCTGCATGCCTATTTCAACAAGAAACACATTCGCGAACCCATAGTAGAAAGACAACGGAATACAAATGAGAATGGCGGCGATAAAGAAGACGAGGTACGACTTATTCCGGAACAAAACGATTGCCTCAGTACCTATCGCCTTGCCGACACTTGCCTGCGAAGCAGCCTTTGCCGCAGGCGGTGTATTGGGAAGAAAAAAGCTGAAAATACCAAATACGGCAGAAGCTGCGGCCGCCATCACAAACGTGTATTGTGTTTTTTCAATGCCCCACTCACCAATCAGCAAACCGGCTATTATCCAGCCCAGCGTTCCAAACACCCTGATCATCGGAAACTGCTTGCCGGGATCCTTCATCTGGTTAAAGGCAACGGTATTCGACAATGCGATGGTGGGCATGTATAAAAGCGAATACAATAATATCACCCAATAAAAAACAGCATTGTTCTCTATGGTCGTTGCCAAATACAGCAACACGGCGCCCACCAGGTGCAAAACACCCATCATCTTCTGCGCGGCAAAATACCTGTCGGCAATCATACCCACGAAAAAGGGAGAGATCATCGTGGCAATGGCGAGAGCGCTGTAGGCGGCGCCGATCTGGATGCCCGACGATTGCAGGTGAGTGGTCATATACGTGCCCATGGTGACATACCATGCGCCCCACACGAAATATTCAAGAAACATCATTACCGAGAGAGACGTGCCTGTCTTAAGCTCCATAGATTGCAGTTAATATTCGCCAAATATAACGTTTGTTTTTTCACACGTTAAAGCGGCCCGGCCCGTAAAGTTCAAAATAATTCCCTTTAAATTTGGCGCTGACTACTTACCGATGAACACAATTTTCAACTATGGCGCCGGCCATCTCACTTCCGGCATGGCGATAGCGCTTGCAGAGAATAAAATAAAAGGAACCCTTTCGACCGGGGCGCGCGATAAAATCAAAGCGAGCCAGCAACGCGTGTACGACATCGTACATAGCCAGCGAACCGTTTACGGCGTAAATACTGGTTTTGGCGTGCTGGCCAACAGCAGCATTTCTGAAGAAGATACGCGTACACTGCAATACAAGATCCTGCAAAGCCACAGTGTGGGAGTTGGCGCGCCGGTTCCAACGGACATTGCAAAGCTGATGCTCATCACCAAGGTGCACGCGCTGGCGCAGGGCTATTCGGGCGTTCAGCTATCCACGCTCGAACGCATCCTTTGGCACATTGAAAACGACATCATCCCTGTGGTGCCGCAAAAGGGATCCGTTGGGGCTTCAGGAGATCTCGCCCCGCTTGCGCATCTTTTTCTGCCACTGGTAGGGCTCGGTGAAGTGTACTATAAGGATAAAAGGATGAGCAGCGCGGAGATGCTGCAAACGGAAAACCTTGCGCCTGTTGCGCTTGGCCCGAAGGAGGGCCTGGCGCTGATCAACGGCACGCAGTTCATTCTTGCTTACGCGGTGAAGGCGGTACAGCGGTTACATAATTGCCTTGAAGCCGCCGACATCATCGGTGCGATGACGCTCGAGGCGCTCACCGGCACGCAGGCGCCTTTCGATGCGCGGCTTCACTTGCTGCGGCCCTACCAGGGAAGCCGGCTGGTAGCACAGCGTCTTAAAAAATTACTGAAAGATTCAGCGATCATGAAGAGTCATGTGGATTGCGGCAGGGTGCAGGACCCTTATTCGCTTCGTTGCATGCCACAGGTACACGGCGCCTCGCGGAACGCATGGCTTCACCTGAAGGACCTCGTGGAAATTGAATTGAATGCGGTAACCGATAATCCCATCATTTTTTCATCGACAGATACAATAAGCGGCGGAAATTTTCACGGCCAGCCGCTCGCCCTTCCGCTCGACTATGCCTGCTTTGCAGCAGCCGAGACAGGCAATATTTCCGACAGAAGATGCTACCTGCTGCTCGAAGGAAAGTGGGGATTGCCGCTGCTGCTGATGAGTGACGTTGGATTGAACAGCGGGTTCATGATACCGCAATACGCTACGGCGGCGCTCGTCACCGAAAATAAAACGCTGTGCTTTCCGGCAAGCGCCGACAGCATTCCCACCTCGCTGGGCCAGGAAGATCATGTAAGCATGGGCAGCATCAGCGCAAGAAAGGTAAATCGCGTGCTGGATAACCTCGAATACATTCTCGGCATAGAGCTGCTTACCGCCTGCCAGGCAATCGAGTTCAGGAGACCGCTGAAGAGCAGCAGCATTTTGGAGTTCGCACACGAGTTGGTGAGGAGAAAAGTGTCGTTTGCCAGGGAGGATAGGATTTTTGCGGACGATATTCAGGAAACAACGCAACTCATCCGCAATTTTTCGTTTGTCCATGACTGTAATACCTTTGCCTCAAGCACACACGAAGCGCTGAATGAGGGCTTTGATGACATCTTTCATTATTGAAGCCGTTGCGCTTAAACCAGCTTATGTGCCGCGTTCAAGCGGTTCATCTTTATCGCTCGTGGTGTTCCTGTCCACCTTTTTACCCTTCAGGTCGTCGTTGGTAACTTTTTCGGCTTTACCAATTCCTTCACCGGGAGCCTTGTCGTTTCCCTGTTGATCCCTGTTCGAAGGATAATCTTCTCTTCCTTCTTTATTTTCTTGTTTGGTATCCATAACCGTGATTTGCATCACCGAACAAAAATATTATGCCACGCAGCCGTTATTAAAATAAATGATAGATTCGCCGGCCATGGAAATTACAATCAGGAGAGCAGTGAAAGAAGACTGCCCGCGCATGCTGGCACTTGTTCGCGAATTGGCTACGTTCGAAAGGGCGCCGCAGGAGGTGACCGTTACGCCCGATCATTTCGAGGAGAGCGGCTTCGGCTCCAACCCGGTTTTCTGGGCGTTCGTGGCAGAGGCCAACGAGGAAGTGGTGGCCTTTGCATTGTATTACGTTCGCTATTCAACATGGAAAGGGCAACGAATGTATCTCGAGGATATATTAGTGACCGAAAAGTGGCGCGGAAAAAAAATAGGGCAACTGCTGATGGACAGGCTCATCGTTGAAGCAAAAGAAAAAAATTTGCACGGCATTACCTGGCAGGTGTTGAACTGGAACGAACCCGCTATTCGTTTCTACAAAAAATACAACGCGAAAATAGATGATGAGTGGATGAACTGCAGTATTGATGTGTAAATAAGATCAATAAGGAAGCAGCATCGGTAAATGCATTTTCAGTTCTGCATATCGTTTTTCAAACCGCGAAAGCGCGAGATCTTCGGGATTGATAAAATCGATGGGATCGGATCGTTTTCCGAGGGTGACGATATGCGAGGGCATTGAGCTTTCGAAGTAATAAATGCCGCCGTATTTAAGCTTGTCTTCGAAATACGAGTAAGTAATTTTTTCATATTCCTCCGCGCAAACGAGGTTGCCGCGCTTGAGATAATACACCTCCGAAAATTCGATGGAATCAATAATGTAAACGATTTCAAAATAAACCACCTTGTCGCCATTCGTGAGGTAGTGCCACGTTTCGCGATAGTTGTAATCGTCCTTTAAAAACTTTTCGAGATAAAAAGTTTTTTCCGATCTGTCGAGAAGGCTGTCGGTGTGATGTACGTATGCATAGAGTTCGGTAAGGCCTCTTGAATTACCCTGTCCTTTTAGTGTTGCGGTGGCAAGACACAATAGAACAGGCAATATCAAACCCATCCTGTTACGCATGATTCAAAGTTAGGAAACCGTACTATTTAAATACGCTGACCACCCCCCTGAAGTTGCCTTTTATTTTTTTTCTCGCCTTGCCGTTCACTTCATACAGGAAGCAGTCGAAGTGGCCCTTGATGCGGTATCCCGGGTTGCCGTTGTCCAGGACGGTCCTGTTCACATCATCTATAAAAAATTTACCATCAGGCTGTTCCGCTTTTGTGTTCGCCTCAATGTCGCCATTGATGTGTTTTTCGGTTATGCGTGTGGTGCACCACCTTCTTGATTTTTTGTCGGTAAACGAAATCTCCGCCTTGCCTGAATACATTTCGGGGTAGCTGCTGAAGGCGCCGAGTGAGCCAAAGGTTCGCTCGCCGGGCCGGATCGCCAGCAGCAGGTCCGCATCCTGCACTTCCGAATTTTTGGTAATGGCTGTACCGATGGTAATCTCTAACGATTGATTGTCATCGATTTTAAAAACAGATGAACAGCCGTAATAGAGACCGAGGATACCGCCGAATGAATAAACGGAGTGATTAATTTTTTGCGCGTCGCTAATAAACTCTTCACCCAAATCAATTTGGAGTTGAGGGTTGTCGCTTTTAGGCGCAACTTCTGCCTGCTCCTTTTTGCATTGCATTGCAGAAATGCCGCATAAGAGGAAAATAATGATACTCTTTTTCATGTTCCTGTAAAAGTTGATTACGAAGGGTAGAAATCAACAAAACGAAAGGATCATGAATACCGGAAGGTTCAGCGAAGTGGATATAGGGAATTATTGAAAAGGGGAATGAACACAAATATAGCTGCAAACCCCTCTTCAAAAAAATTTTTAGATTAAAGTTTGGTCTTCTCGAAGTGAACCACCTTGTTTTTAATCGGCTTTACTGTTTGCAGGTAAGCGAACAGCGCTTCGAGATCACCGGTTTTCATGCCAGCATACATCATCCAGGGCATGGGGGTATTCACCTCTCCCGGATTCAGCTTACGGGGAACATAGGAACTGTCGGCGTATACCTTGAACTTATTTACAAACATCTCTTCCGTCCACGTGCCAATGCCTGTTTCCTTATCGGGAGTAATATTTGCCGAGCGGGCTATGCCGGTTGGTTGCGCGAATTCAAATCCTCCGCCGTATTCTGTTCCCTCTATCCGCTGTCCTTTTTCGTTTCGGCTGTGACATTCGATGCAGCCGGCGGCGTTAGCGATATATGCTCCGTACTTTACTTTGTCGTTTTTATCCGGCATTTGGGTAAACTGTGCCGCTTCGGGCATCGTATTGATCAGGAAATTAACGGGGAAGTCGGCCTCGGAGGCAGGATTCTCTTTGTTAACGGAAGGCAGCGACCGTATATAGGCCATGATGCTGTAAATGTCTTCTTTATCCATCTTGCCGAAACGCTGGTAGCCCATAATGGGAAAAAGCGCCTCTCCTTGTTTATTGACGCCCGTGGTGATGGCGCGAAGCAATTCACCATCGGTCCAGTTGCCGAGATGATGGGGGGTAATGTTTTTCGACACGAACGTTCCGGGGAAACCGAATTCGCGCGGAAAGCGTTCGCCACCGCCGCCGATTATTCCGGGAATCATCGGCCCCGCAAATACGGTCCAGTCGCGTTCGCTATGACAATCAATACACAGCGTTACGTGGTTGGCCAGGTACTTACCTCTTTCGACCCGCTCTGGTGTAATTTCTACTTTTATGTCCTGTGGATCGCCCGTGTCGGGCAGAAAACCTTTTAAATAGATTGCCGCAGCGGCGAGAAGCACGACAAATATGCCGATAATAATTCCAAGAATCTTTAAAAATTTCATGGTAGTGTAGGGGTTGAAGGTGAAATTTATAAAATTTTTGCGATTTTATTATGACCTTCATTAACTGAATGCTAATTTAGCCGTTCCCTTTGTTCCTCTTATCCTTAGAATCGCCCTCCCTTTAATCTTCAATTCAAAACCGGGATTTATTCTGCCTGTAACCAATTTGTTCAGGACCCTTGAAACCCATGGAGAATAATTCACGTAGTTCCTATGGTCTGGAAATTGCTTAACTAGTCCGTTAAATATGAAAGGAATTCTACTTTTTTCCTTACTGTTTTTGATCGCTGACTGCTTTGTACAAGCGCAGAATGTGTTCAATCCCCAGGACCCGGTAGTCACCTACAACAAGAACTCCCCTTTAGGAAGTCGTGAACATCCCGATCCCGACGTCCCCGGTCTGCAGAAATGGGTAAGAACGCCAACAATCGGCGTAAGTATCGGTGCGGACACTTTCGACAACCGGTCATTTAAAGCCTATTACATCAATGTGGAGGGTAACCACATGGCTTTCCGTATCAAGTTTCCCTACAGTTACAATAATCCCGACAGCGCCGATAAAAAATATCCCATCAACCTTTTTCTTCATGGAGGTGGTGAAGTGGGATGCGCAACAAACGGCGGCATATATAATAATGAACGGCCCATCTGGCTCGGCGGAGAATTGTTCCGCGACAGGGTGAATAAAAACCAGTTTGATGGCTTTTTGGTCTATCCGCAATACGTCGTTACAGAAGGATGCTTTGCGGGATGGGGATCGGCGCCCTCAGGCAATTTCAGGGCTATACTGGCCATGATCGATTCGATGGCCAGATACATACGAGCAGACATCGACCGCCTGCTTGTAGATGGATTATCCGGCGGCGGCTATGGCGCCTGGAGGATGGTGGACAATTACCCGCAGCGGGTGGCCAAGATCATGCCTTCCGCATCGGCGGGTTCGGTGTCGGGCCGCACGAAATTCGTGCACATCCCCATCTGGTTCGCAACAGGCGGAAAAGATGTTGATCCGTCACCTGCCCAGGCACAGTATAACCTTCAGAAGTTATCGGAAATAGGTGCCGATATCCGTTATACCGTTTACCCCGAGTTGGGTCACTCGGTATGGTACCAGCATTGGCGCGAGCCGGACTTTGTACCAGAGATGAACAACGTTCACAAGGCAAATCCACTGGTATTCTTTCAACGATATGAATTTTGCACGGAAAACGATGTAGATGCAAGACTGGGCCTGACGCCCGGATTTTATGCCTATGAGTGGCAACGCAACGGTGTAACCATCGCCTCCAGCACGGGAGGCACAAACAATATTGACGACCCCGAAACCGTCCTGGAATTTACCGGCAATGAAATTGTGATTCACCGCTATGGAACCTACCGTGCACGTTTCAGACGCACCTCCGGCTCGGCGTGGTCCGACTGGTCATTAAGACCTGCTGTGATCAAAACAAAGGGCACCACGGAAAGTTTACCGATAGAGGTGCAGGGAAATCACAGCAGGGTGTTGCCCGCTCTTGACGGCAGCACCACAGTTCCACTCACTCTTGCTCCGGGGTTCATCAACTACCAATGGGTAAATGCAGGCGATGAAGCGCTGCTGGACACGAACCAGGTGTACAACGCGCCGGTGGGGGAATACAAGGGCCGTTACGAAGAGCAACGCGGTTGCGGTACGATATGGTCGCCCGCATTCAAAGTGGTGGATGCCAACGGCACTCCCAAGCCCGATGCAGCAACAAACCTGACCGCGGTACCGGCGTCGCAAAGCAGCGTTAAACTGTCATGGACGCAGGGAACCGGAGAAACAGGATTTGAAGTGTACCGCTCAACATCTGCAGGGGGTCCATACCAGTTCGACACATTACTTGCGGCAAATGTGAAGACCTATGAAGACAAGGGACTGGTAAAAAATACCGTGTATCACTACCGGGTGAGGGCTGTGAGCGAAACTGGCGCCGCAGAGGGCAGCAATGAGGCATCGGCAAAAACGCTTATCGACGATGAGCCGCCAACAGCACCGTCGGGCCTCAACTACAGGGTGAGCAGCGCCACCGCGGTAAGGCTTCAATGGACCGTTTCTACCGACAATGAAGGCGTTGCCCGTTATGACATCTATGTTAATGGCAAGAAATTATATTCTTCTTTCGAAAACTTCTTCGTGGTATCTCACCTCGACAGTTTGATTCCCTACAATTTCGTGGTTCGTGCAGTGGATGCCGCAGGAAATCTTTCGCAGCCAAGTAATCAGACAACCTACCTGCCGCCGGATGTTTCACCCGGCGATCTTCCCGGCATCCCGTCGGAAGTGGCGGCAGAAGCGATTGCTTTCAATAAAATAAAAATCGTTTGGACAGATACTTCCGCCAATGAAAGCGGTTTCGAAGTTGTGCGATCGGAAACTTCCAGCGGCACCTACAAGCCCATTGTAACGGTCGCCGCCAACATCGACAGTTTTGTGGACAACGGACTCGAAGCATCAACCACCTACTATTACAGGGTGCGTGCAATTGCACACAATGGTGAATCTGCCTTCAGCCCCAAAGTAAATGCCAGGACGCTCGAACAGCCTGCGACACCTGATGTGCCGCCGGTATTAACGGGCGACGCATCTTCCGGAGGCGCCGTATCCCTTACATGGGAAGATGAATCAGCCAATGAAACCGGATACGAAGTGTACAGGTCGCAGGACAGTGTTGATTTCACCGTAATCGCCTCCTTGCCGGCTAACAGCAATGCGTATGCGGACAATGAGGTGTCGGGCTTTACTTACTACTATTATTACATAGTGGCAAAGAACAGTGCGGGCACCGGTCCGAAAAGCAATACGCTGCGCATCCGTGCGGGCAATAATGCACCGGTGATAGAAGGGCTGAACGGTATTTTTGTAAAAGCGGGAACAGTGTTCAATGAACCGTTCACCGTATCAGACGATGCAGGCGACGTGCCGACAGTGAAAATCGAAAATTATCCTCCGTTCGTTTCGCTGGTCTATTCCGGAAGTAACAATTATTATATTAAAGCGAGTCCCGCGGTTGATAACACGGGCATGTACAATGTGCGCGTTATTGCAACCGACAGTTATGGAAAGGCCGATACGGCGCTCGTAATGATCACCGTTGGCGACCAAAAGACAAGATCGGTGCTGGTAAATTTTGCTGGTGACACAACCACCGGAAATGCACCGGCTCCCTGGAACAACTGGCTCGGCATGCCTGCGGCGGGAAGTTCCATGACATCTTTAAAAGATGAAACGAATACGCCAACTTCGCTGTCTGTTACATTCGTCAATGCATGGTGGAAGGTTACCCGGTTGGGACATCTTACGGGAGATAATTCCGGCGTGTTCCCCGATGCCGTACTGCGTGCAGGCATTGCCGATACTGTTGAAGAAGACAAACAGATCATCATTGGCGGACTTAACCAGTCGAAGCTTTACAATATTGTGCTGGTGGGCTCCCACAATGAAGGCTACACGGCTGATGCCGCTTATAGCAGTGGTGCCCGCCAATCACACCTGAATGCGCGATACAACACCACGCAAACGGCAAACCTCAATTCCATTACGCCGGATGCGAATGGGCAAATACTGGTAACAGTGAGAAAAGGCTCATCAAGCTCGTTCACGTACCTGAATGCCATTTCCATCGAGGAATATGATCCGTCGATCTTGTTGTTGGGACCAAACAATATTTACACAGAAGTAACCGACCGCACCACTGCAACGATTACGTGGTCGGACAGAACAGAGAATGAAAGCGCCGACAACGGCTACGAACTTGTGCGCGCCACGGATTCGCTGTTCAGGCAAAATGTGACGAATATTATGCTTCCCGGCAACTCCACCAGTTACACGAATACTGGTTTGTCGCCGGATACAAAATACTGGTACCGCGTGAGGGCGAGGTCGGGGTCGTCGGCATCCGACTATAGCAAGCGCGTGTCGTTCACCACGCCGCAAACGATCGTGTATGTGAATTTCAATACAGCCGTACCGAATGCTCCGTCACCCTGGAACAACACGGCGCAATCTCCGATCGCCACGTTTACGATGACGAACCTGAGAGATCAGTCCGGAAAGGCGACCACCATGGACATGACGCTCGAGAAAATGTTCAATGGCGAAAATACCGGAGGCAGGGTAACCGGCAACAATTCCGGGGTTGTGCCCGACAGGGTGCTTGAATCAACGTATTGGCTGGATAACCAGCAGTTGTGTGAGTTCAGGTTAACAGGCCTTAATCACGCGAAACGCTACCGCTTCGGATTTGTCGGCAGCTCAGGCCTTCCGGTTTGGTTCGCGGGTAACTACACCGGAACATATACCGTAAACGATAAAACTGTTTACCTGAATGCCTGGATGAATACCACTAAAATTGTTTACATCAACGATGTTGCTCCGGATCCTGACGGAAAATTGCTGCTCGACTTCTCAACATCACCGGAAGCGGCTTGGGGATTTGCTGCGGGAGTGATCATCCAGGAATACAGTTACACTGAGGTGCCGGATACTATTCCAGGTGGCGACAACCCGCCGCCGGTTGATACTATACCTGGAGGAGACAATCCACCGCCGGTTGATACGATTCCGGGAGGCGATAATCCGCCGATCGATACTATTCCCGGCGGAGATAACCCACCTGTGGATACGATACCCGGAGGCGATAATCCGCCGATCGACACTATCCCGGGAGGAGACAATCCACCGATTGATTCCATACCGCAAATTCCGCCGCCGGTGGACAGCATTCCACCCGCCGAGGCAGATAACAATAATTTCATTGCCTATCCAAATCCGTTCACGAATACCGTGCGGCTACTGTTCTATAATAAACAGGCAACGGATAAGATACTTGTAGAGATACACGACAGCTACGGGCGGCTCGTTTACCGGCGCGACTTCGGTACACGACCGGTAGGCAACAATGTGCTGGAGATAAATGCCTTCAGTGCGAACCTGCGAACGGGATTATATTTTGCCACACTGCGCGTTAATGAGAAGCTGGTGCGCTCGGTGAAAATCATCAAGATGCGATATTAATCTTGCATGGGAGAAGTGTGTGTCCTAAATTGCCGTAAAACGTAATAATGCGACCATATATTCTTGCCGAATGTCATTGGAAATTTATCAAAGACGCAGCAATTGAACTGGCAGTGCTGCCGTGGGGCGCGACAGAAGCGCACAATTACCATCTTCCTTATGCAACCGATGTTATCGAAGCAGATCACATCGCTGCGGAATCCGCGAGGATCGCGTATGAAAAAGGCGCGAAGCTGGTGGTATTGCCCACGGTTCCCTTCGGTGTAAACACAGGACAGTCCGATATTAAGCTTGACATCAACCTGAACCCTTCCACGCAGATGGCCATACTCGATAATATCATCGAAGTGCTCCACCGGCAGGGTATCTACAAGCTGTTTATTTTAAACAGCCATGGTGGTAATGATTTTAAAACCATGCTGCGCGAGCTGGGGTTGAAATATCCGAAGATGTTTCTCTGCACATCCAATTGGTTTCATGCGTTAAATAAGGCTGATTATTTTGAAGAGGGCGGCGATCACGCCGATGAAATGGAAACGAGCCTGCTGATGTATTTTACGCCTCACCTGGTGCGGCCGCTGGCGGAAGCGGGCGACGGAACAGAGAAGAGGCCCAGGATCAGGGAGTTTTCTGAAGGTTGGGTATGGGCAGAGAGAAAATGGTCGCAGATATCTGCAGATACGGGAACGGGTAATCCTAAAAAGGCAACTGCGGAAAAAGGGGAGAAGTATTTTAAGGTGGTTACTGAGAAAATGGGGAAGGTGCTTTATGATGTTGCAAAATGCGACACCGCTGATCTTTATGAATAGTTTTTTTAAATCATTTTTTCTTTTAAAAAACAAAAAGCTACAGGTACCTCTGTTTAATGATGTTCAGATGATGCTGCGCATGCCCGATGATAATATAACCCAGCGCGCGCGGTGTAATCGCGTGCGCAAGCACATTACCCACCTGCGCGCTCTCCGCGTCATTCATATACCCAAACAAAAGAGAAGTGTTTTCGCGAACCACGAGGAATTCATTGAGGAGGTCCTCGATCGTACGCCCCGTAACATTGGCGTGAGCAGCAAAAAGATTCTCATCCATACCCGGAAGGGCAGTGTGCGTATCGCCGCGTGCAACCGTAAGGGCACGATACGCCATCACGCGTTCGGTGTCGATTAAGTGCATGAGTACCTGCTTGATGCTCCACTTATCGGGTTCATACCTGTAATCCTGTTTTTCTTTTTTGATGGAGCCGAAAAATGATTTCACCTGCAAGCTGTTTTCCTTCAGGATCTGAAGGAAGTTGCCGTCCTCGACGAGTTGCACGTACCCGTTATAATAAGGATGATATTCGGATGGTTCTGGCTTTTTCATGATTATTTCATCATGCAAGCTAAAAAAAAGACCGGAATTATCCGGCCTTTCTCTCATGAATGGTTCAATAGCGATTATTCTTTCTTCCAGATCATAGTGGTGAACTGCGGATCATTTACGTTCTCCAGCTTGTCGCGCATGTTCCGTACCATAGGTATGGCCTCTTTCACCAGTGATTTAATTTTCGGATTGTCTGTTGTTTTCCCGGCCTGGTGCAATTCGCCCAGCTTTATTTTATGATCGATCAGCATCTGCCTCACCCACATCGAGTCGAACTGTTCGGGACTGGCATTTACCAGCATCGCGGCTGGATCGTACAGGTTCACGTTCGCAGGCGGGTTGGTCACCGAAGCGCTGTCATTCTGCATATTATTTTCTTCCGTTGCCACTTGTTCCTGTTCTTCTGCGACTGCATCTTCTTCATTACCTGAAATACCTGAAACACTGCGAAGCTGCTTAAGGTCTTCCAGCAATTTGCCGTGGTGTTCGACCATATCCTGTGCAATGGATTTAATACCGTCGTTGGAAGATTTGTCGATCGCCAATTTTGCCAGTTCTATTTCCTTCGTGTTATCTTCTATATTTTTAGAGATGAACATTTCGTCCGAATATCCTGAAGGGCCAAAGAAATTATAGGTTCTATCCGGCTGCGTTGATGACGTATCCTCCTGCGCGAAAAGCATAAATACCGGACCGGTTACCAGCAATACTGTTGTCAACAGATTGGGTATTATCCTTTTTAAAGTCATAGTTGTTAATTTTTGTTTTAACATTATTTTCCACGTCATACCATGTAAAGATCGTTCCAAATTAAAATGTGATTTGAGGACCGTTTTTGGTAATATTTTTAATCTCAGAAAACGCTGATTTATACGAACTTTAAGTAAAACCCAGGTCATGAATTTTGCCACACTAATCTTTCCGGGAAATTTTTTACCACATCATGTGGTGGAATATGCAATAAACTGGGCAAAAGAAAATGAGGGTTCGCTGGTAGTTTTGTTTATCCTTAACAAACGCGAACAGCCCGATGACGACATGTTCCGGCCCATTGAAGATAATGGAGAAGAGCTGGCGCTGGTAGCCAATTCGGCGAGCAGGGTCCGGCCCATTGATGCGCAGGAGATAAGATATTTGGAGAAGAGGGCAGGGGCCAGCCATATTCCGCTGAGGTGCGAAATTCTCTACTCGCCCACTATAAAATTCATTTATTCGAAACTGAACCGAAGCGACCTTGTGTTCATCGACAAAAACCTCGACGAACATCCTCAGTTGCTGGAGGGCCTTGGTTTCACCATCGATGACCTGCGCGAAAAAACCATCGCCAATATACTTGAGATCGGCGACTTCGACCGGTACAGTGACGTTGTATATTGATCAGGTGGTCTGCGCCGACAGTTCGAGTATTTGCGCATATAACTTTTCAGCATCTTCCTTCCTGCACAACTCGGTGCCCGGGTTCATGGTGGCCGCAGAACCGCATGCCACGCCGTAACGCACGGCGTCGAGCAGACTGGCGTTCGCAGTAAGCGAGAGTACGATTCCCGCGAGCATGCTGTCGCCGGCGCCCACGGTGCTTCTCATCGTAACTCGGGGTGCAGGTATTTTTTCTGCCTGGTCCTTTGTGATCATCAGTGCGCCGGCGGCGCCCATCGACACCACCACCACTTCACATTCATTCTTATTAAGAATTTCATTCGCCGCTTCAATGATCTGTGCGGTACCCGCCACAGGCATCCCCGACAGTGCGCCGAGTTCGTTCAGGTTCGGTTTCAGTAAAAACACGCCTTTGTTTACCGCCTGTTTCAACGCTTCGCCTGACGTGTCAACAATAAACCGCGCCTTTTTCTCTTTCGCAATTGTGGCGATAGTGGCAAACACGTCGTTCGGCACACCCGGAGGGAGGCTGCCGCTGGCAACAATGTATTCGGCACCTTCCGCGTCACGAATCGCTTTTATGCAATTTTGCCACTCTTCTTCATTCAACAAGGTGCCCGGCGTTCCAAAACGAAACTGCTTGCCGGTGGCCTCTTCCACCACTATGAAATTTTCGCGGGTTTCACTGTGCGACTGGATGTTTATGCACGGCACCTGGTCGCGGGCCAGCAACTGGTCGAACAGCTTGCCCGTGCATCCGCCTGATGGATACACAGCCGTGGCCTCACCGCCCAGTTTTTTAATGGCACGGGAAACATTTATCCCGCCGCCGCCCGCATCCAGCACCGGCTCGGAACATCTCAATTTTTTTTCAGGTATGAGATCGGGAATAGACGTTGTTTTATCGATGCAGGGGCTGAAAGTGAGTGTGATAATCTTCATAAACCGTTTATAGATTGTCAATAATAGTACAACTTTGTTACCAATCATCAATAATGACTGAAGGATTTCAATTAACTGAGCTGGAATCGTCGCTTGTGAATAATAGTGAATGGATTTTGGCCAAGCACAGGATTATCGACAAAGTTTACGATTTGTTCGGGCGGCTGAATGACAGTTACCAGCGTCTGCTGACCACCGCCGGTGCGCTGCCGGACGAGGCCACGTACGTTTCACCGAAAATCTATAAGGGAGAACGGTACCAGGACCTGCCCTATGTGATGCTCGACAACCCGCGTTTTTTCAAAAAAGACGATGTATTTGCGATACGCAGCTTCTTCTGGTGGGGCAACCACTTCAGCATCCACCTCGTACTGGGCGGCCGTTTTCGCGACCGGTTTGCCGATAATGTGGCCGCTGCCGCCAAAGCGGGTCTTTTGAACGACTGGTACCTTGGGTTTCCTGCAGCGCCCTGGGAGCATCACTTCGGTACCGAAAATTACAGTAAGCTCACAGAAAACGTTTCGGTCGATTTGCCGGACGGTACCTACCTGAAATTAGGGCGCTGGCACCCGCTTTCGGACTGGGTAGGAGCCGAAAGTTTTTTCACTTCTTCTTTCCGGTCACTAATGGATATAATAAATTGATTTACATATACATGTGAGGTGTACCTAATATTAAATTTCGAGAACACCGTCCGCTTTGCGCTGCCACCAATAATTTAGGCCTTAAATTGGCGTTTGAAACGATAGTCGACACCGGATCATCCCGGCGTTCGATATTTCCGGCGATCCATGAAAAAACTGATACCCGCCCCCTTTTTGAACCGGCAACGGAGTGGCAGAACAGTCCTCATTGTTCTGCTGGCACTGTTTGTGCTGCGCGCGAACGCACAAACGACCATGTCGTTTACCGGCACGCCGGTGGTTTCGGGAACTCCGGGTGCCATCAACACTACTTATACTTACAACAATGTGGGAACGGAAGGTTCCACTAACATCAGCGCCGTCATCACCATCACTGCGAAGGAAGGCGGTGCAAGCCTGTACATGATCGATGCCAATTCGGGCGGGTCGTCGGTGGCGTGGCAACCGGTGATCAACGGTCCGAATACCGGCAATGGCGGATGCTGGGGCATGACGTTCAGCATCAGCTTCTATAATGCGGCCACAGGCGTTCCGCTTACCCTTTCGGCCTTTACTGCGAATGGGATAGACATTGACGGCAACGGCGGCAACCTGCGCGAATACAACGAACCTTATGGTCTCTCGAGCTACACCGTTGAAAACCCGACCAACCTGACCGTTTCGTCTGCTTCGGGAGGATTCAGGTTCAGCTCGCCAAAAACGCAGTACAGCGGCATTTTGCTCACGCAAACAAACGTGGCCTCCAGTTGGAACTACACCAACACGCAGTCTATGTCCATTAAGATCGGTGCATGCTGTGTGGGCGGCAGTTGTTCGGCAAGTGGCGCTTCCGAACGGCAGTATTCCATCAATTTCCGGGAGATGGTGCCCTACGACTGGGGCATGACCATTCTGCCCGTCCATTTTCTCAGCGTCTTCGGGCAACATGCCAGGTCGAAAAATTATCTCTACTGGCACGTGGCGAACGAAGCCAATCTGAAGGAATATATTGTTGAAAGAAGCACCAACGGTGCAGAAGGATTTGTGAAAGCCGGCAGTACAGCAGCGATAAACGATGGGGCGCATGAAAAGCAATACCGTTTTGTTGATGAACAAGTGGCGCAAAATTGTTTTTACCGTATTAAAGCAGTTGACCGGGACGGCCGTTACCGCTACTCGCAAACAATAAGAATTGCGGGTGGCGTTGTTGAAAACAAGCTGACCCTCCTGAACAGCAAAGGCAATATCGAATATGAAATATTTGCTGATGCGCCAGGCGAAATGCAGGTGAAGGTAGCCGATATGAATGGGCGGATCCTTTACAGCAAATCTGTTTATGCACAGCCGGGCATCAACAGGTATCCCATTGAAAATCTTGCATCACAGGCCAGGGGCTTGTACTTTTTGCATATCGTTACGCGTGACGGTGTAAAATACGGTTCGAAGTTCGTCAAATAGCGAACGCCTACTCTTTTTAAATAAATCTTAGAACATTCGCTGGCAGAAATTAATTATTTTGCAAAATCTTGCTATGGCAATTCATTTCTTTTAAAATAATTCAACTCATTCCATGGTGAACGACGACAGTAACAGTAATTCCGCATCAAATGAAAGCAGGCGGAGGTTTATCCGTAATACGGGTATCGCCGCTGCCGGATTCTACATTGTGCCCCGCCACGTGCTGGGTGGTAAAGGATATGTGGCGCCCAGCGACAGGCTTGTAATTGCCGGCGTGGGTGCAGGAGGAAAAGGTGGTGACGACATCACCCAATTTTCGAAAAGCCCGAATGCAGAGATCGCCTATCTGTGTGATGTTGATGACAGGCAGGCGGCGGGTCTGCGCAAAAAATTTCCAAAAGCCAAATATTACAAGGATTGGCGTGAAATGTATGAGAAGGAACACAAGCACTTCGATGCCGTGTCTGTGGGAACACCCGATCACAACCACGCGATCATTGCCTTTCATGCCATGCAGCTCGGCAAGCATGTGTATGTGCAGAAACCGCTGACGCATGACATTTACGAGGCGCGTATTCTTACTGAAGCTGCCGATCGCTACAAGGTGGTTACACAAATGGGCGACCAGGGCTCATCGCACGACGACCTGCGCATTTCAAGGGAATGGTACGATGCGGGAGTAATAGGGGATGTACATTCTGTTTATTGCTGGACAGACAGGCCGGTATGGCCACAAGGTATTCCCTGGCCAAATAAAAAATTCACGGTGCCTGCCGGTCTCGACTGGGATCTTTGGCTGGGCACTGCTGAAAAACATGATTACATTGAAAACCTGGTTCCTTTCAACTGGCGCGGTTGGTGGGATTTTGGAACGGGTGCGCTGGGCGATATGGGTTGTCACATTATCGGCCCTGTTTTCAAAATACTGGACCTGGGTTATCCCACCAGCGTGCATGCTTCGGCGAGCACGATCTATAGCGGCATATTTGAAGAAGCCTATTATCCCGAGAGCGGGCCGGTTTCATCATTCCTTACTTTTAATTACAAGCTGAAGAATGGAAAGGATATTAAGCTGGTGTGGATGGACGGTGGCATACAACCGGAAAGGCCGGAAGAATTAAAACCGAACGAACAGTTTGCTGGTGGGGGCAATGGCGCGTTACTGATTGGTACAAAAGGTAAGCTCACTTTTGACGTATATGGTGCAAAGCCGCAGTTGCTGCCCACTTCACGCACTGCAGAAACGCACGTGGCGAAAAAATATCCGAGAGTTCCCGGCAGCTTCATGGGGCACTATGTGCAGTGGGTGGATGCGTGCCGCGCCGGTTATGAAAAGGCCGTTGTGGATTCGCCATTCAAAGATTACGCAGGGCCATTAACTGAATCGATATTAATGGGCAACCTCGCGCTGTTGAGTTTTAATTTCAGGGAGAAGAAGGGTGATGGGTATGCATTTCCGGGCCGTGGTATCACGCTCGAATGGGATGCAAAAAATATGCGCGTGACTAATTTTGAACCTGCCAATCAATTTGTGAAAAGGAAATACAGGCAGGGTTGGCCGGAAATTAAATAGGATTTTATCAGGCAAAACAAAAGGGTCTCTCGCGCAGCGAGGACCCTTTTTATGTCTTACAAAACCTCTTCTAAAGAACTTCTAAGTTTTAAGTTTTAACTTTTAACTTTCTCAACCCAATACTTTCGTATTCGCACCCTCGCTCATTGAAATATCCACTGGCTTGTTCGTTTTCCAACTGCCCGAAGTAAAATCAGGCACATCTACGGAAGAGGATCTCTTCGCAATGGACTTTTCGCTCAGCGGCGCCACGGCGCTCCATGCAGCCGCATCGTAACAATCCATATCGAGCGGCAGGCCGTTACGCAGGCAGTCTATCGTTCTCCAATCCATCAGGAAGTCCATGCCGCCATGTCCGCCGATTTGTTTGGCCAGCTCACCCACTTTCTTAACGATGGGCGGCTGATATTGCTTCTCAAGTTCCTTAAGTTGCTCTTCGCTTATCCATCCTTCGTGGCTTTGGGAAATGCGGCCGGGTTCGGGATATTTCAGTGCAGAGCCTTTCGTTCCGCTGATAAAGTGAATGCGCGAATACACATTTGTTGAGGTTACATCATGTTGAATATTGATGCTGCGGCCCTTCGCGGTTTTAATGACCGTGGTGTTCATGTTGCCGCGGTACTTCTTGCCGGCAAATGGTTTGAAGAAGTCGTCTTTCGCAGCAAGTTCCTTCGCCATTTCGGCCATCTGAAAATCATTTGTTGAGAGCGACACGAGATAGTCCATCTTATCTCCCCGGTTGATGTCCATCACCTGTGCAACGGGTCCGAGACCGTGAGTGGGGTAGAGGTCGCCATTTCTTTCGGCATTCTCTCTCAGCCTCCACATGTCGTAATAACCGTCCTTGTTGAAGTTCAGCTCCATCAGGTCGTGAATATATCCGCCTGCGCCGTGAACGATTTCTCCGAAGTAGCCGTTCCTGGCGAGGTTGAGTGTGAGCAGCTCGAAAAAGTCGTAGCAGCAGTTTTCGAGCATCATGCAATGCTTCTTTGTTTTTTCAGATGTTTCCACGAGTTCCCAGCATTCATCCACCGTTTTGGCTGCGGGCACCTCCACGCAAACGTGTTTGTCGTGCTTCATGGCATAAACCGCCATCGGTGTGTGCAGGCTCCAGGGTGTGGCTATGTATATCAGGTCGATGTCGGTGCGGTCGCACATCTTCTTCCACTCGTCCTCTCCGCCGGAGTACAATTGGGGATTATGGCGGCTGCTGTCCACTATTTTTTTAGCGGCTTCGGCTTTTTCGGGGCGGATGTCGCAGAGTCCTTTGATCTCAACGCCGTCAATTTTATTGATGCGGGTAACGGCGCCTGGTCCGCGATGGCCGAGGCCGATAAATCCGATTCTTACGGTTTCGAGCTTAGGGGCCGCATATCCCGACATGTTGAAATGCTTACCGGGCGCAATGCGGGAAGTCAGTTCATCCAGCGGTTCGGCTTTTACAAATGGTGCAGGAACCATTGAAATACCTGCCAATCCGGATAACCTGATAAAATCCCTGCGATTACTTTTCATTGCAAAAGTTGTTTATGATGCGTGATAGGTTGAGAATTGAAACAAAGAATGAATTTAGAATTATCTGCGGTAAAGTCGCGTATTTACCGCAAACGTTTGCGCATTGGCATGCTGCGGCGCCTGTTAGTTACAGACACAAAAAACCCTCCGCGGGTTGTGCGGAGGGTAAAAAACCAAAATATAAAACTCAGGCAAAAATGGCAAGGACGATGAGCAGGATCAGCAGCGTGATCCCTGAATGACGCGTTTCTTTAAGATTTCTGACGGGTCTTTTCTTCTTGTGTTGCATAAAGGCGTTCTGTTTGGTTGCCTTTACGTTTACCAACAAAATGCCAAAGCACGAGACGCCTGGACGCTAAAAGACTATACCGGTAATTTTCTTACATGTGTTCCCGGAACAGGAATGATATTCCCATTGGTGGCTTAAAGGGAGCAGCGTTTAGTAAAATTCGATTACATCCACGTGTGCGTTGTGGCAACCTGCTGCTGCATTACAAACTGTTTTTCGGGATCCCATTGCAATGCGTTGATGTAACATTCCAGCTCCTTCATTTGCAGGTAGGTTTCCCGCAGATCAGGCAAATCATTTCCTTCACGCATGGCGTGGTCGAATTTTGACCTCAGTTCATTTAACTGGATGTTGATGGCCGTGATGTCATTGTTAACGATATCGGATTGCATAAAAATAGTTTTAGAGATACCGCAAAAAACAGGGAAGAATAGGGCTTATGAAATTAACGTTTATAAAAGTCAATTCCAAATAAATTTTAATAGAATTTTAATCAATCCGATCACGCATCCCTTTACCTTTAGAAAAACAACGGGTATGAGAAATTCAATGCCTTTTCTTGTGCTGTTTTTCCTCTATTTTAACTTCAATGCATCCTCCCAAAGTATTACTAATCACTCTCCCGTAAATAGCGATGAAGATCTGCCCGTCTATTCGCCTACTACCGCGGATTTTATGAAGACCTGGCTCCTGGGCGGACCGGTTGCCTTGCCTAAGGACAGCGCTGGTAAAGCCGATGCATCGGCGCAGGAGAAGTTCTTCAACCGCACCGACAGCGCGGCTCAACTCGACTGGAAGCGATTTTCATCGACTTCTGACATGGTCGTTTTTGACTCGCTGTTTCCGGGAGTGGATTACGCCACCGTGTATGCATCGGCGGTAATTGCGAGCGACAGGGACATGGACGCCGTGCTTGGCATTGGCAGCGATGATGCCGTCAAAGTGATCCTCAATGGAAAAACGGTGCACAAGAATTTTGTGGCCCGCGGACTGAATGCCGACGACGACATCATACCCGTTCAATTGAAAAAAGGCAACAACAGGCTGACCATTGCGGTGCAGGACATAGAAGGCGGCTGGGGATTTATGGCGAGGTTCCTCGATAAAAAGGAGCTGACCGAACAGCTTATTAAAGCCGCCTCAACCGGAAAAGCCGAAGAC
>CAMPGT010000031.1 GCA_946885665.1 uncultured Chitinophagaceae bacterium | reverse complement strand
GGATACATTCTACCGTGAAGCCTGAGCGCCACCCCCGCCAGCGGGGGATACATTCTACCGCCGAGGCCTGAGCGCCATCCCCGCCAGCGGGGGATACATTCTACCGCCGAGGCCTGAGCGCCATCCCATCCGGGAGAAACCTTGCAACAATCACCGCAACCCACTCGAAGAACTGCGTTGCCTCCCGGCGTCAAGCGTGTTGAGTTGAGCCAATACCTGCTTATATTCCTGGTAAATTTTTTTTACTTCGCCAAACTCCTTTCCATTCGTTATAAATCGCTCCATTTGGCTTCTGAGCTGCTCGGCCTTCGCAGTAAGATTTTCCCGCGAATAGCCCGTTGAATATGCCATGCACATTACATTTAAAAAGTGATAAACTGCTTATTGTCGGTGCATGGAAAGCATTCAAAAAGTACCATCCTAGATTCGGTACTGTTGATTCGGAGGCTCAAATCATGTAAAGGCGATAAGTTGACAGAAGATAATCCTTTTTTGGGAAACTGCCAAACCTTTTAACGGCATCTTCAATATAACTCCTCCCCGGGAAACCATCTACAGAAAATGAATGAACAGGTAATCGGATAATAAAGGAAAGGCAACCTCACGGAGGCGGATACATGTTTCACCTGCGTTGCGTATCTTACGCAACAACTTTTCCAAATGTACCGGCTTATATTTCTAGTGCTGTTAACTGCTTTGCTGTCGTGTTCCAAAGATGATCCCGAACCCCCGCAGGTCGTGATACCCGATATCATCAACGGAACCGTGCTGGAAATAAATGTTACCCCTGCCGACCTGGTAACCCCCAAAACCGGCTTCCTTGTTGTGTCCATGACCAACACCTATTACAAAGTCACTTTCAATGCAGTCGACGAGGCTGCCTCGAACGCCACGATACTTTTTGCCACCGACAGCATCCTGAGCGACGACAGTCGCGAGTATGCCAACCTGGGCAAAGACGCCGTTGCCTACCAGCCTTTAAAACCCAACGAGGTGTTCATCATTTTTAACGATGGCCGAAAAGTGGACGCGATTTTTGACGTATTCACCACGTTCGGGGGCGTTTTCGGAGAGGATGTCATCTCTCAATGGCGCGAAGCCAGTGATCCCACAAAGCCAAACAAAAAAGCGATAGATGATATCATGGAGCTGGTGAGACGCTACTCCGATAAAGATGGCGCAGGGCCCGGCACCGCACCGGTTTTTCTTAAAGCAGAAGTGAGTAAACTTTAATAACCGAACTAAATAGAATTGCCATTATGGAAAGAAGATCTTTTCTCCGCAACACCGGACTCGCTGTTACCGCACTCGGATTAAATGCACCCGATGCACTCGCTGCATTCAAAGCGCCCGTAAAAAATAAACTGCCTCAGTGGCGAGGCTTCAACCTCACCGACTTCTTTAATCCGAATCCTGCCCACGCCCGTCCCTCCACCACCGAGGACCAGTTCCGCTGGATGCGCGACTGGGGTTTCGACTTTGTGAGGATACCGATTGCTTATCCCTCTTACCTGAAAATCGACAGAACGCGCGACATAACGCCGGAGGAAACCTATAACATCGATGAGCAGGCCGTGGAAAAAATAGACAGCCTGATTGCACTTGCACATAAATACGGCATACATGCAAGCATCAACCTGCACCGTGCACCAGGCTACTGCGTGAACGCGGGGTTCCATGAACCTTTCAACCTGTGGCGCGACGAAGCAGCGCAGAAAGCATTCTATTTTCACTGGAACATGTGGGCAAAACGCTACAAGAACACATCTCCTAAAAAAATAAGCTTCGACCTCGTTAACGAGCCCAGCGACCGCGAAGACATGAACGACCAACATTCGAAAAGGAGCCCGGTGCCCGGCGATGTTTATCGTAAAGTCGCGAAAGCCGCCGCTGAGGCTATCCGCAAAGAAAACCCGAATCACCTGGTGATCGCAGACGGCAACAACGTGGGCAGCGATGTGATACCCGAAATAAAAGACCTGAACATCGCACAAAGCTGCCGCGGCTATTTCCCCGGCATCATTTCACATTACAAGGCGCCATGGGCAATGAAGGATACGGCCAATGTGCCCGATCCAAAATGGCCCGGGCAAGTGGGCGATAAATACCTGAGCCGCGAAATGCTGGAGAAATTTTATAAGCCATGGATCGACCTGAAGAACAGCGGCGTAGGCGTACACTGCGGAGAATGCGGCTGCTGGCGAAAAACACCGCACAATGTTTTCCTCGCCTGGTTCAGCGATGTGCTGGATATCCTTCGTTCCAACGGCATCGGTTTCGCGCTGTGGGAATTCTCAGGAGATTTCGGCGTGATGAATTCTAATCGCGATGATGTGGCTTACGAAGACTGGCACGGCCAAAAGCTGGACCGGAAACTGCTTACCCTTTTGCAGAAAAAATAACGGCTATTGATACATGCGCAGGAACCGCGTTTTAAAATTCGGTTCCGTGCTCATGGTAAAGCTGCCGTCCCAGTCTTCATTGGCTTCAATGAGAATGGGACCATCCGGTGTTATGGCCACATCCCATCCAATGGAATGGATGCCGTATAAATACCGGTGAAGCCGGCAAACCAGTTCAACGCTCTCTTTAAAAAACGGAAGCTGGTAGCCGAGAAAAGTTATGCCGGTTTCCGGATGTTCCCCGCAACGGCCGCCATAGCCGGGCTTGGTAAACCCTTCTTTCCTAAGTGTGCCCGTTTGAACATCGATGGGCACCGCTATACCACCGGCGTTCCAATTGTCAACGCTCCTGTTGTTGCCACCTATCCTTAAAGCGGCGCTGAACAATTCAACCCTGCCGTTGATGTTGAACGTGAGTATGCGCATGGTGTTTACCGAGCTGGCGTTCAGCCTGCTCATGTCGGGATGCTGCACCACACGTTGCTGCCAAAGGTGCTGGCCGGTTATCTTCTTTTGCAATTGCTGCACCGATAGCTCTTCGGCGCCGCTGTATATTTTGCCTCCGGCAATGCGCAGGCGAAACGCCCCTTCGCCCTTCAGGCCCGCAAGCTTTTTACAAAAGCCGTCGATCTCCAGGTCAGGATCATCTGCAATCGCTGACAGCGGAACCTTCCTCATCCCGTCGAGCCAGGTAAGCTCCCCATTGTCGATAAGACCGATATTTTTTGGTGTGGGAAATTGAAGACTTGCGAGCAACTGTCCGAATACAAACTTGTCTCGTAACAGGCACGCATAATTGAAGTTGATGCCCTTTGGCCGCAGGTTGTGGGTGTCGCGCAAGCGGCGAAACCTGCGATAGCCCAGTTTTTCCGTTTGTGTAAAGTTTCCCTTTCTGTCGAGGCCGTAAATGTAATAGTACCGGTTAATTTCTTTGTGCCGGGCCACCCACAGCATATTTTCGAGCCATATGGACCATTTACTTTTCCGCTCGGTTTTCGGAAAATAACTCTGTTGGGAATTAGTCACCAGTTTCAAAAACTGCATTAATAAACTGCCGGGATAGATTAACTTCTGCGTAACGGCGTAGATTTTTTTCTCGGGCTTCATCGGGCGTTATGTTTGGTAAACAGTGAATAATTGGTCGCAGAATATTGGAGTTTGCAAACACCACAGCAACTATTCAACAAACATTCTTAAGGGGTTGATGCAGAATTCTAATGTATGTAAATAATCCGGCATGGGAAAGGATTTGAGAAGAATTGTGTTTATGCCTTTTCGTACATTTTCAGGAACCTGCTTTTGAAGTTATCTTCCAGCGACATGGCAAAGCTGCCGTCCCAGTCTTCGTTCGCCTCGATGAAAACGGGTCCATTGGGCGTTACGGCAACGTCCCATCCAATAGAATGAATACCATAGAAATAGCGGTGCAGGCGGCAGGCCAGGTCTATACATTCTTTAAAATACGGCATGGGATAGCCGAGAAAAGTTATGCCCGTGTCGGGATGCTTCTTTACACGGCCGCCGAATCCCGGCTTGTAAACGCCGTATTCGCGCAAAGTGCCCGAATCGAGATCGATGCCTATCGCAATACCGCCGGCGCCCCAATTGTCAACGCTCCTGTGTTGGGTGCCCACCCGCAGCGACGCGCTGAATAATTCAATGTTGCCATCATTGTTAAAGGTGAGGATGCGCAGTGTGTTTACCGATTCGGGATGGAGCCGGGCAAGGTCGGCATGCTGTGCAACCAGCTCCTGCAAAAGGTAGATGCCGCTCATTTTCGCTCTCAACTCCCCGAGCGAAATTTCTCTTCCGTCACTGAAAACCTTACCGGCGTCTATCTGTAACGGGAACGCACCTTCTCCTTTAATACCTGTGAGCTTTTTGCAAAAACCATTAATGCTTATCTTCTCGGTAACCAGCGAATCGAGTGAAACGGTTTTCATCGTATCCAGCCAGGTAAATTCTTTGTTGTCGAGCAAGGCTATATTGGCGGGAGTGGGAAAATTGAGGCTCGACATCAGTTGCCCGAACACGAATTTGTCGCGCATCAGGCTGGCATAGTTAAAATTCATGCCCTTCAACCGCAGGTTGCGTTTATCGCGAATACTCCGGAAGTCGCGATACGACAGGATTTCCCGGCCAACGTCGGTATTCTTTCTGTCGAGGCCATACGCATAATAAAAGCGGTTAATCTCTTTGTGGCGCATCACCCAAACAAGGTTATCGACCCAGATGGCAACCTTGCCTTTTTGCTTTGCTTCCGGAAAATAAGTTTGCTTTGGATCGTTAACGAGCCGTATAAATTGCCGTACAAGGCCTTTGATATATTTCATTTTGTGCTTCAATGCGAGGCAGGCGTTCCTTATCTCTTCAGGTGCTAAATATAATTATTAATTGAAACAACCTGCACGCGTCACCACTTAAATTTGCAATGAATGAATATACCCGTCGAACATCTTCTTTTAGTGGCTTCCGTGCTATTGCTCATCAGCATTCTTGCCGGCAAAACGTCTGCCAGCTTCGGCGTGCCAACGCTGATATTCTTTTTGCTGGTGGGCATACTTGCAGGGTCGGAGGGTATTGGCGGTATTTACTTCAACAACGCGCATATTGCGCAGATCATCGGCATTATTGCACTAACGTTCATCCTGTTTTCCGGCGGTCTTGACACCAACTGGCAGAGCATACGGCCAATCCTGTGGCGCGGCGTGGCCCTGTCCACCATAGGTGTGTTCGTTACGGCCGCAACGGTGGGGATGTTCGTCCATTATTTTCTTGGGTTTACCTTGATGGAGGGCCTGCTGCTCGGCTCAATCGTGTCGTCTACCGATGCGGCGGCTGTTTTTTCCATACTGAGAAGCAAGTCCATAGCACTCAAGGGCGCACTGCGCCCGGTACTGGAACTGGAGAGCGGCAGCAACGATCCCATGGCCTATTTCCTAACGATAATATTTACCATGATGATAGACAAGGGCGAGTTCAGCATGGGCGAATTCGTGCCTCTGTTCTTCAAGGAGTTTTTTATTGGCGGGCTAATGGGGCTGGTTATGGGAAAGGGCAGCATGTGGACCATCAACAGAATAAAACTCGATCACGATGGGTTGTACGCGGTTTTGCTGGTAGCGCTTTCGCTGCTTACCTACTCGCTAACTCATTTCATTGGCGGCAACGGCTTCCTGGCGGTTTACCTTGCTGCACTCATCCTTGGCAGCAGCAGCTTCATTCACCGACGCAGCCTTATCAGGTTTTTCGAAGGGCAGGCCTGGCTCATGCAGATTATCCTGTTCCTTACGCTCGGCCTTCTTGCCTTCCCCTCACAGGTATGGGCAGTGGCCGGTACCGGCCTGCTCATCTCGGCCTTCCTCATTTTTGTGGCCAGGCCATTGGGCGTATTCGCCAGCTTCGTTTTCTTCAAAACCAATCTTCGCAGTAAACTTTTTATTTCATGGGTGGGATTAAGAGGCGCTGTCCCGATCGTTTTCGCCACTTATCCCATGATCGCCGGTATTGAAAAGTCTGATGTTATTTTCAACCTGGTGTTTTTCATTTCTGTAACCTCCGTGCTGCTGCAGGGAACCACACTGGCCTATGTCGCAAAGTTTTTGCACGTTGCACTGCCGCCCAATGTGAAAAAAAGGGACACGATGAATATCGATATGCCCGATAAAGCGCGATCCGAAATGAAAGAGATTGCGGTGCCTGCCACGTCACCCGCCGTTGGGAAGCGCATCGTACAACTGAACATTCCTTATTCGGTGCATATTATGGCCATTAAGCGAAGTGAGTATTACATTCAGCCGATCGGCTCAACGCAGATCGAGCCGGGCGATGTATTGTTTATTCTTGCCGATGATAAAGCAGTTCTCGACAAAGTTTTAGCCTCTCTCAAACTTTCCTAAGCGGGTTGCGGGGCGCGCCGCAAATCATTCAGCTCCTTTACAGCAAACTCGCCGAGCCGGTTGTACCTCTCCAAACGTCGGGCATATATTTTTACTTTTTCGGGAGAAGGGTCATATCGAAGGTCGAAGCCGCGGCCCATTTTTTCCATTGCCTTTTCAACAGATGGATAGATGCCGGCAGCGGTGGCCGCGAACATGGCCGCGCCTGCGGCGCACGTCTGTTCGGACCGGTGAATTTCGATCGGCATGTCCATCACATCGGCCATCATTTGCATGATAAACGGTGACTTCCGGGCCACACCCCCAATGCCAATCAGACCTTTAACGGGAATGCCCTCTTCCCTGAACCGGTCAACAATCTTTTTGGCGCCAAAGCAGGTGGCTTCGGCAAGCGCACGAAAAATGCGCGGTGCATCCGAACCCAGGTTAAGGCCCATGATCGCTCCTTTTACGAGTTGGTTCGCATCGGGCGTGCGGCGCCCGTTGAGCCAGTCGAGCGCGAGTTCGGTGTCTTCTTCCACCGGCTCCAGTTCGGCCAGCCTGCTCAGCTCAGGGATGATCTTCTTTTCAAAAATATCCAGCAGCTTATTTTTGGTTGCTGCGTCAATGCCTTCTTCTTCTTTCAAAATATTATCCATGGGCCACATGAGCAGGTTCCTGAACCACGCGTACACGTCGCCGAAAGCCGATTGTCCTGCCTCCAAACCAATCATTCCCGGGATGATCGACCCGTTCACCTGACCGCAAATGCCTTTTATTTTTATGCCCTGCAGGTCTGCCAGCGGGGCAACAAGCATGTCGCACGTAGATGTGCCCATCACCTTGCTGAGAAAATAGGGTTGTATTTGGCCCCCAACGGCGCCCATATGGGCATCGAAAGCGCCTACGCCAATCACCGTATCTGCAGGCAGGCCCAGCCTGTCGGCCCACTCTTCACTGATGATGCCTGCAGCCTGGTCGGACGTATAGGTTTTTTTGGGCAACCGGTTAACGATGCCTTTTAAAAGCGGATCGACGCCGGTAAAAAAATTATCGGGCGGAAACCCGCCAAATTCTTCCGACCACAATGCTTTGTGGCCGGCTGCACACACGCTCCACTTCATTTGCGAAACACGAACACCGCCTGTGAGCAGGAACGGAATCCAGTCGCAATGTTCTATAAATGTATAGAAGAGGTTGGCCACCTGGCTGTCGGTACGAATTACGTGCAGCATCTTTGCCCAATACCATTCGGAAGAATAGGTTCCGCCCACAAATTGCAGGTAATCCACATCCGAGCGCCGGTTCCTGTCGTTGATTTCTTCTGCCTCCCTTATTGCTGTGTGGTCCTTCCAGAGAACGAACATTGCGTTGGGGTTGGTTTCGAAACCAGGCAGCAGCGCGAGTGGGGTTCCCGATTCATCGGCAGCCACAGGTGAGGAACCGGTAGTATCTACAGAAATGGCCCTGATACCGCTGGCTACCTTCGCCCCGGCGTTTGCAATACAAGATGCGATGGTTGATTCAAGTCCTTCGATATAATCAAGAGGGTGTTGCCGAAACTGTTGGTTCGCGGCGTTGCAATAGAGGCCCTGCTTCCATCGTGGGTAGTAAAAAACGGCCGATGCAATTTCCTGTCCGTTCGCAGTGTTCACGATGATCGAGCGAACCGAATCTGTTCCGAAATCCACTCCTATTACATACTGATCCATATGCTGGTGATGTCTTGTTTATCTATTTCGCGGAAGCAATGGTGGATTGCTCCTTAATTTTTGGAATCGAGATATCGAAGTTCAGCAATCCTTCAAGAACCAACGCACATGCACCCACCAGGGTAGCGTTCTCTCCGAAAGACACGGGCTCGATAGGAATTTTTTTTGCACCCATCATATTATTCGCCACCAGTTTATTGAGGTTATCGAAAAATATGTCGCCGTTTGACGCCACGCCGCCTCCTATCAATACCTTCTTTGGGTCGAATACGTTAATCAGGTTCACAATTCCGTACGAAAGATACTGTAATGCAGCATCAAATATCCGTATAGCATTTTTGTTTCCCTCGCGGGCGAGTGTCGCTATCATTTTTGCGGAAACGTTCAGCGGGTCGTTTTCACTCATTCTTTTGATATCCTGATCTTTGTTCTGCGACAGCAACTGTTTACCCATGTCGGCAATTCTCCGCCCCGATGCCAGCGCCTCAAGGTGGCCTTTGCCTCCGCATTCACAAAGCACGTCGCTGTGTGGGTCTATAACTATATGGCCGAATTCGCCTGCATGCCCCTTTGCACCACTGAGGATTTTGCCGTTTGCCACTATGCCTGCGGCAATTCCGTAGCCCACATTCACTACAACATAATCGTCGAGCTCCATTCCTTTGCCATACTTTTTTTCGCCGACGGCCATGAGGCGGGTACTGTTATCAAAGACGATCGGCAATTTTATTTTGTCGGCAAGTCTTCTTTTGAACTCCATGTTTTTCCATCCAAAATCAGGTGAAAGGTCAATGATACCCTTCTTGTGATCTATCAAACCCGGAACGCCGATGCCGATACCGAGCACTTTGGATCCATTGAAGTTTTTTCGGGCCAGCAGCCGGTCAACCAAAGTAAAAATCTGGTCCATCACGCCTTTCTCGCCCGATTTCAGTTTGGTTGACATCTGGATCTCGAGAATGAATTCGGCGTCGAGATTCGAAAGAACACCCCTGATCATGGTGGCGCCAATGTCTATCCCGATGACATAATTATTTTTTCCATTGAATTTTATCAGCATTGGGGGACGGCCCCCGCCCGATTTGCCCTGGCCCAGGTATTCGACAAAACCGGTTTCGGCTAACTGGGTTAATATCCTGTTAACCGTTGGCGCCGTGAGGCCCAGTATCTTTCCTATTTCGGCTCGGGAGATATACTCCTGCCTCCTGATTACAGAAAGTACCTGCCTTGTGTTGATCTTGTTCATCAACCGGGCACTCATCTTTTTGTTATCCGTAAATTCCATTTTCAGAGCGATAAGGCGGCGAACCAATTAAACGATCCGCATCCATTTTGAAAATATTAATAAAGTTGAAACAATTCACTTTAAGATAAATATCTAATTAATCTATACTTTTAATACGCTTCCATTCAGTTCACCAATATTTATTTACTATTGATGAAAACAGTTGTTATTCAGGGTACGAAGAAGGTACGGGTTATCGAGGCCCCAACACCTAAATCTGATGATCACTTCGTTCTTGTCAAGATCCATTCTGCGCCCATGTGCACCGAGTACAGAAAATATTTCAGGGGCGACGAATGTACGAATCCTGGTCATGAGGCCGCCGGCGAAGTTGCCAAAGCTTTTGGCGGAAGCAAAGTAAAGGCCGGCGATCGTGTCATCGTAATGCCACAGTACCCGTGCGGTCATTGTGAACTCTGCAGGCAGGGTGATTATATTCATTGCGAAAATATTGTTGACCCGCTGGCAAAGAATAAAATAGAATATGGCACAGGAACGTTCGCCGAATACGTCCTCAAACCAGACTGGCTGCTGATACCGATTCCCGACGACATTTCGTATGATGAAGCAGCAATGGCATGCTGTGCGCTAGGTCCCGCCCTAGGCGCTGGTATCGCATTGAACATCGGGCCGGCGGACACTGTTCTCGTTACCGGCCTCGGACCCGTGGGCCTTGGCGCAGTCATCGTTGCTAAGTACAGCGGCGCCCGCGTGATTGGCGCCGGCCGTAATGAATATCGCCGCTCGCTCGCATTCCAACTCGGCGCCGACCTGGTTCTCGATCCCGACGACGGCGCCATCCAGGAAAAAATATCGGCGTTCACCGACGGAACAGGAGCCGGCAAAGTCATCGAATGTTCGGGCAGCGAGGTTCACCAACGGCTCGCCATTACAACTGCCAAAAGAAAGGGACACGTGGCTTTCATCGGTGAATCATCAGATTTTACCATCGACATTAGCAGAGACCTCTTAAGAAAAGGCCTTACCCTTCATGGTATCTGGCACTGGAATCTTAACGATGCGCCGGAAATGATCAGGCTCATCCGCGCATCAAAAGAAAAGCTACAGCGGCTCATCACTCACCGGTTTCCCCTCGATAAAGTAGAGCAGGCTTTTGAATTACAGCAAACCGCCAATTGCGGAAAGGTCATCCTGCAACCCTGATTTCAAAGAGCTTTACTGACTCCTTATAACTTATACTTCTGTTGCATTTTCTTTATTAAGGTCAGTCCCCTGGTTGCCACGTCCCAGGGTTTCGAATATTCGCGCCACACGTGAATTGAATTTGCAAATTCAACATCATTGCGCGAAAACGACTCTATCGTTAGCCAGCCTTTGTAATTCACTTCAGCAAGACCGGAAAATACACTGTCGAAATCAACGTGTCCATCGCCGGGTGCTCCTCTGTCATTTTCACTGATGTGAACATGAGCGATGGAACCTGCGATCGTTTTGATGACGTCTTTGATGTTCTTCTCTTCGATATTGGCGTGATGCGTATCAAACATCGGACGCACGTTGGGATGATCCGTAAGCTTTACCAGTTTATCTAATTGTGCAATGGTATTGCATAAATAACATTCAAAGCGGTTAATCGCCTCTATCGTTAATGTGATGCCTGAAGTTGCGGCATATTCACCGGCTGCGTGCAACACCTCGGCACTTCGCTTATACTCGTCTTCGTTGGGAGGCCTTTTGCGGAACGTGGCGAATGCTGAATGAAAGGGACCGCAGATCACTTTTGCACCAAGGTCGTTGGCACGGTCGATGGACCATTTAATTTTTTGAAGCGCACGATCCCGCACGGCTTTTGATTCACTGATCGGGTCGTCCTGTTCACCCACGGCAAGGACAACTGAAGTTTCGAGACCAAGCTGCTTCACATATTTGCCAAAAGAAACATAGGGGCCCGTACTTGTTTCAGCCATCGCTACCTCAACGCCATCATATCCTGTTTCCTTTAGCCTCGAGGCGATTTCATTCATTTTTTCCGAAACAACGGCCGACCACAACAAAAGGTTGAAACCAACTTTGTTCTTACCCTTGTAGGTATCATCGATGGTCGACTCCAAAGCCGGTGAGGGCATCAACGGCAGGAGGCCCATGGCGGCTACCTGACTTAAAAATTTCCTTCTGTTATGCGTCATCTCAAAAAAATTAAAGCTCGTTGTTGAACTGGGTTTTGGATGTGTGGGAGATCAATGGCTCAAGTACCTGGCGGTTATACAGGCCGTCCTTCATGGCTACCGAATCAGGATCGGTAATGGCTTCATCACATTCATCTTCCACTACTATCCATCCTTCAAAACCGGTTTTCTTCAGATAGTTCGTAATGCCTGTAAAATCAATCGATCCTTCACCCATCGGCGCCCATCTTCCATCGTTATACATGTCTTTGTAGTGAATGCAGTTCACCAGGTCGCGGTATTCCTGTACGATGGCGAGGGGATCCATCCCTGCCTTTGCGATATGTCCGACATCCGGCGTGTATTTAATTGCCGAGCTATCGAGGCCATTAAGCAGGATCTTGTAATCTTCGTGCGTACGAAAAACTGAACCCATCGGCGAATTGGGATGATAAGAACATTCAATGCCTTTATCGGCCGCTCTTTTCGCGATAGCGTTTACACACGACAATAAATTCTGCTGCCGCTCTTCAAGGTTTTGCCTGTCTTTTCCGGGCATTTGCACCAGCAAAAAAATGGTGTCGGGAAAGTGCTCCATGAATTTGAGCCAGGCATTGGCTCTTTGCTGTTCATCCGGCGTTTCGTTTGCGTACCGCCAATCTTCAACATAACAGAAAACTGACAATTCAAGATTGTATTGTTGCAGCGCGGCCTTCATCAGTGCAGGATCGGAGAGGTGATGCAGGAAGCTTGAATCGGGCTCGATACCCCTGAACCCCGCGCGCGAAGCCACTTCCATGATATGTTCAAGCTTTCCTTTGTATTGTTCGCCCGGCATTTGCCATGTGTACGTTTCGCAGGCCAGTTTAATTTTCGTCATAACTTAATGCTTTAATAAAAATTCAAGTGTTTCGCGATTGAATCTTTCAAGATCTTCCCAGTGATGAACGTGCCCTCCTTCGGGATATGTACTGAATTGTGAATCTTTGATTCCGTTGTGAAGCACTTCTGAAAATTCCGGAGGCGTGAAAATATCCATCATCCCCACGGTGACCAGAGCAGGTACGCGGATTTGACCGAGCCTTTCCACACTGTCGTGATGAATGCACGCGTCGAGCTGCCCCTCGAACCCATCGCGCGATTGCGCAGAAGGTTTTTTTCCTGCTTCAGCCGCATCTTTTTTCAACGATTCCCATCCTGTTTCATAAAAAGGCGGGGCGTAGATCCACAGTTGCAGCAACGCAGTAAAATATTCGGAAGGAGCGGAAGCACGAATGTGTTTCAGGTTTTCATATACTGCCGTGGCGTAATGATTAAATTTCGCCCACGTGCTCACTAACAGCAATGATTTCACTCTTTCCGGATAATTGATCGCCACTTCCTGCGCAATGGCGCCACCCATCGAAATGCCTGCAATCTGTGCCGCTTTAACGCCGGCATGATCCATTACTGCAATGGTATCTGCGGCCATCATTTTTGTGCTGTAGGGCCCTCTCGGCTGATCTGAAAATCCGACGCCCCGATTATCGGGAATAATGCAGCGAAAATGTTTTTCATACACCTCAACATGCTTGTTCCATACGGTTCCATCGGCACCAAAACCCATAATTAGGACAAGCGGTTCGCCTGAGCCTCTTTCATGATAATAGATTTTGTTATCGCCCGATAGCGCATATTGATAGTTCATACCTCGTGTTTAACTTATGTGCCGGTTAAGCGCGTTATTTCAATTCAAATCGCGAAGGGTAAAATCCTTTTTTGAAAAGCTCGATACTGAACATTGTTGGTTCGTATTCCGTAATAAAGCTCACGTCGGCTTTTTCCGGTATTTGTTTCTCGAGTCCAACCGCCCAGAAACAGGCATTTACCAGCAAGCGTCTTAAATCTTCATTTACCAAATCAATGGAGGCGCCCATTGTGGTTGTAAATACCCTGCCCGTGTTACCGGATTCGCTCGTATAAGTCTTCGTCCATGCAACCGGCATCACCGACTTCTCAAGATTTACCGGCGCGTCTGGTGTCATGCCGTTGGTTGACAAGCCATAGACCAATGGCTGGCAATCGCCATTCAATTTTCTTACTGTATATACATCTGTTGGACACCAGATGTTTTTGACGCCGTTCAATATTGGATTTTTTGCATCCTGCTGTATACCGTCTATCAGTCCCCTCGTTCCTTCGTGCCCGTGATGACCATGATGATCAACCCAGGTTTCTCCAAGTATTTTTCTGCCGAAACCATCCTCCCATCCTTTTTCCTCGCTTTTAAAATCGTATTTGGCATATGGGCCGCCTGTATTCTTTTTATAATTGAAGGCATGGGTGGCCGTTCTCAATCCAATTACCGGCTTGCCCGAACGAATGTAATCGTCAATAAATTTCATTTGTTCGTCGGGCAGTTCCCTGAACCGGGTGAAGATCACCATCAGGTCGGCAGACTGCAGGTTTTGCAAACCAGGAATATTGTTCAGCACCATCGGGTCAACCATTCCCGATTTGGGGTCGATGGCAAAAAGTACCGTCGATTTGAAACCATATCTTTTTGAAAGGATGGCCGCAAGCATGGGCAGTGCTTCTTCCGACCTGTACTCCTCATCACCACTAACAAAAACAACGTGTTTGCCTTTTCCAGGACCACCAGATCCTTCGTATTGTACCCACTGGGGTTGTTGTGCGTTTGCAGTCATGCTGCATATTAGATAAAAAATAATAAACAATAATTTCATCATTCCGGCAGTTTATTTATGGTAAGGTAAACCACATCCTTTACAACGGCACCATCAACACCTTTTACTTTGAACCGGATACGCATCGTTTGTACCGGCGACATATCATTCAGTTTAATCAGCAGGGAACTGCCGCCGTCCTGTGCAATCACTTCATCAACGTTCACAGTGTCCATTCCTTCCTGGCCGGGATTTTTTAGGGAATAGTGAGCTGACCCATACTCGTGGGTACGTTTATAGTTCCATTGCATGATCTCATAACTATCCTTGTCTAACGAAACTTCATCATCCATAGTGAAATTGAAGGTGAGTTTAACGCCGCCTTTCACCACTTCAGCATCTTTCAGGAGATGGCCCTTTCCGCCGGTGTAACGAACCCGCGACAACACCCCGTATTTTGTAGAAACGCCATCGTCCCAGCCAGTGAGTCCGGTAACATAAACCTGCCCGTCCACGGGATTAACGGTTGCGCGTTGAATACCCGCATCGAACTGGAACGGCATGGCCACCATTGCACCCTGCATCGCGCCATCTGTTTGATGAGGAAAAAAACAGTACATCCATCCGGTTCCATAACTTGTATGAATGAACTGATCGCCGTAGGGTCCCCAGTTTTTGTTGCTCCAAACGCCACCACCGGGCGAATTATCAAATTCCTGCGGCATCCATAATGCAGGAGGCTGGAAGGTGTCGGGAACCGGAATGACTGCCGGGCTGATGACCTCATTAACGATGTCTTTTTCTGTGATCACCATCCCATCGGGGCTCCATCCTTTTTCAATTACGTTTTGGACATAGCCGTAATACTTTCCTCTCTCAATGTAATTGATCTTATTTGCGGGTGTCCAATTACCCTGGTTGTCACTTACGAATATTTTATCATCGGGCGTTATCGTTATTCCATTATCTACCCTGAAACCGGTGGCAATGCTTTCCCAATTTTTTCCATCGGGCGACACTTTTATGACGTTGCCAGGATCCCTGTTGTTGGTGTACTGGCCAGGTTTTGTGTAATAAAAATTACCCTCACTGTCTGTTTCCAGTCCAAAACAGAAAGCATGGAAGAAGGCGGAAACATCGTGATCCGAATGAAAATTTTCATAGAAATCCGTTTCGTTATCCCCATTCAGGTCGTGAAGGAGGGTAATCCCATTGCGACAGGTAATGTAAATATTATCATCAACAACCTTCAGTCCCATCGGTTCATACAACCCCGTGGCGATGCGTTGCCAGGTTATTTCGTTGAGCTTGTCGTCAATGCCTTTGGCAGCCCATACATCACCCATGTAAGTTGTTAAGATGAGTGTGCCATCACTCTTAAATCCAACTGACGTAGGACGGACCCATGAGTTGTAAGCGTTATCAAACGGAAGTCTGATGTTATCGACCTTATACGGGTAATCCGATGGCAGCGTTACCAGCTTGCTTTTGGCCGTCTTATCCTTATCCTCAAAATACCTTGTATCGAAATGTGGTCTCGCAACATTTAATTCTCCTTTTACAACAACTTTTTTGTTGAAGGCAGGCGGTCCTCCCTTTACCAGTTGATCCAGTGCTGCAATCTTCGGCAACGCGGATTCATTTTCCATGTACGCCATGAAACCCAGCCATTCGGCCTGTCCCTTTCCGGCCATACGCAACACTTCAACAGTGATAGTTTCATTCGATGCCGGAACTGTCAGCAGGAGGCGGTTACTGTCATCGAATTTCCATTTCCATCCTTTTGTATTGCCAACGATTGCTGCGGCTATAAATTTTCCCGCCGCGGTTTTGCTGGTTATAATGCGACCGTCAACTTCGCTTCCCGTTGCCGGCTTGCCATCCAACAACACCACACTGTTCTTATAAGATGTGTTGCTGTCTTGCAAGTGCCCAATATAAATGGCCTGCTCGTCGCCCGGACCGATTTTTAAAGTTTGCGATAGAACTATGTTATTCTTTAAACCTCGTGCAGCGGGAAGCTCCAATATGTTTCTTCCATTGATGGAATACGAAAGAATCACCTTTTTCCCGTTCCTGTAATGGCCGTGATATTCCATGAATTTAGCAGGGAGTGGTGTGCGCACGCCCGTTGCTTGGTCGAGCGAATCCAGCTTCCCATTGTACGTCCATTGCCAGCGTTGCAATCCATCGAGCTCTTTTCCTTCGATAAATGGTTCTCCCTCCCCACGGTATCTCTTGTATTTTGTGTCAGACACGTTCAAATTTCCCTGCCATGCAGCTACGGTACCCATGCGAAGAAGGCTGTAAGCCAGTTGAACATTTTTGTCGAGGGACACAGTCAGGGAAGCAGTGGTGTGGTTCTCGAGTTGCGAATGTATCGCGGGGCCATAATTGCTTTTGTGGTGCATAAACCACTCCTGGCCATATTTGAGCGATCCTTTCAGCGCCTGTTTTTTTGTTTCGGCAAGTTGTTGTTCAATCGACTTTTGCGATTTTGGCAACGTGGCCAGGTATTCATCTGTTATTTTAAAATATTGCCGCGGATTTGATTTTCTGATGAATTGCTCCCGTATGTATTGTATAACATAATACCTTTCGGCTGGTTGCAGCCAGGTTTGCGCGGCCATCATTCCTGCGCCAAACGAAATGGTCTTCCACATATCATACGGCTTGTTTCCGAATCTCAGCTTGTCTTTATTGAACGATCTGGCCTGGGGCAGTGAGGCGGTACCATCTTTACCGTGACACGCAACACAAGACTGTTCATAAATTTCCTTCCCCTTTTTCAGCGTTTGTTCATTCAGGCTGCTGATCACTTTTGCATGATCGATGTCGGGCGGCCGGTAAGAAGCTGCCTGGAAAAAAAGCATCGCTACCGATGTTACCAGGCTTGCAAATAGAAACCGTGTACCGGTTATTCTTGTTTTCAATAGCATACTTTTATTCTTTACTTCCACGCATCGTTTTGTTCAAGGTTAGTATTATTATTGATTTCACTGGTTGGTATCGGGAAATATTTGTGCTTAACCGGATCATAATTCTGAATCTGGGGAGCGGTTCCGTGATCCTGTAGTGCGTCGCCCAGCAGTCCCCAACGTATCAAATCAAAATAGTGCATGTTCTCGTAGGTGAACTCCAATATTCGCTGGTGTTTGATCTCTTCCATGATTTCTGCTCCCGAAAAGGCTTTTACCGGCAGGTTTGCCCGGTCCCTTATCTGCTTAATGGCAGCGTTGGCCGCAGCAGGATCTGTATCCGCAACCGCTTCTGCATACATCAGGAGAACATCCGCGTATCTCATCAGCCTTTCATTATTCTCAGATCCTCTTTCGGTCGTAATGGCCGGTTCGCAGCTATAATTTACATTAAGATATTTGCGCCACCATCCTCCGTCTTTCGAGCTTGAACCGTCGGGTGCACCTCCTGCGCCCACACCACCATTGCAGCTGATGCCGTCTCCCAGCTCATCATACGGAACGCCGAACAAAGGAAGACCGCCATCAAAATAAATTGTTTGCAAATACCGGGGATCATATTCGCCATCAATCGTTTTTTCGGTTGCCATTGTTTGCATCACCCATTGCGACGGACGCAGGAATATTTCGAAACTGATTCCCGGCACCATGTTGAATGTCCTGTCCTGGGTGGGCGTGCCAAGACCGCCATTATATCCATACTGAATTTCAAAGATGGATTCTTCGTTGTTTTCGTTGGCATCGGTAAAGTTGTCTTCGTATTTCTCCACCAGGTCATATATACCCAGGTCCATTACCTCCCTGAACTCGGCTGCGGCTTTTGCTTTGTATTCGTCCTGCCCGAGGTATCCCGCACGGTATAAATAAGTTTTTCCTAAAAAAGCTGTTGCTGCTCCTTTGGTGGCGCGTCCCACGTCTTCCTGTTCGGCCGGCAGACCGTTTTTAGCTTCTGTAAGATCTGCAATCGCCTGGTCGTACACTTCATCGGGCGAAGATGCCTTTGAAGGATTATAGTCTTCTTCTGTTTCCGGAAGTGAGGTAATTATCGGCACCTGTCCGAACATGTGCGCGAGGTAAAAGTACCCCACTCCTCTGAAGAATAGCGTTTCCGCCCTCAAACGCTCTTTCAGCTCCGCATCCTCCGACCAATCTGCTCGATCCAGGTTGGCCAGGATAGTATTGGCGCGATAAATCATTGAATAGATGTTTTCCCACAAACCGTCGGTGTCACCACTTTCCGGGGTGCTTTGAAAATTGAAATAGGCAACTTGCACGTCGAAAGCGCCGGAAGTTAATGTTGCATCGCCGCCTCTCGAATTCTGTTCGAATATGGAACGTACCGAATTTATTGCAGGGTATAGCGTATTTACTGCCTGCTGCACTTGGTCGGGCGTTTCAAAAAAGGTTCCCGCAGTGATCTCATTTGGATTTTTTCTGTCCAAAAAATCTTTTTTGCACCCGATCGCTGCCAGGCCGATGAGCATTACGGTAAGCGCGATTTTATATGTCGACTTAATGATCGTTTTCATTCTGAATATTTTTATAGTGAGATATTTACGCCTGCCTGAAATGATCTGGCTTGCGGTGCAGTGTCGCGGTCAAGACCCGCTGTCCAGATCGGATCATCGTTTACTAATGGTGATGACCCTACTTCCGGATCGGCGCCTGAATATTTCGTGAACGTTGCGAGGTTTTGCAGCCTTACAAATACCCTGAATGAACTAAGCTTAATCCTTTGAACAAGATCTGCGGGAATCTGGTAGCCAAGTTCGACGTTCCTGATCTTAACGTAGCCTCCGTTTTCAATATACCTGTCGGAAGTTGGCCTTGAGTTCCAGTTCACATCAACATCATCCGGATTCAGTCTTGGAAAATTGGAACCGGGATTGGTGGCCGGATCATAAGCATCCAGCAATCTTGTACTGAAGTTTCCAAATCCATAGGGTTGCTCAACCAGGTAGTTGATGGCATTATAAATGACCTGGCCAAAAGCACCGGTTGCTCCAATATAGAGGTCGAAATTTTTATAGTTGGCGGTAAAGTTAAAGCCGAGGTTCACCTTTGGCACACCCGTACCCACGTATTGCCGGTCGCCTTCACTTGTGATCTCACCATCATCGTTCGCATCAACGAACCGAATGTCGCCTGGTTGGGCATTCGGTTGAATAACCACTCCCTGTGAATTTTTATAATTCTCAATCTCTTCCTGGGACTTAAATATTCCGTTGGTGCGTATCAGCCAGAATTCGGCAATGCCACCGCCACGATGGAGTTCCATAGCATGGGGAACGTCCCATTCGGGGCTTTCGCTTTCTTCCAGTTCTCTTCCGAAGTTGATTAATTTCGTGTGAGTAGTACCCAGATTGAATCCAACTGAGTAGTTTACTTTGCCTGCCTGGTCGTTATAGTTAACCGTCATTTCAAAACCCTTGTTATTGATACGGCCGATATTCGACTGAAGTTCTCCACCACCAACCGAGGGCGCCAACTGGAGGCCAATGATCATATCCTTCGTGTCGTTGTTGTAATAGTCGAATGAGCCGCTCACTTTACCATTAAACAATTCATAATCGAGGCCGATGGTTTTGGAGATGAGCTTTTCCCATGAAATCGCCTCGTTGATCGGTGTTCCGGTAATGAGTCCATCCTGCACGCTTCCGTTAAATTCGACCGGAACGTAGTCTAGCACTGCGGTGTAATCGTAGTTGCCGAGGTTCTGCCTTCCCAATACGCCGTAACCGCCTCTGATCTTGAGGTCAGTGATGATGTCGCTGATCTTGCTTTCTTTCCAGAAATTCTCATTGGAAAGTCTCCATCCCGCTGACACACCGGGGAAGTTTCCCCATCGTACGTCCCTTGCAAACCGGGACGAACCGTCACGTCTGAAATTTACTGTGAAGAGATATCGATCATCATATGAATAAAATGCCTGGCCTATCCACGATTCCAACGCACTTTCCTGCAAGCCGCCTTCGGCATATGGATTTTTGCCGCCCGGACCGTCGAGCGTGCTGGTGATGTCAGAAAGAAATCCGTCTTTCCCGCCAACCAGGTACCTGTCGCCAAATTGCTGCGCAATAAAACCTGCGGTAACATCAATAGCGTGCTTACCGAACGTTTTCTTATACCTGAGCGTATTGTCAATATTCCAGTTGTACGAAGTGGACTGTCTTTCTTCGAGCGACAAGTTGGGATCAAAATATTCATCCTGAAATTCACCCTTGTCGCCAAAATAATTGGCACGACGGTATGTGCCCTGCGAAAACGAGCCACTTAGCCGGTAGGTGAGACCACTCACAATCTTCACATCGAGGTACATGTTTGCCGACAGATCACTGACATGCTCGTCGCCGTTCCAGATGCTGTTGTAATGGAACGGATTTCTGATCAGCGCCTCGGGATTGTCGCCGCCGCCGTAATAAAAGGAAGATGTTTGCCAATCGCCGTTAGGAAGTTTGGGGGAAAAATAAGGGTACATTTTTACTGCCTGCGAATATACCGACCTGCTGAACGCATAGGGTTCATTATTGGTGGTTGATTTTGCAAACGAGATACTTTGACCGATAGTAATATTATCGTTGACAAAGAACTCAGAATTTGCGCGCACATTTGCCCTGCGGTAGCCGGTTGCGAGAGTAATTCCCCGCTGGTCAACGTAGCCGGCCGAAATCCTATACGTGCCCGACGAGCCGCCACCAGAAATAGAAAGGTCGTGACTGTGCATAGGTGCAGCAGTATATATTTCTTTTTGCCAGTCGTAGTCCTGGAAATTTCCCGGGTTGGCGAGATAATCCTTTGCCGCTTGCGGTATCAGCGGGTCACCGTCAAGATCCTTGCCGTACATCCGCTGCAGTATTTCAACGTACTGCCTTGAATTGGCTATGTCGATGCCCTTGTAAGGCATCTGCACACCAACGTAATTCTGGTACGTGAGCTTTGCCCTTTCTGAGCGTTTGTCGCCTTTTTTCGTGGTAACCAGTATTACGCCGTTTGCTGCCCTCGATCCGTAAATCGCCGCCGATGAAGCGTCTTTCAGCACCTGTATGGACTGGATGTCGTTTGCATTCATCTCACGAAGTCCGCCTTCAATTTGCACGCCGTCAACAATCACCAGCGGACTATTATCTCCCGAAAAGGAAGAAATACCACGGATGTTGATGTGCATGTTGGAGCCGGGGTTGCCATTGCCGGCGGCGATGTTCACGCCTGCTACGTTTCCCTGTAGCGCCTGCGCCACATCGGTAACCGATTTCTTTTGCATGCTCGAAACATCTGCGATACCAACGGCCGAGGTAAGGTCCTTCTTTCGCTGGGAAGTATACCCTACGATCACCACACCATCGAGGCTTTTCGATTCTTCGACCATGTCCACGTCGATAACGGACCTGCCCCTGATGGGAATTTCCTGGGTTACATATCCTATCGAAGAAATCACCAGGGTATCAGCGGTCCGTTCGGCGGTGATCCTGAAACTTCCATCTCTTGCCGTTGTGGTTCCGTTGTTCGTTCCTTTAATGATCACGTTGGCTCCTTCCAGGGGTTCGTTCCTATTCGTGGCCTTAACAGTCCCTTCCACCACATGTGCAGGAAGGGGA
>CAMPGT010000030.1 GCA_946885665.1 uncultured Chitinophagaceae bacterium | reverse complement strand
AGCTGGTGTTTCTCTTCATTACCCTCGGCGTGCTGTCGTCGTCCAAAGCACAATTCATCAAACGCATCGCCGAACGCGCAAAAAACAAAATCGAACAGAAAACCGGAGACAAGGTCGATAAGACGATCGACGACGCCACCGACGGCAAGAAAAATAAGAAAGATAATGATAACAGGTCAGACAACGAATCCAACACAAACGCCGGCAACGATAATTCAACCGTGAGCAGTGATAATAGCAGCAACAGCAGCACCTCTGCTTCCGATGAACCTTCATCGGAAGGAAAACCAGCGAAGCTGGAAGCTTATTCAAAGTATGATTTTGTACCCGGCGAAAAAGTGATCGCCTATGAAGATTTTGCGCGAACCGAAATCGGCGACTTTCCGCAGCGATGGAACACCAATGCCACGGCGGAGGTGGTGAAGCTGAACAACAGGGATGGCCAATGGCTGAAGATCGCGAAGGACGGCGCCTATCATCCGGAATTCATCACCTCGCTTCCTGAAAACTTTACGCTGGAATTCGACCTCGGTGTTAACGACAATTGGAACTCCTGGCCCCTCGCCTTCAATATTGTCAATCTCAAAGATCCCGATCAATTTGCGAAGTACGGCTATTATGTGCAGTGGCAGGGCGATCACGCCCTTCATCTCGAGTTCAAGCCGTATGTAACCGCCAGCGGCGCAAATGGAAATTCGAAACTTATTGCCGGCAAAGGCGGCACCCACCAGATCAACAACGACGTCGGATTTACAAGCTGGAACAGTACCACGTCAAAATTTGCACATATTTCGATATGGCGGCAAAAGCAACGCCTTCGCGTTTACCTTAACGGGGAAAAAATTTGGGATATCCCCCGCGCATTCGATGCCGCCTCAACTTATAATGCATTGACGATCGGCAGCCAGGGCGCCTACGCAAAAAACAATGATTTTTACCTGCTCAATAATTTGCGCCTCGCCATAGGCGCTCCCGACACCCGCGCCAAATTAATCACGGAAGGAAAATTTGTTACCTCAGGTATCTTATTCGACGTCAATAAAGATGTGGTGAAAGCCGAATCCTACGGCACGCTGAAAGATATTGCCAATGTATTGAAGGAAAACAGCAGCGTTCGCGTTAAGATAGTGGGACATACAGATTCGGATGGCGACGATGCCGCAAATCTCGAACTGTCCAAAAGAAGAGCGGCAGCGGTTAGAGCGGCGCTTCATTCGGAATTCGGCATTGACGAATCGAGGATGGAAACCGATGGAAAAGGTGAATCACAGCCGGTTGACGACAATACCAAAGAAACGGGAAAAGCAAATAACCGCCGCGTAGAATTTATAAAACTCTAACTCGTGGATATTTTCCGGATGAAAAAAGTGCATCTTGCCGAAAGGAAGATGCACTTTTTATTTCGGGTAACCGCCTCGCCGGCGGCGTAATTACGATTGCGGTTTTTCCTGGCCAGCTTTCTTCTTTTGCGCTTTGGGCGCAAAGATGATCAGCATCCTCTTCCCTTCCATTTTCGGAAGAGCCTCGGGCTGACCCACGTCGGCCAGTCTTTCGGCAAACTTCAACAACAGCAGTTCGCCTCTTTCCTTAAACATAATGGCCCTGCCTTTGAATTGCACGTATGCCTTTACTTTGTTTCCTTCTTTCAGGAAGCTTTCGGCATGTTTGGATTTGAAATCGAAATCATGATCGTCGGTGCCGGGCGTGAAACGTATCTCTTTCACTTCCGCCGACTTGCTTTTCGCTTTCATTTCTTTTTCCTTACGCTTCTTCTCGTACAGGAATTTATTGTAGTCAATTATTTTACACACTGGAGGGTCGGCCTGCGGAGAGATCTCGACTAGATCCAATCCCTGGTCCTGCGCAATTTTCATCGCCTCTTGTGTTGAATAAACCCCTACTTCTACATTGTCGCCAACCAATCTCACCTGCGGAACACGTATCATGTGGTTGGTTCTGTGTTCCTGTTGCTGCTCTCTTTTGAACCGGGGATTAAATCCCCTCGGTTGCCTGGGTGGAAATGCCATAAATTAATTTATTATCCCTCCCAAGGATAACTGATGCTTGTTTTATTGTTTAATGCTCCCCCTGGGAAAGGAGGAGGGTGTGTTTTTTGGGGCAATCGGCAAACGGCAAAGACTTAGCTTTCTTTGTTTGCGATTTCCTGTTGCAGCCTTGCAATGAACTCGTCGGGATCGATCGATCCTTCGTCGCCTTTCCCCTGCCTTCTCACCGACACCTTGCCGTCGTTTACTTCCTTCTCGCCGATGATCAGCATATAAGGCACCTTCGCCACCTCCGCATCCCTGATCTTCTTGCCAATCTTCTCGCTCCGTTCATCCACCTCCGTACGAATATCTGCTTTTTTCAGCTTATCTGAAACAGTTTGTGCGTATTCCAGAAACTTGTCGCTGATCGGTAAAACCCTGACCTGCAACGGCGCCAGCCAGGCAGGGAATTTACCAGCGTAATGCTCGAGCAGGAAACCGATGAACCGCTCATGGGTGCCCAGGGGCGCCCTGTGAATGATCAATGGCACCTCGGGCTGGTTGTCCTTATTGGTAAATTCCAGCTTAAACCTCCTACCCTGCGCAAAATCCACCTGGTTGGTGGCCAGCGTGAACTCCCTGCCAATGGTGCTCCATATCTGCACATCAATTTTCGGTCCGTAAAACGCCGCCTCGTCGGCAACCTCCACAAACGGCGTATTCGTTTTTACCAGCACGTCGCGGACCAGGTTTTCAGTTTCTATCCACAATTCCGGCTCGTCGATGTACTTCTGCCCCAGTTTGGAGGGTTCATGACGACTCAGCCGAATCACGTACCTGTCGATGCCGAATATTTTGAAATACTTCAGGTACATTTCGTTCACCTTCCTGAACTCGTCATAGAACTGGTCTTTGCTGCAATAAATGTGCGCATCGTTCATATGCAGGCACCTCACCCGCATCAGGCCGAACAATTCGCCGCTTTGCTCGTACCTGTAACAGGTGCCGTACTCCGCCAGCCGCAGCGGCAGGTCCTTGTAACTGCGCGGCTCGGCTGCAAATATCTTATGATGATGCGGACAATTCATTGCCTTCAGGTAATACTTCACTCCTTCCAGTTCCATCGGAGGAAACATCCCGTCCTGGTAATAAGGTAAATGCCCGGATGTAAGGTACAAACTCTCTTTGGCGATGTGAGGGGTGACAACACGCTTATAACCACCTTTTTCCTCGGTGGATTTGGCGAGTTTTTCCAGCTCTTCTATGATGACGGTACCATTGGGCATCCACAAAGGCAATCCCGGGCCCACCTCGTCATCGAAAGTGAAGATGCCCAGTTCCTTGCCGAGCTTGCGGTGATCCCTTTTTTTGGCCTCCTCGAGCATCTCCAGGTATCCATCAAGTTCCTTCTGGTTTGGAAAGGTGACACCGTACACGCGGGTAAGCATTTTATTTCTTTCATCGCCCTTCCAGTAGGCACCGGCAACGTTCGTCAGCTTGATCGCTTTGATGAACCCCGTATTGGGGATATGCGGTCCGCGGCACAGGTCGGTGAAATTGCCCTGGGTGTAAAAGGTGATCTCGCCATCTTTTAATCCCTGCAGCAGATCGAGCTTGTATTCGTCCGATTTATCGGTGAAGTATTTTACGGCATCGGCCTTTGAAATTTCCTTACGGTTATAACGGTTGCCCTGCTTTGCCAGCTCATTCATTTTCGTTTCCACCTTTTTCAGGTCTTCATCGTTAAGCTGCCTGCCACCGAGGTCCATATCGTAGTAAAAGCCATTGTCAACCGGAGGTCCCACCCAAAACTTGACGCCCGGATATAATGATTCAACAGCCTCGGCAAGCAGGTGCGCCGAAGAGTGCCAGAAAGTCGATTTGCCTTCCGCATCATCCCAGGTAAGCAATTTAAGCTGCGCATCTGTGTCAATAGGGCGCGTGGCATCCCATACCTGTCCGTTCACCTTCGCGGCAAGCACTTTTTTTGCAAGCCCTTCGCTGATCGATTTTGCAATCTCCAACGAAGTAATTCCTTTTTCATACTGCCTTACTGCTCCATCCGGTAATGTGATGTTGATCATTCTCTTGTACCTTTTTTTGGGGAGTGCAAATTTAACGAACTATTTGCAGACGCAGCATCTGCATATTTAAGTGCTGTTCTGCTTTATTGGGTAATTTGCCGCCGGTATGAAGAATGTCCGAAGCATCCTCGCTGCGATCTTTTGCTTATTCTCGTTCTGCGCGCCGGCACAGGATCTTACGGGTATCTGGCGAGGACACTTTAATTCGGGCAACAGGTTTCTCGACAGCCTCGGCCTTTCCGAACGATACAAATTTGAAACGCAGATCCTGCAATCCGACCGAGGCTTCGAAGGTGTCACCTATTCTTATAAATCCACTGTTTTTTATGGCAAGGCCGCCTGCGTAGGTACCATCAGCCCTAAAACAAAAAAAGTGTTGCTGGGCGAAACAAAATTGATAGAAGTGAAAAGCGCCGACGGAAGCGCCTGCCTCATGACGTGTTTTCTTCAATATTCGAAAGTTGGCGATGAAGAATTTCTCGAAGGCACCTACACGAGCATTGGCTCGAGAGATTCTACCCAATGCGGGGGCGGTACGGTTTTTCTTCGAAAAGTGACCACATCTGATTTTTATGCAGAACCGTTCCTGGCTGAGAAGCCGAAACCCAGGCCGCCCGCGGTGAAAGCAACTCCGAAAAAACCGGCGCTATCAGAAAAAAAAGTTACGCCTTCGCCGCTAACGGCTAAAAAGCCACCAGCAAAACCAAAATCAACGCCATCGAAACCGAAGGCAACGCCTTCAAAGCCGAAACCGCCACCGCCGCAAAAGAAACCACCGGAGCTGAAGAAAGTTTCGCCTGATTCATTTACCCGCGAAATTCCAAAACCTTCGGCCCCTGTTGCCATACCGCAGGTGCTTTCGCAGAGGACCAACGAACTGGTGAAAACGATCTATACACCCGCCAGCGAGGTGCACATAAAAATTTATGATAACGGCACCATTGATAACGACACCGTTTCTGTTTATATAGATAATAAACTGGTGATGGCGCATCAGCGGCTCACCGACCAGGCCATTACTTTCACGATAGCGCTTCCTAACGAAGGGGATGTTCATGAACTGGTGATGGTGGCGGATAATCTCGGGGAAATTCCTCCCAATACCTCTTTGATGATTGTGAATGCGGGGGATAAGCAATATGAAGTGCGGATCACGTCGACGGAGCAGAAGAATGCGATGGTGAGGTTCAAACGGGAGCCGTGAAACGGGAGAAGTCAAAACTTAAAGTTCCACGTCACCGCCGGAATGATGGGAAATAACGAAACCTTTCTCGCCTCAATCTTCAACGATCCGTCGTAAGGGCTTCCCTGCTGGTCGAAATAAATAAAGTACGGATTTAGCCTGCTGTAACTGTTATACAAACTAAACACCCAACTCGTAATAAGTTTTTTACCAGGCTTATGCTTTGGCGTCAGCGTAGCCGACACATCCATCCGGTGATACGCCGGCAACCTGTACTGGTTCACCTTGCTGTACTCCTGCGTCAGCACGCCATCAACAATATAAAATCTCTCCGGCAGCGTTGTAGCGTTTCCCGAACCATACACAAATACCGCCGACAGCTTCCACTTCGGGTTCAACTCATAGCTGGCCACCACCGAAATATCATGCCGCCTGTCATACTTCGCAGGGTATTTTTCACCATCATTCAGGTCTTTAAATTTTCTCCACGTCCACGACAACGTGTACCCTATCCATCCGGTAAGCCTGCCCCTCGTTTTGTTGATGAAAAACTCACTGCCATAGCTCCATCCCTTTCCAAATACAAACTCACTTTCCGGGTCGCTGAGAGACGGCGTGTACCCTTCGCCATATTCCACCTGGTTAGCCATATCCTTGTAATACAGTTCGACCGAAGTTTCATACGTGTTGCCACTGAAATTCTTAAATATCCCGACAGAATACTGCATGCTCTTTTGCGGCTTCACGCGATATGTGCTGGGAACCCACAGATCGGTGGGAAGCGTGGATCCGGCATTGCTGACCAAATGAATGTACTGGAGGTTGCGCGCAAGGCCCGCCTTCAGCGACGTGTTTTCGTCTATACTATACCGAAAGGTGAGCCGCGGCTCGATGCCGCCATACGTTTTTATCGCTTTGTTCCTGCCGTAAAAAGTGCTGTCAATTTTATTGCCGTTGTCATCGCGTTCAAATATCGTATACGGACCCGCCTGCGTAAACGCCGAATACCTGACGCCGGCATTTATATTCAACCTGTCGTTCAGTTCCCACTGGTCCTGCACATACAGCGCAGCTTCGCGCGCGTACTTCGTGTTTTCGTTATTGGGCTCAAATTTCGTTTCACCCTGTTCGCCCGTTAATATGTTGGGAACAAAAGTGTGATAGGTGAACTGTCCGCCGAATTTCACTTTGTGATCCGGCGCCGGGTAATAATCCATATCCACTTTTGCATTCCAGTCCCTGATACCCGAAGAAAGATTCAGGCTGAAATCATTTTGCGAGGCGCCGAAAGCGAATTTATAATCGTTGTACACCAGCGTGGTGTTGGCAAATAATTTTTGGTTGAACACATGGTTCCACCTCAGGGTGGCGGTTGAATTTCCCCAGGGAATGTCGGCACTGAACGATCTTTTTGAATTGTTGAATGTAAACACGTCTCTTCCAAAATATCCGCTGAGGTATAGCCTGTCGTTTTCCGAAAATTTATAATTCACTTTCATGTTGAGATCATAGAAATAATAACCTGAACCATAAAAGTCGCTTGTTTTGGGAATGAATGGTTTGGTGAGCACATCGATATAAGTTCTCCGGGCAGATACGATGAACGATGCCTTGTTCTTTTTTATCGGTCCCTGCAAAGAAATCCGCGACGCGATGAGGCCGATGCCGCCCTCTCCCTCAAAATCTTTCAGGTTGCCGTCTTTCATCGCCACGTCGAGCACCGACGAAAGACGGCCGCCATATTGGGCAGGCATGTTTCCCTTGATGAGTGATATATTTTTGATGGCATCCGAGTTGAATATCGAGAAGAAACCAAACAGGTGCCCGGTATTGTACACGATGGCATCGTCGAGCAGGATGAGGTTTTGGTCGGGGCCGCCTCCGCGAACGTACAAACCCGTATTGCCTTCTCCGGCATTGCGAACGCCGGGAAGCAACTGCAGCGTTTTCAACAGGTCCGTTTCGCCGAGCAGCACCGGCACCGATTTAATGCGGGCAACGGAGAGATCAATCTTCCCCATTTGCGGCGACCTTACATTATTATCGCGCCGCTGCGATGAGACCACCACTTCCTGCAGTAGCGACCGCTGCATCAGGCCGAAATTAATGGTGCGGTTGCCGTGCAGCTCTATCGAAGTATCGGCTGCAACATAGCCGGCAAAAGTTACCGCGAGGGTGTAATTCCCTTCGGGAAGGGTAACCGAGTAATAGCCGTATGCATTGCTGATAATGGCGTTCGATTCACCGCTCACAAACACTGTGGCTCCAATGAGTGTTTCTCCTGAAAGCGAATCGCGCACGTACCCGCTGATCGTGAACCGGTTTTGTGAAAAACCCAGCAGGCCGCACAAAACAAAGGATAAGGTAAAGACAATACGCATGCTTACTTCTTGCTGTAATCCAATGAATCCGTCACTTCCCCGCAGTTAAGCATTTCCTTGCCGAAGTATGGATTGACCACTTCCCTTTTATCGCTTAGCCAGTAAGCGCCCATATTATCGAATGCCATCGGGCAGTACTGGTAGTAAACTTTTTGTCCTTCGAAATGCACGGTGCGCGTAAGGTTCCACAACGCATCCGTGATCATGTTCAGTTCTCTTCTTTTCGCTTCCAGACCCGGTTGAGCACCGATATTTTTGCCGGAAGAGCTGATCGTAGCGGCAAAATACTGAGCGGTCTCTTTTATGGCTCCGGAAGTGTCGCCCTGTATCTCATTAATCTTTAAGCTGTCGGCATTGAGCGCCAGCTTATCTGCGGCCGTGTTCACCATGCCGGTGTCGCTGGCAACAAATGCATCTTTCAAAGCGTAGTAGGCAGTGAGCAGCCCCGAAAACGACTCGTTGAAAGTACCGGAGTTCTCAGTGAAAGAGATGGGGGAAGGCCTCACCTCTACCTTTTTTTCGGTTTTGCTGCTATTGCAATACCAAAAAATAAAAACAATGCCGGTCAGCAAAAGGGATACCAGGATGCGTTTATTCATAAAGGGCATTTTTAGCCAAAGTTAACAGTTAAAAAGTATCCCCGCCGATTGTCATACTTTTGCGTCGCCTTTTAACAAAAAGATGATAGAACCGCCAAAATCTCATACTTATTTTTATAAAGAACACCAGATAAACGGATGAAAACATGTTGATTGGACTGCAGAACGTGACTTTTGAATTCGGTGCCCGCGTAATCGTTAAGAATGCCACCTGGCACCTCAACCCCGGTGAACGCATTGGCCTCATCGGCTATAACGGCACGGGAAAATCCACCCTGCTGAAGGTGCTGGTTGGGCAGTACACGCCCAGCGCCGGCACGGTTGAAAAAAGCCGCGATACCACCATTGGCTACCTGCATCAGGACCTGCTGAGCTTCGACACCAACAGCAGCATCACCGAAGTGGCGATGGAGGCATTCGAGAAGGAAATGGCGCTGCAGAAGGAACAGGCCGAACTGGAGAAGATCCTCGAAACAAAGGAAGATGAAAAACTGCTCAACCGTTACATGGACGTGCTGCATGAGCTGGAAATACTCGAAGGATTCGATGTACGGCACAAGGTGGAGGAAGTATTGCACGGCCTGGGTTTCAGCGATGAGCAGCTCGACAAACCATACAAACAGTTCAGCGGTGGATGGAGGATGCGCGTGCTGCTGGCAAAGATGATATTGCAGCATCCCGATGTGCTGCTGCTCGATGAGCCCACCAACCACCTCGACCTTCCCTCCATCGAATGGCTGGAAAAATACCTGGTGAATTACAAAGGCAGCGTGGTGATCGTGAGCCATGATAAATATTTTCTCGACAGAATGGTGAACAAGATCGTTGAGCTGTACCAGCAGGAGTTGCATATCTATCCCGGCAACTACACTTACTACGAACAGGAAAAAGCCATCCGCATCGAAATGCAGAAACGGGCCTATGAAAACCAGCAGGATTACATCCGGCAGCAGGAGCGTTTCATTGAAAGGTTCAAGGCCAAGGCCTCGAAAGCCACCCAGGCACAGAGTGCCCAAAAACTGCTCGACAAGATCGAGCGCATCGAAGACACCAACCTCGAACGGCCGAACATGCGCATCAACTTCAGCGTGGGTAAAGAACCCGGAAGAGTACTCTGCACCTTAAAACACGTGGACAAAGCCTTCGGCGAACTGGTGATCCTTAAAAACGCCAGCGCCGAGATCGACAGGGGCGATAAGATCGCGCTCATCGGCGCCAACGGAAAAGGTAAATCCACTTTGCTGCGCATCGTTGCGGGAACTGAACCCTTCGCGGGTGAACGGGTGTGGGGGCACAATGTGGTCGAAAGTTTTTACGCCCAGCACCAGTTGGAGGCACTTGACGTCAATAATACCATACTCGAAGAGATGAATTCGTCGGGCGCAGGAAAAACGGAACTCGAATACCGCAGCCTGCTCGGGGCATTCCTGTTCAGCGGCGATGATGTTGAAAAGAAAATAAAAATATTGAGCGGTGGAGAGAAGGCGCGTGTGGCGCTGGCAAAAACCATTGTGAGCAAGGCCAACTTCCTGATGCTCGATGAACCCACGAACCACCTGGACATCCATTCCGTTGAGTTGCTGGTGGAAGCACTGAATAAATACCAGGGAACGATTATCCTCGTGAGCCACGACAGGTATTTTATTTCGAAGGCGGCAAATAAAATATGGGAGATCGTTGACGGAGAGATTAAGGAATTCAAAGGCTCTTACCAGGAATGGGTGGCATGGAAAGAACGAATGGCTTCGAAAAATTCATCGCCCAAAAAAGAAGAAAAACCACAGCCCGCGCCCGTTGAGGAGAAGAAGCAACAAAAACAGGAAAATCATGGTCCTGTCAATAAGGAAGTGAAAAAGGAACTGCAAAAGCAACAGCGCCTGTTTCAGCAGTTTGAAGAAAAGATCGCGCAGCTTAAACAGGAAAAGCTGAAACTCGAAAACGACCTGAGCTCGCCTTCCACCTATTCGGACAAGCAATGCTATGAAGAAACGGAAACAAAGTACAGGCAGGTAACCGCGGAACTGGAAAAGCTGAACACGGAATACGAAAAAGTGTTTGAAAAAATAGTTGAACTGGAAAGTCTTCACTAATGATGCACAACCGTCGCCTTTCCCGAAAACTTATCACCTCTTTTTCAGGAAGGTTCCTGTTGATGCAAGCTACGCTGCTGGTACTTTTCGTTTTTTCATCATCACCAGGCAGGGCGCAACACAAAGAACGGCCGAAGATCGGCGTTACGCTCAGTGGTGGCGGCGCCAAGGGCCTGGCGCATATCGGCATTCTCAAGGCGATAGATTCGGCAGGCATTAACGTAGATTACATTACCGGCACCAGCATGGGAAGTATCATTGGTTCGCTCTATGCCATCGGGTATTCTGCCGCCGATATCGAGAAGATGGCCAAAAAAGTAGACTGGAACGAAATGCTTTCGAACCAATCGTCGTTGCGTGGCATCGTGATGGAAGAGAAAGAAGAATATTCGAAGTATGCCGTCGAGCTGCCATGGGTGAACAACGGGTTCAGGCTCCCCAGCGGCGTGGTGGAAGGAGAAGAATTGTGGCTGAAGTTTTCTGAGCTTTTCTTTCCGGTTTATAATGTTAAAGACTTCGACAAATTCAGCATTCCCTTCAGAAGTATCGCAACAGACATCGAAACGGGTGAAGCTGTTGTTGGCGACACTGGCGAGCTGATCACGGCAGTGAGAGCAAGCATGGCCATTCCTTCGCTGTTCACGACTGTGGAGTACAAAGGCAAACGGCTGATAGACGGCGGAGTGGTCAGAAATTTCCCGGTGAGAAATGTGAAGGAAATGGGTGCGGATTTTATCATCGGCAGCCGTGTGGCGCTGGGCCTGCAGCCGAAAGAAAAGGTTACCAATGCCTTTCAGATCCTTCACCAGATCATGTTCTTCAAAGAAGCCGCTACAAGCCGGAAGGACAGTGCGCTTTGCAACATTTACATACCCATGCCGCTCGAACATTACACCGCTGCCAGCTTTGGCAGGGCCGGCGAGCTTTTAAAATACGGCATGGAAGAAGGAAGAAAATATTACCCGGTTTTTAAAAAGCTGGTTGACTCGCTCGACAAGATTTACGGCAAAGAATATAAGGATCCCGACAGGCTGCCGAAAGTGGATTCTGTATTTATCAGCTCGATACAAATTAACGGCCTCGAGAAAACGACTAAAGAATTCTTTGAACACATGATGGGCTTTGAAGCGGACCGGTATTACTCGGCGGCGAAAATCGGCAAGATGGTACGACGCGTATTCGGCACCCGCTATTACAACCGTATTATTTACTCACTCGATCCCTTGCCCAACGGCAGCGCGCGCATCATTTTCGACGTGGTTGAAAACCCGGCAACGTTTGCCAAACTGGGCATCCACTACAACAATTTCATGGGCATCAGCCTGATCGGCAACCTTACCTCCCGAAACTTTTTTCTTCCTCATTCCAGGAGCCTGGTTACGGTAAACGTGGGTGAAAATTTCCGGTCCCGGGCCGAGCACCTGCAATATCTCGGGCGCGGTAAAAAAGTGGCCTTCATCATGGGCCTTCAATTCGACAGAATCGAATACAACACTTACGACAACTTCAAGAAAGACGGCGTTTACGGAACCCACATATTTAAGGCCGACGGTAAATTTGAATACTCTGCCAGCCGGCGCTTCACCATCGGCGCAGGCACCAGGTTCGAATGGATCGAATACAAGCCGTCCATCCAATCCGTTTTCGACATCAAGGGTAAAAATGATTTTTTCACGTCGTATGGATTTTTCGGCGTCAACACACTCAACAAAAACATTTTACCTGAACGCGGTATCCGGGTTGACGGAGAATTTGGATGGGTGTACAACCAAAGGCCGAGCGTCATTTTTTCGAGCCAGGGCAACCCTGTCAACGATCCCGACTCACTGGGAATATCTTACAACAATTATCAGCGCGCCGTGCTTACTGTGGACGGATATGTACCGTTAACGTCGAAAGTGGTGCTGACAGGCGGTTTCCACGGCGGCGTGAACCTGAATTACAACCAAAGCGTGCTGAACGACTTTTCCATTGGCGGATTGGCAAAAACGCTGCGCAACCAGGTGATGTTTGCCGGCCTTGAAGAGAATACGGTAAGCACGCCCAGCGTGGCTGCAGCGCACCTGGGCATACGGTATAAACTGTATCACAACCTGTATGTTCAGGCAAGAATCAACGGGTTGGTGAATAATTTCGTCAGCGTGAACAACATCCTTCAGAAACCGAATTTTCTTTCGGGATACGCGGCAACACTCGCTTACAATTTCGCGCTGGGGCCGTTGGAAATCAGCGCCATGTATTGCGACCAAACGCGCCGGGTCCTCTCCTACATTAACCTCGGCATACCGTTTTGACGAATTTGTTCCCCGGCACAAAAATGGATAAAGAATTGGAAAGGAACGACTATGGTAATCATACCCCTGGTATTGTTAGCAATGGGAATTTTCGTTTTTATCTGGCTGCTCATTGCAACAAACGTCAAAAAAAAGAAGGATAGTGAAAGTGCATCGTGATGGTTACGAACATTTTTATTCCTTCCACCTGCCGGATTTCTTCAAATATCTCACCAGCAGATACAACAGGAGAAGTATGGGCAGGATAATGGCCAGCAGCGTGTTCCGCCTGCCTTCATCGTTATTCGTCAGTTGCGGATATTTGAACAGGAGGATGAGCACAATACCCGTGAGCCAGATATATTGCGTATTGTATTCTTTCAGTATCCATCTCGCCGCTTTAAACTGCATCGACCCGAAAGTGGCGCCTATTCCTTTTACAGACGGTATCCAACGGTTCACCCGGGAACAATAATTATCGAACGATTCACCGAATTTGCTGCGCAAAAAATTTTCTTCGGCCAGTACGATCGCCTGGTAAATCACGAGGAACAGCGGCATGATAACCGCTACGTACAACAAAGAATTAGAGAGAATTCCCACGCCCAGCAGCATCAATATGTTTCCCACGTACAACGGGTTACGGCAATGGTTGAAGATGCCGGTGGTTACCAGTTTTTCGGCGTACACCTTTCCTTCTTTACCGCCGCGAATAATGTAAGCAAGGCCAATGGTAAGGCCGCGGATCAGTTGCCCGGACACCGTGACCAGCAACCCGATGATAATCGGCCACAGGTAATAATCAGGACCCAGTGTTCTTTCGCCAAAAATGGGAGGAGACGGAACGAACAGGAGAAGATATAAGACGATGAACAGCCAGTTACGGTACTTGAAAAAGAAGTTCCCGATACGTATCATGAAGATTTTTTTGCGATGATGCCGGTAAAATTATACCACTTGAAAAATGTTTCGCAATGCTCGAACCCGACATCCCTGAGCAGCGCGATATTTTCGCTCAACTTGTACGGTATGAGCACATTTTCAAGCGCCTCGCGTTTTTGGGAGATCTCCATTTCGCTGTAATGGTGCCTGCGCTTCATGTCGTAGTAATATTTGATAAAGTCGCGATTGAAGCGGCTGTCTTCCGCGAGAATCTTTTCGATGAGGATAAGGGAGCCGTCGCTTTGCAGGCCGTTAAAAATCTGTTTTACGAGGCGTTCGCGATTGATGGGCCGCACAAATTGCAGCGTGAGCACGAGTACCACAACCGAAGCGTTTTCAATTTTCACGTCCTGGTTCAGGTCGGCCACCATCAGCTCGTAAGGGTGCCTGAACTCCATCTGTGTTAACTTGGCGCGGCATTTTTCGAGCATGTCTTTGGAATCATCGACGCCCACAAACTGAACAGTGTCGCCCACAGTTTGGTCCATGTGAATAAGGGTGGTTCCCGTGGAGCAACCAAGGTCATAAATTTTGGTGTTTCCCTTCGCATGGTCGGCAGCGAGTTCTCCAACCATTCGCTGCATCTCTTCATAATAAGGCACCGAACGGTTCACCATATCATCGAAAACACCGGCCACCTTGCTGCTGAATTTAAAATCCGACGCTTTTGAATATTCCCGGAATACTTCGTCCTTTTCCATAGCTGTCTCTAATGTTTAAAGTGGCGGAAGATAAAACATAAAATTAAAAGCCGGAAAGTTTATTGGATGCCTGCCAATGAAAAAGCGGGCAGCCACGCTCCCGCTCCTGATACGGTATAACAGCAATTTTGACGCAGCCCTAAATAAATCAACAAATTACCGGATAACTCATTCCCGGCCCGTTGTGGCTAACCCTACCTGCCGCCCTCGACGGCCTACATGTCCATTTATGCGCCGGGAAGAGTTCCGGATGACCTGTGCTTCATCTTTCAACATCTCCAAATATTTACACTATCCAGGTCTGAACCTATATGCTGATTTTACACTTGAGAACCCGGAAATCATGGGGAAACTACGGACCGGCGCGCCCCGCGCGGGCGGACGCCTTCCAATGTTGCATAAAAATTGTGCCATGGCGCGGTACTATTTGGAAGTGCTGATGCAGCGCATGCGCACCCATGACCTGGATCATCGTATTGGGCATGCAGGAAAATGCCTGCCCTTGGTATTGCGCATGATCTTTATCAGTTTATTGGTGTTGATCGTTTTCAGCAATACTTTTGCCCTGTTGTTACACCAGGCAAAAAATATCACTGTATCGGCGCTGCTTTTGCTCATGATCATTCAAATGATGGCCATGCCGATCGCTTACCTCGATTACACGCTGAACAAGAAGTTCATCGCCGAAAAGCTCTGCGTAAACAAAAACAAGCCGGTGCTTAAATGCGACGGTCACTGCTTTTTCATGAAGCAGTTGCAGAAGGCAAATGAAAATGAGAATTCGGCCAATGCCGACGCTCCGGCCAAAACCATCAGCCTGGATTATTTCGAAGAAACAACGGTGTTTACGGTATTCCGCCCCGGAAATTTTATCTGCCTCAACTTCGGCTACATCGTTTCGCAACTTCCCGCTAACCTAACGCAATCTGTTTTTCATCCACCCTCCTTCAGTTGATCGCTTCCGGTTTGTTTTTCTGTTAAGATGCGCGCAGTATAAATGACGCGTCGTGTCTGCCTGTCAATGCAATTTATTCAACCATTAATTATTTTATGCAACGTTTACTGGTATTGTCCGCCCTCCTATTTCTTACTGTTTTTATTTCGTGCAAAAAAGACAGCGATCCGGTTCCCGAACAAGGCAATGCTTCTCTGGCCATTGAATTCGACAACGTAGTGGGTGAAGAGGACCTGGAGCTCGTGGGCGCCAGCTACACCAATGCTGCCGGCGAAAATTACTCGGTATCCAACCTCGCTTATTTCGTGAGCAACTTCCGGTTTACAAAAACCGATGGATCCACTTACACGGTGTCGCAGGACAGCAGCTATTTCCTCATCAACGAAGGAACCGGCAGCACCGAACCAGTTTTATCCGTACCCGTCGGAGATTATGCAAATGTCACGTTCCTGGTTGGCGTGGACAGCCTCAGGAGCACCACGGACCTGTCGAAACGCACCGCTGCGCTGGCCCCTCTGCCCGGCACTTATTGGAACGAGAACCAGGGGTACATTTTTTTCACACTCGAGGGAAATTCGCCACAGGCTGAGAACAGCCGGTTCAGGTTCCAGGTAGGCGGCTATGGCGGCAAAACTGCGCCAACGTTCAATAACATAAAAACCGTTTCGCTCGACCTCACCGCCGCCGGAGTGGCAAAGGCGCACGCCGGCGATACTTCCGTGGTACACCTGCTTGTGGACATTGCGAAAGTGTTTACCGGTAAGCATGAAATCAGCCTTGCTGAAAATTCACAAATAGGATTTGAACCCGCCGGTACAATGCTGGCAGAAAACTACCAGCAGATGTTCCGTCATGATCACACCCACAATCATTAACATGAAAAAGCTACTTTTTTCCCTGTCGCTTGTGCTGTCATCGCTGGCATTGACCGCGTGCGACATTTGCGGCTGCGGCATCGGCAGTTATTATACCGGAATATTACCTGAATTCAACAAGCATATCATCGGACTGAGGTACAGGTACAATGCGCTCACCACCCATCTTGGGCCCGGCGGCGTGAGCAGCTACCTCACCACCCGGGAATATTTTCACACTGTGGACGTGTGGGGTGGCTGGACCGTAGGAAAGAAATTCAGGATTATGGGCTATGTACCGCTCAGCTACAATGAGAAATCGAACCGCGGCACCCATTCTTCGCGAAAAGGTGTTGGCGACGCAGGCATACAGGCTTACTACAACGTGCTGAGCACTCGCGGTTCGGCAGGAAGCAACCTGGTATTGCAATCATTATGGATCGGTGGCGGGCTCAAGCTTCCCACCGGTGACTATGATCCTGCATTCAAAGATAACAGCGGACAATCGGCAAATACCTTTCAGCTCGGAACCGGATCAGTGGATTACACGCTTAACCTGATGTACGACCTGCGCATCCAGGACTTCGGCATCAATACCACTGTCAATTACAAACTGAACAGTGAGAACAGCGACCGGTACAGGTATGGCAACAAAATGAGTGCAACGCTGCAGGCTTATTACAAGGTGCGCGTAAAAAACAAGATAACGGTGGCACCCAACGCAGGCCTTGCATATGAAACGGCACAACTCGACCGGGACGACCATATTACCGTGGATGCATCCGGCGGCAACATCCTGATGCAGGGCACCGGAGTTGAGGTAACGAACGGAAAGATAGCGCTGGGTGGAAGCTTCCAGGTGCCTCTGCACCAGCATCTTGCGCGCGGATTGGTGAAGGCCGACAACCGGTTGATGGTCCATTTATCGTTCATGCTGTAAGTGAGCAAAACCTTATCTTCGCTCAACTTTTTTCATGCATGACGGTTCTTATTAAAAATGCCCGGATAGTTGATCCATTATCGCCTTTTCACCAGACTACGCAGGATTTATTAATTGAATCGGGCATCATTACAAAAATCGGGAAAATTACCGGCAGCCCGGAAGCGCGCACTGTTGAAAGCAGCGGGCTGCATGTATCTCCCGGGTGGGTAGATATTTTCGCTAACTTTTGCGATCCCGGGTACGAATTCAAGGAAACCCTTGAGTCTGGCGCAGCAGCAGCAGCAGCGGGCGGATTTACCGATGTATTTGTTATCCCGAACACACGGCCCGTTATCGACAACAAGTCGCAGGTGGAGTATGTGAGAAGAGGCACCTCGCCGTTAGCTGCGAATGTTCATCCGCTGGGCGCCATTTCGGCAAGGGTAGAAGGAAAGGACCTTGCAGAGATGTATGACATGCGCAACAGCGGCGCCGTTGCCTTTACCGATGGCACGAGCCCGGTACAATCATCCGGCCTGTTGCTGAAGGCGCTTCAATACGTAAAAGCCTTCGACGGCATCATCATACAAATACCTGACGATAAAACGGTGGGGGCTAACGGACTGATACACGAGGGCATCGTGTCCACACACCTCGGTCTTGCCGGCAAGCCGATGATGGCTGAAGAACTGCTTGTGGCGCGCGACATTAAACTGGCGCGATACACAGAATCGAAACTTCACTTCACCGGTGTTACCTCGCCACGTTCGCTCGAATATTTCAGGAGGGCAAAAGAGGGCGGCCTGCAGGTGACCTGTTCGGTGACGCCTTACCATCTTTTCTTCACCGACGCCGATTTAAGAGAATACGACACTAACCTTAAAGTGTATCCGCCTTTGCGGCCGGAAGCTGAAAGAACTGCGTTGCGCAACGCAGTTGCCGATGGAACGATAGATTGCATTGCCACTCATCACATGCCGCAGGATCACGACAGCAAAGTGCTGGAGTTCGAATACGCAAAGAACGGAATGATAGGCCTTGAAACGTGTTACCTGGTTCTTAAAACCACCATGCCCGAAATAAAGGAAGAAAAGTGGGTGGAACTGCTGACCGTTAACCCGCGCAAAATATTTGACCTCCCTTATCCGGTTATTGATGTGAACAGGTCCGCGTGCCTGTCGTTATTCAACCCTTCAGAAAAAACAAAAATTGAAAACGGGTTCTTTTATTCCCGCTCGGCAAATACCCCCTTTAACGGCATGCAACTGAGTGGCGCCGTAAAGGGCACGGTTTTGAATGATAAATTATTTCTAAGAAAATAAAACTTGCCTGCATGACAGAAACTGCACCAAAAACCAATATAGGAATGAACTATGGCCTTATTGCAGGGTTGATCATCACCGTGATCAGCCTGCTGCAATACCTTGGCGGTCTCGATACTTACCTGAGCCCGGTAAGCTATGTAAGTTACCTGGTGGTCATCACCATGGCTGTGCTGGCGGCGTTAAAAGTGAGAAGGGCCAACGAAGGCTTTCTTGAATTCGGCGCGGCGCTCAAGGTCACGTTCACCGTTTTTGCGATAGCCTTGCTATTGCAGACGCTCTTCATTTACCTCCTGTTCAATTACATTGACGTTGATTTCAAGAACGCCGTGTCGCAGGAAGTGATGAATAAATCGGAACAGATGATGCGTCAAATGGGCGCCTCCGACAGCCAGATAGAAAAGATCATCGATGAGCAACGGAATACCGATCAATTTTCGTTTTTGCGCGTAATGCTTGGTTACGCCATTACGTGTATCGTTGCATTCATATTCTGCCTGCTGATTTCGGTGATCGTAAAAAGATCAAAACCTACATTCAACAATATTTAATTACTGATTGATGGACGTATCCATTGTGGTGCCTTTGCTGAACGAAGAAGAATCGCTGCCGGAGCTCTGCGCATGGATAGACCGCGTGGCAACGGAAAACAATTACTCGTACGAGGTGATACTGATCGACGATGGCAGTACGGATAATTCATGGAAGACCATCATGGGCCTTTCAGAAAAAAATGCTCACATCAAGGGAATAAAGTTTCAGCGGAACTATGGGAAGTCTGCAGCACTCAATGAAGGCTTCAAAGTGGTCACCGGCGAAGTGGTGATCACCATGGATGCCGACCTGCAGGACAGCCCCGAGGAAATTCCCGGCCTCCGCAAAATGGTGCTCGAGGAAAATTATGACCTGGTGAGCGGCTGGAAAAAAGTAAGGCACGACCCGATCGGAAAAACACTTCCCTCCAAATTCTTCAACTGGGTAACCAAGCGATCGACGGGTATCAGGCTGCACGACTTCAACTGCGGTCTAAAGGCTTACAGGCTTAAGGTGGTGAAAAATATAGAAGTGTATGGAGAAATGCACCGGTACATTCCCGTTATCGCCAAATGGTCGGGATATAAAAAGATAGGTGAAAAAGTGGTGATGCATCATGCCCGGAAATACGGCACCTCCAAGTTTGGCGTGGAACGTTTCATTAAGGGTTTTCTCGACCTCGCTTCCATCCTGTTTGTTGGCAGATTTGGCAAACGGCCGATGCACTTTTTCGGCTCATGGGGAACACTCTCTTTTTTATTCGGATCAACCGTCTTTATTTATCTCACCATCTCGAAATTCTTTTTCGATAAAACCGGTCTTACGCAGCGGCCGCTATTCTTTTTCGCCATCCTGGCCATGATCATCGGCACACAATTGTTTCTTACCGGCTTTATCGCTGAGCTCATCACCAGGAACTCCCCCACCAGGAACTTTTATCTCGTTGAAAAGAAGATACGCTGTTGAAGAATGTCGTGATTATAGGACCCGCATGGCCCTTGCGCGGGGGACTGGCCACATTCGACCAGCGGCTCGCGAAGCAATTTCTCGATGAAGGCTTTCACTGCCACATCTACTCATTCTCTCTTCAATACCCTTCTTTTCTTTTTCCGGGCACCACGCAATATTCATCCGATCCCGCACCTGAGGGACTAACGATATTTTCCGTCATCAATTCCATCAATCCTTTCAACTGGCTAAAGGTGGGCAACCGCCTTAAAAACCTGAGACCCGATATCGTCGTGGTAAGATACTGGCTGCCCTTTATGGGACCCGCCCTGGGAACTATTTTGAGAAGAGTTAGAAAGAATGGTCACACAAAAATTATCGCGATAACTGATAACGTGACCCCGCACGAAAAAAGGCCCGGCGACGCTGCCTTCACGAAATATTTTTTGCATGCGTGCGACGCATTCATCACGATGAGCGAAAAAGTGATGAACGATCTTTTGCAATTTGAACGGTCGAAACCCGCGAAACAGGTGCTCCATCCTTTGTACGATAATTTCGGTGAGCCCGTTCCGAAGAATGAAGCGAGAAATAGACTGAATATTCCGGCCGAAGGCCGCATCGTTCTTTTCTTTGGCTTTATCAGGAAATATAAGGGGCTGGATATTGTGCTGAAGGCGATGAAGATCGTTGCGGAAAAATCTCCCGGCATTCAATTGCTGGTGGCCGGCGAATTTTATGAAGATAAAAAACAGTATGATGAGCTGATCGCAAAATTGCATTTGAACAACCAGTTGATCATGCGCACAAATTTTATTGCCGACAGCGAAGTGAAATATTATTTATGCGCCGCCGATGTGGTGGTACAGCCATACAGGAGTGCAACACAAAGCGGCGTCACTCCCCTCGCGTATCATTTTGAAAAACCGATGATCGTTACAAATGTGGGAAGTCTCCCGTCGATGGTGCCTCATATGCGGGCGGGGCTTGTGGCAGAACCGAATGAAGAAGCCATTGCTGAAGCTATTGAACAGTACTTTCAATTAGGCGAAAATTATTTTATTCCTCATCTTCGCAACGAAAAAGAAAAATATTCCTGGTCGCGCATGACGGAATCTATTTTAAAACTGGCAGATGATATACAGAAGTAAAGCTCCTTTGAGGATTGGACTTGCAGGTGGTGGTACAGACGTGAGCCCTTATTGTGACATGTATGGCGGCGCCATCATGAATGCCACTGTTTCACTATATGCATACGCCAACATTGAACCGATAGAGGAAAACGCGATCATCCTGCACGCGGTTGACAGGAAAGAAGAACAGCGGTTCGAATGGGCCAGCCAGTTACCTGTTGACGGTAAGCTCGACCTGCTGAAGGGAGTGTACAACCGGGTACAAAAAATGTATGGCGTACCCTTGTCGGGATTCAGGCTTTCCACTTCGGTTGATGCACCCGCAGGCTCCGGTTTGGGAACTTCTTCGACACTCGTTGTTGCGGTGATCGGCGCCTTCGCAGAAATGCTCAGGCTTCCGCTCGGGGAATACGACGTGGCGCACCTGGCCTACGACATCGAAAGAAAAGATCTGCAAATGGCCGGCGGCCGGCAGGACCAGTATGCCGCCACCTTCGGCGGTGTTAATTACATGGAGTTTTATGAAGGAGACAAGGTAATCGTGAACCCGCTGCGCATCAAGCAACAGTATCTTTTCGAACTGGAGAATAATTTATTGCTGTACTACACCAGCACCAGCAGGGAATCGGCAAAGATCATCGAGAAGCAGAGCCAGAATGTGGTCAATAAAAAAGAAAAGCCGATCGAGGCCATGCACCAGCTAAAGCAGCAGGCGCAGATGATGAAAGAGGCTTTGTTGAAAGGAAGGGTGCATGAAATTGGCGAGATACTTGATTTTGGGTTCAGGCAGAAGAAAGAGATGGCGGAAGGCATCTCCAACAGCCTGATGGATGAAATATATTCGACCGCGAAGAAGGCGGGCGCGTCCGGCGGAAAAATTTCCGGTGCGGGTGGTGGTGGATTTATGATCTTTTACTGCCCGGGCAATTCGAAGTTCGCTGTGATGGAGTCGCTGTCGGCGTTTGGCGGCCACTGCAAAAATTACCAGTTTGTGGATCACGGGCTGATGACGTGGACGATTTGAAGGCAATGGCAATGGGCAATCGGCAATGAATGAC
>CAMPGT010000029.1 GCA_946885665.1 uncultured Chitinophagaceae bacterium | reverse complement strand
TTGAGTACGTACGAGAAAAACGGGATCTTGTAGTCGATGGCCCTAAACTTTCTCATAAACAACGCCTTGATCAGTTCCATCGCCAGCAGCAGGGGAAACAGCGGCCGGGCAAGGGCAAGGATTCCATCATAGGTCAGGAGATCACGGTAATTGCCTGAATTAATGATTTTGATCACGTCACCCACTCCGAAAAAATCCCTGAACCAGTCAATAATCGATTGCAAAACGTCCATGATATAAAAGTTTACAACAACACTTGTCATTCAAATTTAAAAATATTCTGGTTAACAGCATTTCATAAATTTACACGATGCGAACTTTGTCATTCTTGCTGGTGATGATCGCCGGATTTACAGGCAACACCTTTTCCCAGGTAGCCATCACGAGAGGCGACACCACGAAAAAGAAAATCGCCCTTGTATTTACCGGCGACGAGTTTGCTGACGGCGGCAAATTCATTTCTTCTGCCCTGAAGAAAGAAAATATCAGGGCGTCCTTCTTTTTCACCGGGAACTTTTACAGGAACGATGCGTTTGAGGATCTCGTGAACACGCTGGCAAAAGACGGTCATTATCTCGGGTCGCATTCAGACAAACATTTACTGTATTGCGATTGGGTGAAGAGAGACAGCCTGCTGGTTACACATGATGCGTTCAGGAACGACCTGATGAATTCATATGCGGAACTGAAGAATTTTGGAATTGAAAAAGATGACGCACATTATTTTTTACCCCCTTACGAATGGTACAACGATAGCATTACAACCTGGACCGCAGAAGAAGGACTGCAACTGGTGTGCTTTTCACCGGGCACGCGCAGCAATGCAGATTATACCTACCCCGAAATGGGATCCAGGTATGTAGACAGCCGCACCATCTATCGCTCAATCATTAATTTCGAACAACGATCGCCCTCCGGACTAAACGGGTTTATTTTATTGGTGCACATAGGCACCGACCCACGGCGCAAAGACAAATTCTATTATCTTCTTCCACGCCTGGTCAGGGAACTGAAAGGCAAGGGCTATGAATGGGTGAAGATCGATGATAGCACGTTTTATTGAGCATCAATACGAAGCAGGCACATAAATGCCGGTCAGACAGTTATAATGTAATCATTAACTTTATCGATCGAAGATCGAACACTCATTATTTTCGCCAATGGTTTTAAACTTGCACTCATAGCATGAAAGTCAATATATCACTTGTTTTCTCTATCATCCTGGGAGTGGGTATTGTCGCTTTCATATTCACGGCGTTCCAGATTTCGACAGAAAGGCAAAAGCTGAAGAATGAGCTTGAAACAAACAATGCACGATTGGCTGAAGAATTTTATCAAACCTATGTTGATCGCGGCGATACCATCGATGTATCCGATCTTACAGACAGCCTGCTGCGGAGATACAGCTTCACGGCGTTAAACATTCACTTCAGCGTAGACAGCAATATCGCCATCGGCAACTTCGATCCGAATACCATCAGGGCCTCACAGGACAGGATTCTCGAAGCCATTGCGTCCGATTCATCGTTTGGAAATTTTATCGAGGAAAACGGAAAATCTTTGTACCAGTATATCCGGGTGATCAACAAATCCGGGCGCAAGAGCATCGCGATCATCTTTTACATCAACGCGGACTATATCAATAATATCCTGAACGAGATTTGGCTGCGAAACTTTCTGCGTTGGTTCTTCCAGGCCATGCTGATATCGGGCGTAACGGTACTGATCGTGCGGAGGAATATTTTAACGCCAATAAACAAGGTGGTGGAATGGGTAAAAGCCGCACGATATGGCAATGTTGAAAAAATAAGAAGCAAGCCGCCCACTGAATTTCTCATGCCCCTGTACAAAGAAATTTCCAACATAGCGCTGGCCATGCACGAAGCAAAAGCCGTTGCACAGGAAGAAGCAAAACTGCGTACTGCCGCCGAGGCGGTATGGACACCGGAACGGCTCAACGAAGAAATGAAGCAGGTGCTTGAAAATCGGGTGATGGTCGTAGTGTCCAACAGGGAACCCTACATGCACATTCACGAAGGAAACGAAATACGCTGCATTGTGCCGGCTAGTGGCATGGTAACCGCTATGGAGCCCATCCTGAAGGCATGCGGCGGTTTATGGATCGCTTCGGGCAGCGGCGACGCCGATAAGGAAACAGTGGATGAATTTGACAAGGTTGCCGTTCCGCCCTACGAAAACAAATACATGCTTCGCCGCGTGTGGCTCACAAAAGAACAGGAAGATCATTTTTATTACGGCTTTTCAAATGAGGGGCTATGGCCGCTGTGCCACCTGGCGCATACGCGTCCCGTTTTCAGGAAAACAGACTGGGAGTTTTACAAACAAGTAAACGAACTATACGCCGCGGCAGTGCTGCAGGAAATAAAAGACAAAGATGAACCCTTTGTATTGGTACAGGATTATCACTTTGCACTGCTGCCGAAGCTTATCAAGATGGCGCGGCCCGATGCGCGCGTTGCGATCTTCTGGCACATCCCCTGGCCCAACGCCGAATCTTTTGGCATCTGCCCCTGGCAGAAGGAGATCCTTTCCGGTATGCTTGGCGCCGACCTGATCGGTTTTCACACGCAATATCACTGCAACAATTTCCTGGAAACCGTTAACAGCACCCTCGAATCGAGAGTAATATGGGAGAACTTTTCAGTGAAAATTGGCAAGCATTTTACGCTGGTGAAACCGTTTCCCATCAGCATAGCATTTACCCGAAAGGATATTGAAGAAACAATTCCCGACGAAGTCGATCCCCCGGTAATTACCGATAGCCACGGCCTTCCCATTAAATACATCGGCATCGGCGTGGACAGGATAGATTATACCAAAGGACTGATTGAAAAGTTCCTGGCCATCGAACGGTTCCTGGAAAAATATCCTGAATACATCGGCCAGTTTGTGTTCGTACAGATTGGCGCCCCGAGCCGCTCACTGCTGAAAAGCTATTCGGACATCATCAATGCGGTGGAGCATGAAGTGACGAGAATTAACGGCAAGTTTAGGTCAAAAGGATGGCAACCCATTCTATACCTGAAGGGGCACCACAGCCACGAGCAGATCCAGCCATATTACCAGCACGCGCGTTTTTGCATGGTTACTTCGCTGCACGACGGCATGAACCTGGTGGCAAAGGAATTTATCGCCGCACGCAAAAACAACGACGGCGTACTCATTCTCAGCCAGTTTGCCGGCGCCTCCCAGGAATTGCATGGCGCGCTCATTGTTAACCCGTACGACATCGAACAAACCGCCGAAGCGATACGGGTATCTCTGGAAATGCCACTCGAGGTGCAGAACCAGAAAATGAAGCAAATGCGCAGAATGATCATGCAGCACAATGTTTACAGTTGGGGTGCGAGCATCCTGCGAACCATGGCTTCGATTACCAATTAGTCATCTTTTACCAATAGTGTAACATTTCTTTGGATCGTACGTCTCATCCGGTAAATCCACCGAGATGCCCTGCACGATAAACGAAAGATCGCACGGAGAAGAGTTGGCGCTTTCTATTATTGAAAGATATCTTAAGGCAAAGCCGCCATCCTATACCGACGAAGAACTGGAGAAAACTTATGAGGAGCTAAAAAAAAGATTATCACTTCGGAAAGACCGTTACTTTGAAGAATCTAACGGTTAAACATTATTATATCACTGCTCGTTTTGCTGCCGAAATGAACAAACGCCTCGGCAGCGGGCACACCTGCTTCCAGGCCCCTGAAATCTTCCATCTGCTTAAAAAAAGTTTTGTAGGTCCTGTCGGGCTCCTGCGATTGATGCGCATACATGGCATCGTGCTTCTTTTTCATGACGCCGGAAATATCCACATAATCAGAAGGCGTGAAAGCCATCGTTTCGCTCCCTGTATTTACCTCGTAAAAATATAGCTCAAATGTTTTTTTCATTTTCATCCATGCGTTAAGCGCCAGCAACCCGGCTACCTGGTGATCCATATGCCCGTCAATGGGCCATTGGCTGAACACCATATCCGGTTGTTCGTCCTGCAATATGTCGAGCATCGCCTGATTCATGTCATGGCTCAAAACTGTATCCCCGTCTATTTGTCCCACGAAACGCGGTACAGCATTCAACACCTTGCAGGCAACGTCGGCCTCCCGGGTTCTTAATTCCGCTGCTTCTTTATGGGTTTTGTGTTCGTCGAATGCCTCGCCACGGGTGAGGTATAGAAATGTAACCAGGTGGCCCGCATCGCTGTAGCGCGCCATGGTTCCGCCACAGCCAAATTCAGGATCGCCGGGATGCGCACCCACGCAAACGATCTTCAGTTTTTTACTTTTTGACGATGGGATTCCGGCCAGCCGGCCTTTCGTATCTGCCTGAAAAGACATCAGCAGGCCGCCAATGCCTGCTGATGAAAGCTTTATAAAGTTTCGCCGGGATGTGTCTTGCTGCATATTCAAACTTAACACATCCGGTGGATTATCAATTACCTTCTGTCGTGCCTGGCACCTCTGCTCGGTGCGGGCCGGCTCGACGATCCGCCCTGCGGCGCTGAAGAACGGTTGCTTACAGATGGTCTCGGAGCCGACTGCCTCGGGGGAGCGGATTGCCTTTGTACCGGAGCGGGACGTGACTGCCTTTGTACGGGAGCCGGCCGCGACTGCCGTTGAACCGGTGCAGATGGCCGGGTGTTCTCAACGGGCCGCTGAACGGGCGACTGTCTTGTACGGCGTTCAACCGGTGCAGACGACGAACGTGAAGGTGTTTCCACGCGCTCGGGCGCCCTGCGCTCAGGCTGTTCGACCCTCGCAGGGTTTTCTCTTGTACGGCGCTCAACAGGCGCCGGGCGTGAGCCGCTGGTTGACGACGGATTTTGAATCGCCGGCCTGCGCGGATTACTGTTGTTGCCCGATGAAATCCTTCCGTTGTTATTATCGTTATCTACCCTGCTGTTGCTGTTGTTGTATTCCGTTGACCTGTTCGTATTGGAAGGCACCCTTCTGTTGATCCTTTCATTCACCGGTGCATTCACATTCGATGTGCCTGTTGTTGGCCTGTATAATCTCGGCGTGCGCGCACTCGTATTTTGTGCCACAACACCGCGCTGGTTGTTGTAAAGGTTGCGGTTCGTTGTCCATCCGGTGCTTCGCGGACGAATATTCTGCGTAGGCCGTGTGGCAACGCCGCCGCGGCTGTAGCGGTTATTGTAACCGTAGTAATTGCGGTCATAGTAACGCGATCTTCCATAATAACTATGGCGTCCTGCATAATATCCGCCATACCAGTAAGGCCGCCTGTACGGAGGGCAATAGTTATACGGGCCGAACCATCCGCCGCCATATCCGTAACCATAGCCATAATTAAATCCTACGTATACAAAGCCGAAGTTATATCCCAAATTGATGTTCCATCCGTTCCAGGGATCGTAGAGGAATCCAAAACCCCACGTGATGGGCCGTGCAAAATAAACGGTGCGGTACCACGGATGATAATGATAACCGGTACCATAGACAATAGTGGGACCGTAGTAATAACTGCCCAGATATCCAGCCGTGTAGCCGGTATAAACATAGTCGGGACTTACATCATAGATGTACACATATTTTGTGTTGTATGCCCTGTTGCTGGCGGGGATGTCGTCAATGTCGCGTGGACGATCGTTGGCCACGGCCCACGGACCGTAGGCATCATCGCTGATGAACCACACGCCATTGTCGAGCGCAAAGTAATTGCCTGAGGCGTCAATCATCACGGTTACATTTGAATTCTCCGCCAGTTGCAGCGAGGTTCCTTCGATACGGTTAAATACAGGGGCGCCATCGTATTCCACATTTACTGTCGCTGTTCTTCTGTCGACCCTGGCTGTTTGCGGAACGGCTGCGTCGAGCTTTGCCTCTTCAGCGGCTTCCGTGCCGGCAACGTTGGATAATACATTGCTTTTATCGGAACGTTCGGGGATGGCCGCAAAATCTTCGGGCAGTTTATCTGCCGGCACATAGGACCACGGGCCGTTCAAATCCGGTGATTGATACCATCTGCCGGCAATCAGCAAATATGTTTTCTGCGAATTGATGTCCTTGAAAAGTTCATTGGGCGAATTAGAAACATAAAGGAGTGAAGTTTCTGCCACCGATTTGTACACCGGCTCTCCATCCGTTTGAATCAGTTCCGTTGGCTGGGTTGCAACGATAATTTCTGTTGCTTTCGGTTCAACGGGAAGCTCTGTGCCGTTATTATTTTCTTTCTCCTGTTTCTTTATTGCCTCATTAACGGTCTTCACTTTCGCGGATAGATCATTGTTTATTTTCCATCCCTCCGTTACCGATGCCGACTTGTACCAGTTACCGCCCGCATAAAGATTCCACTGCCTGCCTTCTTTAAAAAGGATGTTCGGGCTGTTGGCCACTTTATCGGCATCAAGATCCTTATCGTGCACGATGATCGGTTTACCATCGAGCACCACTAATGTTGCGGGCGTGTTGCTGTAAATAATTTTAGGAGGAGCATTATTGAATTTTTCGCCGTTCGCGGCGCCATTTTCGCGCGCTATTGCTTCGTTCAGTTCGCCGGCCGTCATGCCCAGGCTCCAGCCGGGAGCATTTTTTTCCAGCAGAGCGGTGTATTTGTCCACCTGCGCATTGTCTTCAATGCCCGAAAACTTTGCGTTGGTCACCCGCATGGAAGTGAAGCGCGGCGTTTCGCCATTCTTTGCGTTGTCGAGCGTTGCTGTAAAAAATATCGCGCCGAAAACAGGCTCGTCTTTTCCTGTTTCCTTCAGCGAAACCGCAGCGCGGCCCTGAAGCTGGTTGCCATCGAGGCTTTCCGGCTGAGGCTCGTACATCGTTATTTCGCTTCCATCTGCAACTTCAACATCCTTTGGCCAGGGATCCTGCGCCAGCACTGCGAAAGACAGGCATGTAAGAGCAATCGTTAAAAGTAAATTCTGTTTCATACGTGGATGTTTACTTAGCAGTTAGACTCCTGTTATCTCTCAACGCTTATCCTGTTTTGGAACTATATCATTTCTTTAACAAGGCAAATAAATATCGTCTAATTTATCTAAATTTAATACCCATGAAGCTGTTAAATATCTCCCTTCCAAAACTGCTGTTTATCACTGTTTTATTAAGCAGTTTTCATGCCGCAAAGGCCCAACGCCTCTCCCGCGACCTGCACGTTGATCTTTTAACAAACCAGGTGGGCTACCTGCCATCGGCCGTTAAAACATGTGTGTTAAAGACTTCTGAAAAAACTGCTTTCGAAGTCGTTGATCTCTCATCGGGAAAAGTGGTTCACCGCGGCACGCTTGTTCCCAAAACCGGAGATTTTGGAACCTACGCATCCGCAGCTTTCAGCAATGTGACCAGGGAGGGACATTATTATCTGCGGGCAGATACCATCCGTTCTTTTCCATTTGTCATTGCAAAAGATGTTTATCAACCTGTGATGAATAAGATCGTCGGGTATTTTGGCCTTCAGCGTTGCGGCGCCAGCGCCACCGGTTATCTTTCGCCGTGCCACCTCGACGATGGCATCCGCTTCGACAACGGAAAACACCAGGATGTGAGCGGCGGCTGGCATGATGCCAGCGACCTCCGGAAATGGGTTTCCGCAACTATTTACGGCGTGTTAGGATTGGCAAGGGCGTATGAGCTTGCAGAGGCCGCCTACCGCCCGGCCATTCTCGATGAATTGCGGTGGGGTAACCAGTATTTTTTAAAAATGCAGGAACCGCAGGGGTATGTCATGGATTTTGTTGGAGGCGACCTGAAAAAACATTCTGACAATAATCGCTGGACCGACAATGAAATTGAGAAGGGAGGGAAAGACATCCGGCTGGTTACGCCCACAGCCGGGGCTTCGGGCCAACCCATGCTCGTGTCGGAAAATTATGACGACAGGATCATCCAGACGCAACCCGTCGAGATGACGGCCGAATATAATTTCATCACCGCACAGGCGCTGGTTGCAAGAATCACATCCAAAACCGATGCGGCATATGCAAAGAAATGTTTGGATGCCGCAAAAAAATGCTACGACTGGTGTTTGCAGCAGCGGAAAGATACGAGTGCAGAAATTACCGGGTCGGCATTGCAGGCGGCGATCGAAATGTACCGCACCACACAGTCCGATGTCTATCGGAAACGGGCAACCGAACTGGCGCTTCTTTTACAACAACTGCAATCAACCGCCAAAGAAGGAAACGTTTCAGGTTTTTTCTACACTTCGCCTGGCAATCGTGAACCACACAAAAATATCTGGGTGGGCTGCCAGGCATTCATCGGCCTCAGCGACCTGGCAACATTATTTCCAAACGACAGCCACGTGCAAGCCTGGAAATCGATGATCAGGAGTTATGCGGATAATTATCTGCTCGCCATCTCTCAAAAAAATAATTTCCGTCTTGTTCCCTGGGCTCTTTATAGCAATGAAGACCCCGGCGGCAACAGGAAAGCCGGACAATACTGGTACCGGTACTTCATGCAGCCCGAACACGAATGGTGGGTGGGCATCAATTCAAATGTTGCCTCTGCCGGGATTGGATTGCTGAAGGCGGGAAAAGTGCTTGGTGATGAACAGATGCGCGGTTATGCACAAAGGCAGCTCGATTGGGTACTCGGCGCAAATCCGTTGAACAGCTCCACTGTTGAAGGCGTTGGCTACAACCAGCCGAAACACTTTGCAGGTTCTTCATTTATACCGAATGTGCCTGTGCTTCCCGGTGCTGTGCTGAATGGGTTAGGTGGCAACCACGATGACATGCCGGTAATAGGTGATGGTGACTGGCAGATATCGGAATACTGGACACCGATGGTGGCGCACACCCTGTGGCTAATGGCTGAACTGTCGCATGCAGGAAATATCATTTCAAAATAAATAAACATGAAACGTCCATCCGACAATTACAAAAAACAAAATATACGGATGAAAACAACAGGCATTTTTTGCTGCATGCTATTGCTGCACCTGGCCATATCCGGTCAAAATAGTTTGTCGCGCGTGAGCGTTGAGGGCAATAAATTCATGGTGAACGATACGATGATCATTTTTCATGGCGTCAATACAAGCGATCCCGAAAAACTGACGAGCGACGGCCATTGGAACGAGGAGTATTTCAAAGAGATCAAAAGCTGGGGCGCAAACCTGGTAAGGTTTCCTGTGCATCCTGCAGCATGGCGAAAGGTTGGAAAGGATGCGTATCTGCAGATGCTGGACAAAGGAATAAAATATGCCGGAGATCTGGGCATGTACGTTGTGATTGACTGGCACAGCATCGGCAACCTATGCCTCGAAAAATACCAGGCGCCGTCGTATATCACGACAAAGAAAGAAACGCTCGACTTCTGGGACGTCATCTCTAACAAATACAAAGACAACACCACGGTCGCTTTTTTTGAATTGTATAATGAGCCGACTGTCAGTGGCGAAAGATTTGGGAACTGCAGTTGGAGCGACTGGAAAAAAATAAATGAACAGATGATCAAAACCATCAGGAAGAACGGTGCGAAAACGATTCCACTGGTGGCAGGCTTTAACTGGGCGTACGACCTTACTCCGATAGCCGACGATCCGATAGATGCAGAAGGCATTGCTTATGTTAGCCACCCCTACCCTATGAAACGGCAGAAACCGTGGGAGCCCCAATGGACCGCCGACTGGGGATTTGCAGCGAAAAAATACCCGGTGATCTTAACGGAGATCGGGTATTGCGGAAAGGACGATCGTGGTGCGCACGTACCAGTGATCAGCGACGACTCGTATGGCGATGCCATTACTCAATATACCAGGGAGAACAATATTTCTTATGTAGTGTGGGTGTTCGACCCGCAATGGGCGCCGATGATGATCGAAAACTGGGATTTCACGCCAACCATGCAGGGACGTTATTTTAAAAAAGCACTCGGACAACGCTAACCGATAACTCAAACCTAAAACTCATGCGCATAACCCTTACGGCTGCCCTTATCCTATTTTGCTTCTGCAACGCTTTTAGCCAATCGCCCGAAAAATCAGAAATGATCCGGAAGTATTTGGATGCTGCGGGTACAACGAAGATTTTCAATACGATGATGGATAACTTAATCGAGACATATAAAAAGAGTTACAGTTCAGTGGATACTACGTTCTGGAACGAATTCAGAAAAGAACTTACTGCCGACGGCCTCATTCAACTGATGTTGCCGGTATATGACAAATATTTAACCGATAAAGATCTCGATGCACTGATAACATTCTATACTTCACCGGCGGGAAAGAAATTGGCAGAAGTACAGCCGCTCATGGTGCGTGAATCGATGGAAGCGGGCGCAGCATGGGGAAAGTCAGTAGGCCTCAAAGTCATGGAACGCCTGAAAGAAAAAGGGTACACACAATAAACCTTGCAACTGCGGGCTAAGTTTACAGATAAGGTCCTTCTTCGATTAGTATTCTCAGGGAGGGCCGGTATTCCTGCAGGGCCTTTATCACTTCGGTTGAAGCTTTTGTACGATAGAGATACACTTCACGAAGGTTAGGAATCTTCAACAGGTCAAGAACCGCCTTATCATCCACATCTGTGAACGAAAGGTTAAGCACCTCGAGGTTTTGCAACTGCTGAAGATGAACCAATCCGGTACCATTCAATTTTGTTTTTTGAAGAAACAGCGATTTCACATTTTCCATTTTGCCGATGTGGTACAACCCGTCATCTTCTATTCCACTTGCCACCAGTGATAATTTTGAAAACATTTTCGCATATGGCGCCAGTTCACGTAACTGGCTGTTTGATAAAGGCGCCGGCGGGAACCTCATCGTCACTGCAAACAGGTTCTCATCGGCTGTAGTGTCGGGCTCGATAGTGATATTCAATCGCCGGGCCACCTCGTTCAATTCTTGCTGCAATTGCTTAAATTCCAAATCGGCGATCTGCTGCCTTCTCCGATACCTTTTCAACTGCGGCAATATTTCCTTCACCATCGCATCTGCGGTACTGTCTGCGCGAACATCTTCAACGCGCACCTTTGTGTTTGCACCGGCATTTATCCATAATTTGACCAGTGCCGTTTCCGAAGCGGTTAGCGGTGTTTTCCCTTTTGGCGGCATGCGTTCGTCATCCTCTTCAGGAAGAATAAGGCGCCTGTAAAGTTCGCTGCTATCAGCGATGCCCGGCACGATTCCCGCCGCTCCACTCTCCCCTCCTTTTACAATATTCTGCAATGAAACCATCGACAGTTCTCCCTTCGACCTGCTGTCGTTATGGCAACCCATGCACTTTGCCTCAAAAACAGGAACGATGACATCATCATACACCAGCATTTCCGATTCAGCCTTCACTTCAACTTCGGGTACGTCGGCTCTGATAAGCGGCAGGTATTCACTCAAATAATTTTCGCCGTGTGTAAGCGCCCCACCCAAATGACTGGTATACGCCACGGCGCCATTACTGATAAGCAACGTCGCAAAATAAAACGGATAAAATCTTTTTGAATTACGGCTCAGGAAATAAAACGATGATGTGACCAATATGGAAATCCCTGTAATAACGCCCAACCATAAGTGGCGTTGCAGCAAAGACCCCGAATAATCGCCGGAAGCATAGAGCAAATATCCCGAAGCGATCGCCACCACCGCCGACAAAGCCGCGGCAACAAGAATAATGGTGATGATGTAATCGGCTTTACGCAACATCTTTGACCTGCGCAACAGCTCCAGGATCATCGCAACAATAATCAGCACGATCGGGAAGTGCAAAATTACCGGGTGAAACCTCCCAATCGTCAGCATCAGGTAGGGCACGTCTCCGGGTGTATAAAATGGCAACGCCAGCAATATCACAGCCGGCACAAAAAAAATCACGGCAAGCGCCAGGCGTTTGTTTGATACGGAGGGCTTCAATGGGTGTAGTAAATTATTTTCAGGCAAGTATTTCTGATAACGTTTTTTTGCTGTCTGCAAATTGGGGTATGTTGATACCCTGCGCATGCAGCATGGTCAGGTAAAGATTGGCCAGGTTGGTTTCTTTCTTGAATATGATGTTTTGTCCTGTTTTCAGCTTTCCACCACCTTTGCCCGCCAACACGATCGGCAGGTTGCTGGGCGCGTGCCTGTTTCCGTCGCGAAGGTCGGAAGTGAACATGATCATCGAATTATCCAGCAGTGTGCCGTCTCCTTCTTTGATGCCGCGCAGCCTTCCCAACAGGTAAGCGTACTGCTCGATGTGCCACGCCGAAATACGCAAATATTCTTCAAGCGTTTCGTTCTTATTCATGTGGTGAGAGATGGAGTGATGGTTGCCATGAACTCCGTCGAGGAAGGTAAAATTACGGTTGCTCACCGAGTTGCCGAACATAAAGGTGCTCACGCGGCTGGCATCGCTCCAGAATGCCAGGGTTATGATGTCGAACATCAGGCGCGTTTTCTCAGTAACGTCCACACCGCCGTACATTTCAACATATTCATCAATATTCTGGTTCACGCGGATCAATTCTTTTTTAATGTCGGGCGTGATTTTTTCCGAAAACTTTTCAAGGTTCGCTTTGTTGGAAATTCTTTTTTCAACGCTGTAAATAGATTCGAGGTATTCGGACAATTTATCCTGGTCGGAACGGCCGAGATTCTTTTTAAGTGAATTGGCGTCCTCCAGCACAACGTCAAGTATGCTTTGCTTGAATGGATCGGATTCGGGTTTCTTTCCCGGTATAAACGAGCGGAACAACCTGTCGAACGCCATCCGCGGATCGATTTCCTTCGACATCGGCTGAACGGGTGTTTTCCAGGAGATGCTCGAACCGTACAGCCGCGTAAACCCGACGTTTATATCCACGCCGGTAGTTATCCTGTCAAGCCCATATTCAAGCGAAGGGAATAATGTTTCATTTCCTATATGATTCGCAATTAACTGGTCAACAGAAATTCCGCCACTATTGATATTATCACCGATAGTTTGCTTAATGGGCATGCACGTGAGCAAGCTGGCAGACTTCGCATAATGTCCGTCGGCGCCCTGGAAAATGGAATTGTGATTCATCAGTTCACCCAGCACCTGGATATCATTTTCAAAACCGTGCAGCGGTGCAAGCTGCCTGCTCAACGAAAAATTCCTTCCAACAGTTGAGGGTGTCCAATGATCGGGATGCACGCCGTTCGGCATAAAGAGAAAGCCCGTTCTCACCGGCGGCTTTTTTGCCGAATAGCCGGATCCGGGAAAGCCCATAGCGTCAAGAAAAGGGAGCGCAATGCATACCCCGAGTCCTTTTAACATTCTCCTGCGTGATATTTGCCACTTCTTTTGCATATTAACTGGTTGATTTCTTTTCAAAGTCGTTGGTCTTCATCAGGAAAGGATAACTCTTCACTATTTCTATCAAAAACAGTTGCGGGTTGAAATTGTTTTCGAGCAGGCATGCATCCAGTCTGCGCAATGCCGGTTCATCAGCAAACAACGTGGATCGTCCCAGTGCATACGATAATATCTTGGATGAAAAGTTGCGCGCGATCTTTTGCTTTTCTTTCAGCAACAGGCGTTTGAGCTCGGCGGGGCCGTTAAACGTGCTGCCATCAACCATTACGCCACCGGCGTCCACCGGCGCCTCGCCATAGGAGGTGCGCCATTTTCCTACCGGGTCAAAATTTTCAAGACCGAAGCCAAGCGGGTCCATTTTCACGTGGCACGACTGGCAGGCCGGATCGGACCTGTGCCGCAGCAATATCTTTTTTAACCCGAGCTGGCTGTGTGCCGTGGGGTCCTCGGTTAACTCAGCTACCACTGGCGGCGGAGGAGGCGGCGAAATACCAAGCAGTTGCTCGAGCACCCATTTTCCCCTGGTTACCGGGCTGGTGCGCAACGGGAACGACGTGGTGGATAGCACGCTTCCCATGCCCAGCACACCACCGCGCGAAGAATCGGTGAGCACCGTTTTTTGAAATTTATTGCCCTTAACCCCTTCGATGCCGTAATAATCAGCAAGCTCTTCATTCACAAAGGTGTAGTTGCTGCTGATGAGGTCGAGCAGATTTTTACTGCCGGTGAGTACATAATAAAAATATTCCACCGTTTCCCTGTACAGCGCCTGCCGCAAAGGCATATCGAACCTGGGATATTTTTTTGGATCCACGATCGGCTGGTCATCTATAAGCTTTGTAATGCCCAGCCACTGCGACGAAAACGTTTCTGCAAATCTTTTTGCTTTCGGATCGGCCAGCATGCGGCGTACCTGCGCGTCGAGCACCGCCGTGTCGTGCAGCTTTTCTGCATAAGCGAGGTCGAACAGCTCCTGGTCGGGCATGCTGCTCCATAAAAAATAGGACAGCCTGCTGGCCACTTCAAAATCGCTGAGCGGGTAAGCGCCTTCTTTTTCAGGCTCTTCTTCCACGCGGTATAAAAAATTTGGAGAGATCAATACTGTTTTAAATGTTTCCGCAATGCTTTCGTTGAAACGCCGGGGATCCGCAATGGAATCCTTGCCGGCGTACACCTTGCTGAACAGGTCCATCAGCTTGGTCTTCTCATCATCCTTTAAAAACCTGCGGTATGCTTTGGTGGCGAACGGAACGATCACTTTTTCTGCGGCCGTTTCGGGCGCATTGAACCTGGTGAAATTGTCGCTGAACAGTGAAAGGACCCAGTTGAACAGCCTTTCGTACCAGGTATGGGTGTATACCACGGGAACCACTTTCCGCCACAACGATTCGTCATGATAAACCTGGCTCATGATCGAGTCGGCGGCATCGTAATATCTTTCGAGCTTTAACGGTGTAAAGAACAGTGCCCCGCCCTGGTTGTCGAACCCGCCGCCTCCCGAACCGTCGGAAGGAAAGTAATTTCTTGCATCGAAGTCAACCTGCAGCAGGTCGAGCATCGTGTAATGATATTCGTTATGACTGAGGCGCCTGATGACGACCCTGCCGGGATTTTTTTCCTCCAGCGACGTTTGAAGTATGCCGTTAATGCCGTCAACAAGCGTTGTGTACTCCTTTTCGGAAAGATGCCCCTCCGATTTTGGCGGCATCGCACGTGTTTTTATCTGGTCAACCACCTTGAGCCACAACTGGCCGTTTTTGATCACCCTGTCCTTTTCCTTGTAATTTTCGAGATTAACGCCGCCTTTGGTTTTACCAGTGTTGTGGCAGCTATAGCAATTTTTATCGAGAAGGGGTATGAGTACCTTGTTGTAATCATACAGGTCCTGTGCCTTAGTTTGCATAAGGAACACGGTCAGGATCAGCGAAATGGCAAGTCGTTTGTTAGTCATGAGTCAGGCAGTGGTCCTAATTTACTAAATGAAAGTGATTGAACCGTACTTTTCCATGCTGTCATGCCCATTTTTTAATATTTCTCATGCTATTTTTTTCGAAAAGCCGGCGGGCGCCGCTATTCTGACGTAGAGGTGAGATGAATGATCAGCCGCCTGTTGCCCAAAAAAGAAATATTATCGGAATTGTTCTGCAGGAAAAAAAGCTGGAACACATTTTTATCGAGAATCTCCAGGTTCTGCCGCGTTTCCGGCGTCAGCGACTCCTTTAATACAGAGAAGGCATCTTTTTTAATCATGCCATAGTAACGGGTAGAGGTACTTTGTACCTGGAAGAAGCAGTAGCTGCCCCTTGGCAGCTTACCTTCCAGCGTTGCAAGTTCGTTGTCCGGAATATTGATGAAAAAATAAATCATGACACTGGCGGCGTAATTTGATTAGTCAACCATTCATCGGTGGCATCGGCAAGAATTGACACGGTATCCTGCTTGCCGGCTTTAAACATGTGATTTGCCTTTTCGATTTTCACCAGGGTCGATTGCGGCAGCGCAGCGCATACGGCTGCTATCAGATCCCACGTAGCCAACTCATCGCGCGTGCCCTGCAAAAACAGCATCGGCAGGTGAACATCTTTAAGGTGTTCGGCACGTTCGGTGGACGGTTTTTTGGGAGGATGAAGAGGAAAGCCGAAGAAAATTATCCCTTTTACGCCAGCGTCGGGGTGAGCCGACAGGTATTGTGAGCTCATACGGCCGCCAAACGACTTGCCGGATGCGAACAAAGGCAGCGAGGGGAACAGTTCCCGGGCACTTTTTATGGCTGCTGCGATTGTCTTATGTGCCACCGCCGGCACATCGGGTCTTCCCTTTTTATTTTCGGTGGATGGAAAATTAAAGCGAACCGTAACAACTCCTTTGGCGGCAAGCAAATTGGCAAGCGAAACCATGAAAGCATGGTTCATACCTGCACCGGCCCCATGGGCCAGCGTGATGATGCAATAAGGGTTTTCCGGAACGATGGCTTCTGCGGAAACACTACCGATGTCGGAGCTCACCTGGAGGGTAAAAGACTTCGTGTTCATCAATGGGTAATTTACTAATAAAAAGCACCATCAGCATAACATAGAGAAAAGAAAAAATTCACTTTCCCGGGCAATTGTAATGTCCGGCAATTTCAGAATCCCCTAACTTGAGGAACGATTTACGCATAAACATGGTTTATAGCATTTTTGGGTTCGTTACAATATTTGTGAAAAACAACTGCTTAGCGATGAAGGTCAAACTGTACAAATCGTTATTCATCTTATTCTATATATCGCTGTCAATTATCCCGTCAGCGTTTACCCAGGAACGAGAGCTGTCAGCCTCGGAACTCAAAAAATTATCGATAGAAGAGCTGATGAACCTCAGGGTTACGCTCGTTACACGAACGCCGCAAAAACTTACGCAGTCTGCATCCGCCATCCAGGTGGTCACCGGCGAAGACATTCGCAACTCCGGCGCTACCAATATCGCCGAAGCCCTGCGGCTGGTATCCAACCTGCAGGTTTCGCAAATGAGCTCAAACGCATGGATCATCGGTGCGCGTGGCTTCAACACGCTTTTTGCTAATAAGCTGCTGGTGATGATAGACGGCCGCACCGTGTACACCCCTTTATTTGCCGGCGTGCTGTGGGATGTTCAAAACGTTTTGCTGGAGGATGTGGAAAGGATCGAAGTGATCAGCGGACCGGGAGCCACTTTATGGGGAGCGAATGCAGTGAATGGCGTAATCAATATCATCACTAAAAACAGCGCGGAAACGCAGGGGCTGTATGTTTCGGCGCTCGGCGGATCCTTCATAAAGGACGAGTTCGCTGCACGCTGGGGCGGAAAAATCGGCGAGAAGATGTCCTATAAAGTGTACGGACAGCATTTTGACCGCAAAAGCTCATTAGCACCAGACGGCACCTCCGCCGCCGATGATGCCTGGAAAAATACACAGGGCGGTTTTAAAATGAATTGGGCAGGCAAAAAATCAAACACGTTCACCGTCCAGGGCGACTATTATGGAGGGGCGATTGGCTATACCGGCGGCAACTCCGACTTCAACGGTCAGAATTTGCTCGGCAGATGGAGGCAGCGATTTTCTGAGAACTCCGATATGACGCTGCAGGCGTACTACGACAGGTATTATAGAGAGGATGCGCCAAACGGCAACTCCGATGAAATCAACACCTTCGACATCGACTTCCAGCACCGGGTTGCGGTGGCAAAGCGCCACACAATTCTATGGGGACTGGGTTACAGAAGAGTTAAAGACAAATTCGTCTCCAACGGCAACAACGTTGCCATTCTGCCGGAAACAAAAAATCTTGACCTGGTAAACTCATTTATACAGGATGAAATTTCGGTTTCAAGCAGCTTCAAATTAACCTTGGGCACAAAAATATCGCACAACGTTTACACGGGAATTGAAGTACAGCCGAGTATTCGTGGGCACGTTACCGTTAAGGACAGGGATCTGCTGTGGGCCGCCATCTCGCGGGCCGTTCGCACACCGAGCCGGGTGGATGCGGATTATTTTTCTCCGCCCGAAGCTCAACCACCAACAGTTTTCAGCGTAGCAGGGGGACCGGATGTAGTGTCCGAAAAAGTTTATGCATACGAAGCAGGTTACCGTATGCAGCCGAACAACAAATCCACTTTTTCGCTGGCAACGTTTTACAATGTTTACAACGATATTTACAGTTTGGAACCGGTTCCCGGAACACTGACTTACCAAATTCAAAACGGAACGAAGGGAACGTCGTGGGGCGCAGAGCTAAGCGGCACGTACCAGGTGCTCAACAACTGGCGGCTTCGCGGCGGGTACACCTATTTCGACAAAAAACTGGAAGCCAAACCGGGTCATACCTTCGATCCCTCCTACCTGGCGAACGATGTGCAAAACCAGTTCATGCTGCAGTCGATGGCCAATTTCTCAAGCTTCGATTTTGACGTTGCAGCGAGGTATCTCGATTACATCCCGGCAAGTCTCGCTACCCAAAAAGTGCCCGCATATTTTACATTCGATGCCCGGCTGGCTTACACATATAAGCGGGTGGAATTTTCTGTTGTGGGCCAGAACCTGGCCAGCAAAAGGCATACAGAATTCAATACCCGGCCCATCCCACGAAGCGTTTACGGAAAAGTAGCCCTCCGGCTCTAACACCACCAGGCTTATTCTGTTCGAAGGCTCGTTACAGGGTTCGCCAATGCGGCTTTTACCACCTGCAAACTTATGGTCAGCGCTGCTATCATCAACGCCACGCCGCCCGCTATCGCAAACATCCACCACTGAATATCGATCCTGTAGGCAAAATCCTGCAGCCAGCGGGTCATTACGTACCACGCAACAGGCGTGGCAACAAGGATGGCAACCCCTACCAGCAATAAAAAATCCTTCGACAGCAACCTGATAATAGCCGCCACGCTCGCTCCAAGCACCTTGCGAATGCCTATCTCCTTTACACGCTGTTTTGCAAATAAGGCAATCAACCCAAACATGCCCATGCAGGCAATCACGATCGTTAGCAAAGCAATTCCGTTGGTTACTTTCAACACGCCTTCCAGCAAGGTATATTGCTTGTCTACTTTATCGCTCATTAATTCATAGCTGAAGCCGCGGCGCGAGGGCATTGTTTTGAACTGCTGCTCTAATTGCGCCACTACGGGCTTCACATATCCCGCGTCGGTACGAATACTCAGGAAACGGTTATTAAGCGAAAGCTTGCCATTGTATCCATGAATAATCGGCTGAATGCAGTTTTGCAGATCCTGGTAGTGAAAGTCTTCAAGTACGCCCACTACGGTATAAGTTTCGTCTTCTCCCCTTGCCTTTATCTGCTTTCCAACCGCATTCTTCCACCCAAAGGCTTCCATGGCTGTGCGGTTAATGTGAACGGCATTTTTCTGCGATGCTCCCAGGCGGTCGTCAAAATTTCGTCCCTGCACCAACGGTATTTTATACACATTGATATAGCCGGCATCGGCAGGCGCCTGGCGGAGGCTCACTTCCACATTTGTAACAGGGTCATAAAAACCGTTATAACTCTGGTCGTACTGCGTTGGTATAACCCGGTTCGTTGACACTGCCCTGACGTGCGGGTTCTTTTTAAGTTCATTGATAATGCTTTCAAACCTTGTACCTGCAGATGCAGGATCACGAAAGGCCATGTCGAGATTTATTACCGCCACGTTCTCCTTATTAAATCCCAGCGAAGACGTTTTCATAAACGCAATCTGGCGGCTAAAAATCACCGAAATGCAAATAATTGTAATGGCAAGCGCAAACTGCACGGCAATAAAAATATTCCTGATGCCACTGCTGCGATAACTGCCGGAATTCAATTTTCCCTTAACAGCATCGGTCACTCTGATAGCAGTCAGCCGCTGTGCAGGCACGGCTGCTGCAATGATGGTAAAGAAAATGCAGAGTCCCCCGAAGAGAATGATGAGCGGGTAGTCGTTCGCCAATCCGATTTCTATCTCCCCGAAATTATCTTTTATAATCGCCGACACCGCCGGCAGCAGCAACGAAAATATCAACCACGACAGTAGAATGGAAATGCCCACGATCAGGCCATTCTCAATACAGAACTGGAAAACGATATTTCTTTTGTTGCCGCCGATCATTTGCCTCACAGCCACTTCTTTCGATCGTGAATACATGCCTGCAACATTCAGGTTCACCAGGTTGACAAGAACGATCAATAAAATAAAAATGCCCGCTGTTACAGCCCCTTTGACGATTACACCGGTGATGGCCGCTCCCTCTTCCGTTATCTTTTTAAAGGGAACCGCAATCACTTTGTTGCCTTTGTGCTCCGGTGCGTAATTGAGATTAACGATCTCTTCAATTTTAGCATTGAGCGTTTTCGCATCACTGCCCTTCCTGATTCTTAAATAATTCGAGGCAAAGGTATTGTACCAGCCGGCAGACGAACGGAAACCGGCGTCGGATGCAAGTATGGCTGTGGGAATTAAAACAACAGGCCTTACCGTCGAGTTCGAAGGCACATGTTCAAGCACGCCTTTTACCATCAATTGCAATGAGTCGTCGGCCACGATAATTTTTCCTACGGGATTTCCGCTGCCGAAAAATTTTTCCGCAATCTCTTCAGACAGTACAATAGAAAATTTATCACGCAGCGCAGTAGATGGATCGCCGTATTTAAAGGGGAAACGAAAAACATCAAAATATCCAGTATCCACAAATGTGGTGGTTTCCTGGAACTCTTTATTTCCATATTTCAGCCACGGATAATACCACTGCTGTATATGCGAAGCCGCTTCCACTTCGGGACATTTCTTTACGATCTCACCAAGCAGCGGATACGTGGTCATGGAAAATTCACTTCCGTCCGGCGCTTTTGTTTTCAGGTAGTACATCTTGTCGATCTCACGCATGTTAGCGTCGGCGCCGAGAAACTGGTAGCTCACCACGGCCAGTACCATGATGCAGGCAAGGCCGGTTGACAATCCAACAATGTTCACGACGCTGAACAACTTATTTTTTCTCAGTTGCCGGAAAGCGGATTTGAAATAGATTTTGAGCATGTGCCGAATTTACGAGGTTACGCCCTGGGACAACCAAAGCGGTGCCAGAACGTTAACCTGCTCTTAACCAATGGCATCCGGAGTAATTACTTGTATTGTGCTGTACGGTTTTGAAACGGCTACTGTATCAAAAAAAATCACCGTTCGTATCAAAAGCGGGCATTCACATTTCCTTCACGTTTTACAAAGTGATTGAAAATCACCGTTGTAAGCAAATGGCACACGGCATGTTTTAACCGGTACATGACCGACAGGGATTATAACGAGTGTGTACGGCTTCATGCAGACGGCCTATACAGGTTCATCCTGAAAAACATAAAAAACAGGGAGGATGCCCGCGATATAGTGCAAACGGCGTTTGAAAAAATGTGGCGAAAACGAGAAACGGTTGATACCGTCACCAGCAAATCATTTCTTTTCACGGTCGCCTATAATGAAATGATCGACCAGCTAAGGAAAAAACATAACAGGGTCACGCTAACTGAAAGACCATTGTACCAAAACCGCAGCGACGATCACAAAAAATGGCTGGAGATTGCCTTCTCGCAATTAACCCGCATACAACGTACGCTGGTTTTGCTGAAAGACTGGGAGGGATATTCATACGAGGAAATAGCAGCCATTACCGGGCTGAACATCACGCAGGTGAAAGTGTATCTGCACCGGTCGAGGCTGCAGTTGAAAAAGTTTTTCGGCAGCGTTGAAAATATAATAGAAACATACTGACGTAAAGGTTTAGCCGGCAGGCGGCGGTTCATTGCTGAACCGCTGTTCCATTGCCTGATCTATTTCGCGAAGCGAATAAAGCTTTGATGGATCGGCGGCCGGTCTCAACTGCACATGGGGCGCGTCTTTGAATCTTCGCCACAGCATGCCCGCGTCCAGCCCGAGCTGTTTTGCAATCAACGCATACGTGGAGTAACCGTTCATGCCGTTTATTTTTTTGCGAAGGCTCCACTCCGCCCTGTTGTTTACTACCCACATGCAATCTACGGCCTCACCCCACTGGTGCCATGAGTACCCGGGAATGCAATTCGTAATATGCGGCCCATTGCGCGGCCCAACGCTCTCGATACAATCTGCAAGAAAATGCGCACGATTCTTCTTGAGCTGCGCCACTTTCTTTTGTATTTCTTCCCTCGTGCGCGATTGCCTCCAGTAAATTGCCTGGGTAAAGGGTGTTCTGAGCCCCTCTGTGGGGCGCATCTCTATTCCTTTCTCGCTGCAACGATGCAGCAGCTCTTCAGTAATGCCTTTAAAATCGGTGACGAGTAA